>JBJDYP010000093.1:0-77965 GCA_051867435.1 Faecousia sp.
ATTTTTACCCTCTCAGTCGGCTTCGCCGCCAGCTCTCCCAAAGGGAGAGCCAAGTGCTGCACCCAACGCACTGCGCCGAAAGGTGTATAGAAGTGCGCCCTTAGGATCTGTTCGGCTGGATTCATCGGTCTGTTCAATTTCATATTACTACATAGCGGGATAGAATGCAAGAACAACCACAGCAGCGCAAACTACGGTGGTTGTCAACTGTCTTTTGAACACCAAATTATTTTGCGTTTCGGAAAAAAATACGGTTATTCACCGGGAGTATACGGGATGTCCGGCACTCTGACGGCGGGAAAAACTGGAAAATCCAACGCTGCCGGGCGGGAAATTGTTAGATTGCACAGAATTGGAGCGATTTTTCACCAGTAAACTGTGGAATGAGTGAAAAAACAGGGGGTTGATCAGGAAATACTTGCATTTTCACAGGAGCAGGCGTAAAATAATTGCATCAACATGGACATTCGTACCCGCTGTGTGGACAGGTGTCCATTGCCTGTTATTTGGTGTTTTTATTCCGCTCCGACCGCCGCGAACCCGGGAAAAAACGGGGGATCGGTTGCGGTTTAAGAATAAGAAATTGTATAGGAGGAAAAATGAATGAAGAGAAAGTTTTCTTACCGCTTCCTCTCTCTGCTGATGGCAATTGTCATGGTCTGCGGCATCGCCGTGACCCCGGTTGCCGCCGCGGATGAGGACGCCGGCGAATCCGTTCGCTTCGAACAAGTGGACAACAGCGAAGTGTCTTCCGCTCCCGGCCGCAAGCCCCTGAACACGGAGCAGCAGGAAGCACTCTACGCGGACACCGATATGGTTCGTGTGTCCATCGTGCTGAACAAAGAGCCCACCATCTCCCGCTTCTCCACCACCGGCATTGCGCAGAACACTGCCGCAATGAGCTACCGGGACGGCCTGAAGGCCGAGCAGGAAAGCCTGGAAGCCAAGATTTCCAGAGAAGTCCTGAACGGCAAAAAGCTGGACGTGGCGTGGAACCTGACCCTGGCTGCCAACCTGATTTCCGCGAATGTGGAATTCGGCAGCATTGCGGCCATCGAGGCACTGCCCGAGGTTTCCCAGGTTGTGATCGAGACCCGCTATGAGCCTGCGGTTGTGAGCAAGGATGAGGCCGCCGATCCCAACATGGCTACCTCCAGCTCCATGATCGGCTCCTCTGCCGCCTATGCCGAGGGCTTCACCGGCGCGGGCAGCCTGATCGCGGTCATCGATACCGGTACGGACACCGACCACCAGAGCTTCGACGCCGATGCCTGGGCATACTCCATCGCCCAGTTGGGTGAGGAAGTGGATGTGCTGACCGCCGAGGAAGTGGCTGCAGTCCTGCCCAAGCTGAACATCGCACCCCTGATCAACGATCCGGCAGACCTGTACCTGACCGGCAAGCTGCCCTTCGCGTTCAACTATGTGGACCGGGATCTTGACGTGACCCACGATCGTGACGGCCAGAGTGAGCACGGCTCCCATGTTGCCGGCATTGCCACCGCCAACGCCTATATTCCCGACGGCAACGGCGGCTTCGTGAATGCGCTGGAAACCGTCTACGTGCAGGGTGTCGCTCCTGACGCGCAGCTTCTCACCATGAAGGTCTTCGGCAAGAACGGCGGCGCCTACGATTCCGACTACATGGTCGCCATCGAGGATGCCATCCTGCTGGGTGCCGATGCCGTCAACCTGTCCCTGGGCTCCGCTGCCGCGGGCATGGTCACCAACAGCGAGTACCAGGATATCCTGGATGCCCTGCAGCAGACCGATACCGTGGTTTCCATTTCTGCCGGCAACAACGGCAACTGGGCGGACGAAGCGGATCCGTTTGGCTACCTGTATGCTGACGATGTGAACTTCCACACCGGCGGCTCTCCCGGTACATATGCCAACGCCTTTACCGTTGCTTCCGCCGACAACATCGGCAACACCGCCCCCGTGTTTTATGTGGACGGCAACCTCATGTTCTATTTTGAGAGCCCGGACTATGGCAACCCGCCGTTCACCACCATTGCCGGCGAGCATGAGTATATCATTCTCGACAGCATCGGCGCCAACTCTGCAACCGGCGTTGACGACTTCGAGGCGCTGGGCGAGCTGGTCGAGGGCAAGATTGCAATGTGTTACCGCGGCACATCCTCCTTCTATGAGAAGGCCAATGCCGCCGCTGCCGCGGGTGCTGCCGGCGTGATCATTGTGAACAACCAGTCCGGCTCCATTTACCTGAACCTGACCGGCTATACCGGGAAAGTGCCTGTTACCGCGCTGGCCCAAGCTGACGGTGAGCTGTTCTGGGATGCCGCCGAGGTCGAGACCACCGAGGACGGCCTCACCTACGGCATCGGCAAGATGACCGTCTCCGAGGGCGTGGTGAGCGCCATCGTCAATGACGGGTACTACGCCGTTTCCAGCTTCTCCAGCCGCGGCGTTCCCGGCGACCTGACTCTGAAGCCCGAAATCACCGCCCCCGGCGGCAACATCTACTCCGTGGACGGCGCGACTCCCGGCGGCGAGGCTTATGAGCAGATGAGCGGTACCTCCATGGCGGCACCCCAGATCGCGGGTATGTCCGCTCTGGTTGCCCAGTATGTCAAGGAGAGCGGCCTGGCCGAAAAGACCGGACTGACCGTCCGTGCCCTGACCCAGAGCCTGCTGATGGGCACCGCGGTTCCCATGATCGAGGAAGAATCCGGTTACTACTGGTCCATCCTGGCCCAGGGCGCCGGTCTTGCCAACGTGGGCAACGCGGTGAAGGCTGAGTCCTTCATCATCATGGACGACGACGCCACCGCTTCCGCCGCTGACGGCAAGGTCAAGGCAGAGCTGGGCGACGATCCCGAGCGCACCGGCGAATACACCATCGGCTTTACCGTGACCAACATCTCCGACCATGAGATGACCTATATGCTGGACGCGGATCTGTTCACCCAGGATTTCTTCCAGTATGGCTATCTGTGGCTGGACAACTGGACCACAGCTCTGAGCCACACCTCTGAGTGGGCAGGCGACGGCGTGTGGAGCCAGTACCCCGACTTCAACGGCGACGGCAAGTCCTCCGACGCGGATCTGCAGATCCTGATGGATGCCGTTGCGGGCAAGGATGTCAAGATCTTCCACGAGGATATGATGGATGCCGACGGCGATGGCACCCTGACCAGCTTTGACGTGGCCATCTGGCTGAACGACCCCATGACCGGTGACTTTGTGACCATCCCCGCCGGGGAGAGCGCCCATGTGACCGTGAAGGTCGCCATTGGCGAGGAAGACAAGGAAGTCCTGGATTCGCTGCTTGCCAGCGGCGACTATGTGGAAGGCTACCTGTGGCTCACGCCTCTGGCTACCGAGGAGGGTGAGGAAGGCGTCCAGCTGTCCATCCCCGTGCTGGGCTTCTACGGCGACTGGTCCGACGCTTCCATGTTTGACAGATATGATATTGCCGCGGACGCGGACAATGAGGATGCCCTGATTCCCTATCTTGGCATCGGCAATGCCTTTGGCATCGAATATCCCGATGAGCCCGGCGACCCCTACATCTTCGGCGGGAATCCCTACTTCGAAGAACCCTATGATTCTTCCCGCAATGCCCTGGGTCTGGAAGCGGGCAGCCGCATCAGCCTGGTGCAGTACACCCAGATCCGTAACTCTGCCGCCGGCAGAATCACGGTGAAGGATGTGGATACCGGCAAGGTCATCTACACCCAGAACATCGGCGCCGCTTATGCCGCTTACTACAACGCGAATGCCGGCAAGTGGGCAAATACCTCCACCGGCACGAAGATTGGCTGGGATGGTACCGGCGCTGTGGACGGCGGCAACTATGAGATTGCCATCACCCTGGCTACCGAGTACCATGTGAACGGTTCCTCCGTGAATTGGGACGCTCTGGGCGAAGGCGCTACCTTCTCCATCCCCTTCACTGTGGATAACACCGCTCCCGCTGTGAACAAGGTCGTCATTGATGACGGCATTGTCACCATGACTGTGCAGGACAACAATTATGTCGCTGCCGCCATCCTGTTTGATGCCTATGGCGATTTCGTGGACGCCCTGCCTCTGGATGCGCTTGCAGCCGAAAAGAACGAGGAAGGCACCGTGACCTTCGATGCCTCCGATCTGGAGCTGGAAGACGGCGTTTACATGGTGCAGGTTGTGGACTACGCGGACAACAAGACCACCTACCGCCTGTTCTTCAACGTGATGCCTGTTGAAGAGGTGGAGGAAGTCCTGATCAGCGACGATACCCTGACACTTCCCAAGGGCGCCGACGCGGAGCTGGCTGCGCTGGTTCTGCCTCTGGAAGTCAAGGACAACAGCGTCACCTGGACCTCCAGCGATGAAACCGTGGCTACCGTCAACGAAAAGGGCGCTGTCCACGCGGCAGGTGTGGGTGAATGTGTCATTACCGTCGCCTCCGTCATGGATCCCACCAAGACTGCCGAATGCACCGTTACCGTTGAGCCCATCGCCTGGACCATCACCGGCACGCTGCAGGACGCGGAGGGCAATCCCCAGTTGTTCACCTGGAACCTGGAGACCGAGGAGACCTGGACCAAGACCTTCGATCTGCAGAATGACACTGCCAACGCGGCGTTCGATCATCTGTCCGAGCTGGTGTTCAGCCAGAGCGCCGACGGCGCCATGACCGTGATCGATCCCGAGACCGGCGAGAGCGAAGTGCTGAAGGCAACCTGCGACATTGGCGGCGCGGTGGATGACATCACCTTCGGCTACTATGAGGGCTATATGGCAGACGAGCCCGTTGCCTGGGGCGTCTACAGCACCTGGCTGCTGGGCGGCGAGGTCGTCACGGAAAACAGCTTTATTTCCGGATTTAACCTTGGATCGCTGCTTCCGATCTTCGACGCGCAGTACTTCACCGGCCTGACGTATGTAAATACAGTTCCCAACGGTGATACCTATGCGGATACCTTCCTTCTGCTGACCGATTCCGGTCTGGGTCTGCTTCTTGCCCCCGTTGGCAACTCTCTGAAGATTTTGGGCATCCTGGATCTGGATCTGGCGGGACTGCCCTACAGCCAGGATTACGACAACTTCTACTGCTCGCTGGTTCTTGGCGACGACATGGGCACTCTGTTCTTCTCCATGTTCGACGGCAGCAGCAACAGACTGTATATGATTGCCTACGGCGAGGACGAGGCATACCATTCCTACCTGCTGGGCGACTTCGGCGAGGATGTGTGGCCTGTCACCCTGGCTACCGCCACAATGAATGGTTCCGGGGACGACGATGAAGTGGCTGTGGGTTCCGTTGAATCCGCGCTGATCACAATGGCAAAGGAGAATCCGCTTGCCGAAAGCCTGCAGACTGTGGAGCGGGAGTCTCTGGATCTGAACGCCGCTGCCAACAAGACTGCCGGCGGTCTGAACACGGCTTCCGAGACTGGCGATCAGGACGAGACCCCCGTTGAAAAGCAGGGCGAGAACGTCTACCAGGTCGTTGCTTCCGATGATATGCTGAACGGCAAGATCACCGTGAAGTTCGCTGGCGTGGATGTCCTGGGTGTCTCCGTGAACGGCACGGTTGCCGCCTACAACGTGGAGAACGGCGTTGTCACCATCGCCTTTGCCAACACGGAAGACGAGATGTTCGCGGCAGGTGATGTGATCGCGGAGATCACCACCTCCAGTGCCTGCAACGGCATGACCGCTTATGAAACCGTGCTTGAGAACAATGACGACTTCGAGTCCGGCAAGATCAAGGCCACCGAGATCGTCGGCCACGGCCACAAGTGGGAAGAGGTTGTCACCGATCCCGGCTTCGGCGTGGAAGGCTCCATCGTCAGAACCTGCTCCGCCTGCGGCGCTGTGGAAATTGAAACCATTCCCGCGCTGGAGCTGCCCTTCGTGGATGTGAAGGAAGACGACTACTTCCTGGATCCCGTGATCTGGGCAAAGAACAACGGAATCACCAATGGTGTGGACGCTACCCACTTCGCTCCGGACGGAACCTGTGAGCGTGCCATGATCGTCACCATGCTGTGGCGCGCCGCAGGCAAGCCCGCTCCCACCACCACCCAGAATCCCTTCGTGGATCTGGAGGAAGGCGAATACTATGTGGACGCGGTTCTGTGGGCCGTTGAGAAGGGTATCACCAATGGTGTGGATGCCACCCACTTCGCTCCCCACGCGGCATGCACCAGAGCGCAGATCGTGACCTTCCTGTGGCGTGCGGCTGGCAAGCCTCAGGCGGAAGCCGAGCTGCCCTATGTGGATCTGGTCGAGGGCGAGTACTACATGGTTCCCGTGATGTGGGCGCATACCACTGGCGTGACCAATGGCATGGACGCTACCCACTTCGCGCCTAAGGATGCTTGCACCAGAGCGCAGGCAGTGACCTTCCTGTACCGCGCGCTGGCAGAGAAGGCCCTGTAATTTCCCCCTATATCAAATGCCTCCGGCTTCGGCCGGGGGCATTTTTTCGGCAAAGGAGAGGTTTTCCTTGCGATAGCGGGAAAGACGCGGTATAATAATAAAAATAACGCACAAGGAAGGAACACGCTATGACGGTGAACATTCTCGCGGTGGGCGATGTGGTGGGCGAAGCGGGGCTGCGCTGCCTGCAAAAAAAGCTGCGGCAGACGATCCGGGAACACCAGGCGGTTTTTACCGTGGTCAACGGCGAAAACATTTCCAATATGGGGCTGACGCCGGAGCAGGCGGAGCAGGTATTCGCCGCGGGAGCCGATGTGATCACCCTGGGCAACCACGCCTTTCGGCAGAAGCAGATCCTGACCTATCTGGACGAAAACCGCTATATCCTGCGGCCCGCCAACTTCGCGCCCCAGACCCCGGGACGGGGGTATGGGATCTTTGACTCCCGGGCGGGGCAGATCGCGGTGGTGAACCTCATCGGCAGAGCCAACATGGATTACACCCCGGACAACCCGTTTCTCCTGATGGATAAAATCCTGCCGGAGATCAGAAGCGCGAAATTCACCCTGGTGGATTTCCACGCGGAGGCCACCGCCGAAAAGCGGGCCATGGGCTTCATGCTGGACGGCAAGGTCACGGCGCTGTGGGGCACCCACACCCATGTGCCCACGGCGGATGCCCAGGTGCTGCCCGGGGGCACGGGCTATATCACGGATCTGGGCATGACCGGGCCGAGGCATTCCGTCATCGGCATTGCCCCCCAGCTTTCCATTGAGAAATTCCGGGGCAGCGTGTTCCGGCGCTACCAGACCGCGGAAGGGGAATGCACCATGTCCGGCGCGGTGTTCACCGTGGACACGGACACCGGGCGCTGCCTCAAAGCGCTGCAAGTTACGGTTTAGGAGGAACATATGGAGATTGCGATTCTGATTTTGCTGGCGGTGGCGGTGGCGCTGCTGATCGTCATTTTGCTCCGGCAGGGAAAGAAGGCGGATTACACCGGACTGACCGGTGAGCTGCGGGAAATCGGCAGCAAAAACACCGCCGATATTCAGCAGGCGGTGCTGACTACCGTCAGCGCCATGGGGCAGAATAATGTGAACAGCCTGAATGTGCTGGGGGACAACCTGCGGGACAGCGTGCAGACCATGCGCCGGGAGCTGTCAGACCAGCAGAAGAGCCACGCGGATACGCTGGAATATATCAACCGGCACATCAACACCCGGCAGGAGGCCATGCAGCAGACCATGGAGCAGCAGCTCCAGACCATGCAGAAATCCACCCAGCAGCAGCTTGCCGCCATGCAGCAGGGCACGGAGCAGCGGCTGAAGGACATGGCGGACCGGCTGGAGCGTATGGAGACCTACACCCAGCAGTCCATGCGGGATATGCGGCAGGAGAACGCCCAAAAGCTGGAGGAGATCCGGGGCACCGTGGACGAGAAGCTGCAGACCACGCTGCAAAAGCGGATTTCGGACTCCTTCCAGACCGTATCCACCCAGTTGGAGCAGGTCTACAAGGGCATCGGCGAGATGCAGCGCCTGGCTACCGACGTGGGCAGCCTGAAGCAGGTGCTTTCCGGCGTCAAGACCAGGGGCATTCTGGGCGAGATCCAGCTAAAGGCCATTCTGGAGGATATTTTGTCCCCGGAGCAGTACGAGGAGAACGTTGCCACCATCCCCGGCAGCACCGAGCGGGTGGAATTCGCGGTGCGGCTGCCCGGCGGCGACGAGGGCACGGTGTATCTGCCCATTGACTCCAAGTTCCCCGGCGATACCTACAGCCATTTGCAGGATGCCGTCGCGGCAGGGGATCCGGCTGCCGTGGCGGAAGCCCGCCGGGCGCTGACCGCGGTGCTGAAAAAGAGCGCCAAGGACATCCGGGACAAGTATGTGGAGCCGCCTTATACCACCACCTTCGGCATTATGTTCCTGCCCTTTGAGGGGCTGTACGCGGAGGTTGTGAACATGGGCATGATTGAGGTGCTGCGCCGGGACTACAATGTGAATGTGGCAGGCCCCAGCACCATGGCGGCGCTTTTGAGTTCCCTGCAGATGGGCTTCCGAACCCTGGCGATCCAGAAACGGAGCAACGAGGTCTGGCAGGTGCTGGGCGCGGTGAAGACCGAGTTCGGCAAGTTCGAGGATACCATGGTGAAGATGCAGGGGCACCTGCAGCAGACCAGCGCGGATCTGGAAAACCTGATGGGCACCCGTTCCCGTGCCATCAGCCGCAAGCTGCGCCAGGTGCAGGAGCTGGACGAGACGGACACGAAAAAGCTGCTGTCCGGGGAGGAATTGTAAACATTTTTCCGCTGCCCTTGCAATGGCGCGGCCTGTATGATACACTATGCAGGAACATTTCCGAAAAACCGAAGAAATGAGGATACACAATGGAAAACGAATTTGAGCCCGAAGTGAATCAGGACGAGCTTCCCGTGGAGGAGGAAAAAACCGGCTTGAAGCCCAATCAGATCGCGGTTCTGGTGGTGGGCATCGTGCTGCTGGTGGGCATCCTGGCGGCGCTGGTGGTGCTGTGCATCGAGAACGCGAACCTGCGCTCCCAGATCCAGAACCCCACCACCCCCACGGCTACCGCTCCCGGCACCACGAATCCCCAGCAGACCCAGCCCAGCGGCACCACGCCCGAGGCCACCGTTCCCACGGACGGCAATCCCGACGATGAGACCTGCAAGGGCAGCTACACCGTGTCCGATGAGGATGTGACCGCCGCCCATGACACCGTGGTGGCGACCCTGGGAGATGCCCAGCTTACCAACGGGATGCTCCAGATCTATTACTGGCGCTGGTTCTACGACTTCCTGGAAGAAAACGGAATGTATGTCTACTATTACGGGCTGGACTATACCGCGCCGCTGGACACCCAGCTTTTGCCCGACGGCAGCGAGACCTGGCAGCAGTATTGCCTGGTCAACGCGATCACCACCTGGCGGCAGTACCAGTCCCTGTGCATGGCAGCGCAGGAAGCAGGCTTCACCATGGAGCAGAGCCTGGAGGATTACCTGCTGACCTTGCCCCAGGAGCTGGATCAGGTGGCGGCGGAAAACGGCTTTGCCGACGGCAGCGCCATGCTCCGGGCGGACTTCGGCCCCGGCTGCACGCTGGAGGACTATGTGGAGTATATGCGCACCTATTACCTGGGCTATTCCTACTTCGGCTCCAAGTATGACGAGCTGACCTTCACCGAGTCGGAGATTGAGGCCTACTTTGACGAGCACGCGGCGGAGCTGGGCGTGGAAAAGAACGGGGAAGCCGTTGCCGACGTGCGGCACATCCTGCTGGAGCCTGCGGGCACTACCGACGAGGATTGGGAGGCGTGTTACTCCAGCGCCCAGGACCTGCTGAACCAATGGCTGGCAGGCGAGGCAACCGAGGAGACCTTTGCCCAGCTTGCCAACGAGCATTCCCAGGATCCCGGCTCCAACACCACCGGCGGTCTGTACACCGGCGTGACCCAGGACAGCAGCTTCGTGGAGGAGTTCAAGCTCTGGTGCATGGAGGAAGGCAGAAAAACCGGGGATTACGGCATTGTCCGTACCACTTATGGCTACCACATCATGTACCTGTCCAACACGGAACCGCTGTGGCACTACAAGGCCCGCAGCGCCCTGATCAACGAAGGGGTGCAGAAGTTCACCGAGAGCCTGATCGAGAAATACGAGCTGACGGTGGATTATCCGTCCATCCTGCTGGGCAATATCAGCATGAGTTAACAAAAAAATGGGCTGTCTCAGCGAGACAGCCCATTTTCAGCGTGTCAAAAAAGTACTTTTTGACACGCTGACAGACGGTCAAGAAAGCGCCAAAGCCGAGCAAACACAAGCCGTCGGCGTACGAAGGTACGGTAGGCTTGTGTTTGCGATGGAAGTCAAAATCCCCTGAAAGGGCATTGGGAAACCACAATAAAGTACCATATTTTTCACGTTGTCGATCACCTTTGTGGTCTGACGCGGTTATGACCCCCAATCACTGATTTTGACGGTTTGGGGGTTTATTGACAGTCTGAAAATGGGCTGTCTCAGCGAGACAGCCCATTTTGCTGTATATGGCAGTTATCTGTCAATGTAGGTATAGCCGTCGCTTCGCAGGCAGACCGTGCCCTTTCCGTCCTCCGTGGGGCAGGACAGCTCAAACAGGCGGGTCGTGACCTCCGCGGTGACGGGATAGGGGGGCAGCGGCACACCCAGGGCTTTCACGTCGGCGCAGAAGCAGCCGTGGCTGTCCCGGTAGGCGTATTCCGCGTAGTACAGCTTCCGCAGCGCCAGCTTCCGGCGCTCGTCCCCGGGGATCTCCATGGCTTCCCCCTGCTCCGTGAAGAACACGAAGCCCCAGAATTCGGGACAGTGGATGTCGATCAGCCCCGTGGGTGCCCAGACCCAGTTGTCCTCGGGCAAAACCTGACCCGATTCGTCGGTGCGCTTGCGGTAGTGCCCGTCCACCTGCCAGTTTACCCGGGAGAAGTTGATCCGCCAGAATTCCCCGGTGCGGGGCGCGGTTCTTGGCGGGTAACACCTGGCGAGATTTTCGGGCTGGGGCTCCAGGCTGTAGCTTTCCATCAGCGGCGCGAAGGGGATCTTGATTTCCACGCTCCAGAAGCGGTTGTCCGCGGTGGGATCGTTCAGCCTGCCCTGGATGTGGACGGCGGTCTCCACACCCTTGATGTCCCAGCAGGACACGGAGTGGCCGCCGTCCCGGTAAGGCCGGGTGAGCATCAGATCCCACTGGGTGTTCAGGGCGTTCATCTCCAGCTCCATGTAGTGCTGGGAGGAGCTGCTGGGATCGATGAACACCTCAAAATCGTTGTCCAGATAGATGACGCTGTCCCGTTCGGTCAGGGTCGCCCAGATTTCCGGGCCTTCCAGCAGCGCGGCGATGTAGAGATTGCGGCTGTCGTAGCACATTTTCGCCCGGGTACGGAACCGGGGAGTGGGGAAATCCCTGCCGGAAATGTCCACAAAGTCCTCGGTGAAGGGCACATCTGCCCAGAAGGGCTTGAAAATGTTGCCGTCCAGCACCGGCTCTCCCTTGGCCCTGGGGCAGAAATAGACCGGGGGACACAGGTCGATCCGGGGTGTGGGCACAAAATTCTGTACTTCTTTCATGTTCGTCGCCTCCCGTGTGTGATACTGTTATTATACATGGTTTTGGGGCAGGCGCAACAAAAAAATGGGTCTGGAGCAAAACCCCGTTTTGCTCCAGACCCAAACTTAATTAACCGCCGTCAGCCCGGAAGCCTCACAGAAGGTGAAGCGGTAGCCCACATACAATTCCGTGGAATCCGGCTCCATGGCGGCCTCCGTGAGATAGCCGGTGATGTTGCCCAGCAGCGGATGCACCATAATATCCGGGGAAGTGTGCCCGATCAGCGCCTGCAGATCCTGGAATCTGGCAACGGCGGTGGTTCCGGCAAAGATCCCACGGCCCGTAATGACCCGCTTCACCGTACCCATCCGGCTGAAATAACGGTTGCCGTTTTCGTCCTTCACGAAAACCGGCTCCCGGGTGCAGTGCAGCTCCAGAGCCTCCGGGTTCACCGGCCAGGTAAACGTTCCGATCTTCAGCTTATCCATTGACTACCTCCCGTATGGTCGCGATCCCGGTTCGGATCTGGCGAAGCCCGTTTTTGCCGCTCTCCTGGGTGATGGACAGCCAGCGGCAGAACCGGTAGTTTTCCGTCCGGGTTCCCCGAACCAGGCTGAGGAGGAAGGGCTCCGACGGCGCTGCCGGCTCCGGTGCCCCCGGGGGAAACAGCTCCTCCAGCGAAAACTGCCAGAAGCTCCCCGTACCGGGCACAAGCTGGACGGGATCCGCCTGCCCCAGACCGTGTACCGACCGGCACTCGGCGGTTTTTCTGGCGGAAAACCCGGTTGCGAAGGGCAGAAGCACCCCTTCCAATGACACGGAGAAAGGCGTCCGGCTGACGGAAGCGGACTGCTGCGTCTGGAGCTTCCAGACACCGTTCTCCAGAACGGCGGGCAGAGTTGCCCGCACCTGGGCAACGAAGCAGTCCATGCGCCCGTCAAACGCCGCGCCGTACAATGTGCAATGCCCACCCCGGCGGTGCAGGACGGTGAGGACGGCCTCCGCGCTCTGGTTGCAGACACCGCCGCCGCAGGCTCTGGGCGCGATCACATCCACGGTCAGCTCCGCGGTCATGGCGACATCATCCAGCTTGGACAGGTTAACCGCCGCGGCAGGGGATTCCAGCCGGGGCATCCGCTGGGCAGGGAGGGCTTCCGCAGCCCGGATCTGGGCGTCCTGCAGCCATGTCACCACCTGGTTTACGAGTTCAGTGCCCATGTATCCTCCTCTCCGTCCTCCATGCATAAGCCCCAATGATACAGCGGCTCGTCACCCGAAAAGATGGTCTCCACCCGCCGGAACCGGAGCCGCAGCGCGCCCACCAGCAGGCAGTCCCCCTGGGCGACGGGCTGCCCCACCGGCCCGATGTAGGTGTACTGCCCCTGGGGGATCCCGCCCAGAGGCCCGTGATCGCCCTCCATGGTGCGCTTTGCTTTGGATCTGGTGGGCTGGATGATGGCCCTGACCGGGCTTGCCGCTCCACCGTGGAGGATTTCCGCCTTGGTGCCGTAGCAGCGGAGCATCTTTTCCAGCATATTCCGCATGTTATACCCCCATAAAGGCGAACCGGTCCTGCAGATAGGGGCTGATGATCAGATCCGCCTGTGTCTGCAGGCAGTTGACCGCCGCGTCTCCGCTTTTCCGCTTCAGCGTCAGATCGGCAGCCTTCAGTTCCATGATGCCGTGCCGGTCATCCACGCCGGACAGCATGGCAAGGGCGTACAGGCTGGCCGCGGCGATAAAATCCGCCTTGCAGTCCTCCGGGCGGATCCCCTCCCGTAGCCTGTGCTGCAGGGAAGCGGTAACGGCGGCGCAAAGCTGATGTAGTATCTGCTCCTGCTCCGGATCCACAGGCCCTGCAAGCAGCAGGGCCTGGGCAAAAACCTGGTTCGTCATCATACACGCAGGAAGCGGGTCGCTTCGTCATAGATCTTGCCGAAGCCGCAGATGGTGGTGATGGCGGCGCGCTCCAACTGGCGGTCGATGAGCTTGTCGTACTCCACCATCACATCGCCGGCACGGATCATCTCCAGAGCATAGCGGTTGTCCAGCGCGAGAATGCCGGCGTAGGGCAGATTGCCCGTGCGGAAAAGCTGCGCGCCCAGGGGGGTAGACAGCTTGCCGGTGCCCTGGAAATTCAGCCCGGTCAGCGGGTTCTGCAGCTCGGGGATCTCCAGGATCTTGTACAGGGTCGCGTCGTCGCAGATCATGGTGTTCATGGAGAAGGGATCAAATTTGCTCCAGAGAACCAGCAGATCCTTGTAGGTCAGAGTGCCGGCGGTGCCGTTGAAGGGCTCGTCCTCCACGAAGTAGCAGAAGAAATCGTCGTTGCTGTCCCCGTCTGTCAGCACATCGATGGCGTCTTTGACGTGCATTTTCTGGATGTAGGCGCCGATCTGGCGCAGCATGACGGAGAACAGATCCAGCTTTTGGAAGCGGAGCGCCTCGTAGCTGGCCACCAGCATACGGCCGCGCTTATGCAGCTTCACCAGTTTTTCTCTGGTCTGCACCGTGGTAGCGGGGATCTGGGTGCCTTCCGCCAGATAGGTAAGCGTCTTTTGATCGTTGGAGGGAACGGAGTAGATGGAACGGTAGTCCATGGAGTCGATATCGGTGACGGTGGCGACCATGTTGGGGAGAATGTTGTTTTCCTCCATTCCCTGGCGGACGGAGCGGGAGATGTACTCAGGGAACAGAACGGCGGAGTCCAGCGTGTGGAAGAACTTCTCCACGGTGGAGGAACCCGGACCCTTTACACGGATCCCGAAACGCTTGAGCTGGCGCTGGAAGGCATCGGTGCCCTCCAGAGCGGTGCCGCGGTAGTTTTCGCTGGGATCCAGGGATTCCAGCACCTGGGTGAAGCTCATGCCTGTCTGGCGATACATACCCTTTTCCAGTTTCAGATTATCATAACCCATTGCTTCTTCCTCCTTTTTACAGTTCAAAGGTGACTGTGCTTCGATTCGTGTTCACATCGACCACCAGGTAGGATCTGCCGGCGCTGTTGACTCTGACACCGCCAGCCTCATTGGCTGCCAGATTCACATACCCGCAGGTGGGTGTGGCACCGTAGTACACGCAGGTGACGAAGCCATGGATCTGCACGGAGGCATACCCGGGGTATGCTTTTTCCACCTTGCCCATGAAGATGTCACCTTCCCCGCACTTCGTCACGCCATTCTCGGTGATTTTACACAGCTTTCCCTCATTTACGTTGGTTGCGGGAAGCGTCACGGCTTCGTAGCCTACTTCCTGATACGAAAAATTCATCCTGTTTTCCTCCTAAAAAATAGATTTGGTTACCGGAATGCCCGGAAAAACCCGTTAAATAAGGAACCCGGCTTCCATCGGTTCCTGCTTTTGCTCCGCAGAGAGCTGATGCCGGACGGGGAAGCACTCGCTGACGCGGTCTTCCAGAGCGGACTTGATCCGGGTCAGCTCCTCGGCGCTGACTTTTCCCGCGGCGGAGCGCAGCGTCGCCTCGTCGATGCCCAGCTCCAGCAGCAGGCTCAGCCGCACCACCTCGTCCTCCAACTGCTTCGTGTACCGTTTCCCCAGCTCTGCCTGCCGGAAGAGGGCACGGTATTCCGCCTGGGCGCCGTATTCCTCCGCCAGCTCCTTCAGAGAGCAATGGCTGAGCGCTGCCTTCAGCACGCCAGCTTCCCGCTGGGCAGGCACCGCCACGAAGGAAAATTCGTAGGCATCCAGAGGCTCCCGCAGGATGGCGCAGCAGATCTGCCCGTCGTAGCTGCGGCCCTTTTCGTGACCGCACTCGCCATACTCCGCGCCGCAGATGGAGCAGACCCGCAGCCCCATGGAGCAGCCCACGGAGACCTCCTTTTTGATGCCCGCCTCAATGTCCGCGATGGTTTCCTCACCCTTGCCGCCTCTGCGGATGTAAGCCCATGCCTTGATGTAGCATTCCCGGTCGTCATGCACCACCTCGGTAGCGAAGATCCGGGCGACCTGCCCGTCCGCCGACCACCGGTGATCCGAGATCCCGGTCTTGCCGATAAAGAGCTTTGCCAGCACCGGCAGGGCATCCCGGTCAAACCGCTCGAAATCCCGGTCGACCTGATCGTCACACAGCCGCAGGGAGAAAACATAGACCTGTTCCTCCGTCAGCGCCGTTTTGGAGATGGCATGGATTGCCGCAAGCTGGTCAGGGGTGGGCACACCGCCTTCCCGAACCTCGGTGGACTTTTTGATTTCCATAGGTTAACCTCCTCGTTTTGCTTTTTCCGCCTGGGCCAGATACAGCGCGGCTCTGGCCTGCTCGGTGATGTCCTGCAGGCTGATGTCGTCCCAGACGATCTCGAACCCGCTGCCGCAGCCCTCGGTGGCCAGAAATGTCCTGCAGATCTTCTCCAGCACAGGCTGTACGGTGCGCCGGATTGCCCAAAGCTCGCTGGTCAGCAGGTCTGCCTGCTGGGTGCTCATCCGTTCCGTGGTGGTCCAGCTCAGACCCAGAAGAAAGGGCGGCAGACCGGTTTTCGCGATGAGCTGCTCCATCAGCAGCCGCACAGGCACATGGGCGTCCAGAATGGGCGCGTCGCTGCCAATGGCTTTGATCTCCACGTCACCAACCGCTACGAAATCCCGAACCGTGCCGTTTTTGGTGTCCTCCATGGCCTTTGCCCATTGGTCAGCGATGAGCCTGCCCCGCTCCTGGGCCAGCAGTCCGTCGCTTTCGTTGTCCCTGCATACCACGCTGTAACGAATGTTGCCTGCCCGCTCCCAGTTTTCCCCGATGGTGTTGTAGATCTTCATCAGGATCCCGGCGATAAACGGCATCCCCCGGAACAGGCTGACGCCGTAGGGATGCCCGGCTTCCGGGTGCCACGCGGAGAACAGCAGCAGATTTTGGTAGGGCAGGGGGCGCATGGTGCCATGCTCGTCCGGCCCGCAGATCAGGATCTCCAGGGGGCTGTCTCCCTCCTGGATCTCCAACTGCGTCACATCTCCCCAGCATACCCCTCTCAGCTTTCCACCGGCGATTACCAGTTCCCCGACGGCTCTGCCGTAGGTCAGCAGGCTGTCCAGATAGGCGGTGAGAAAGTTGTCGATGCCCACCTGACCGCTGCCGCAGGGCACGGTTTTCAGAAAACCCGCCAGCTTGCTTTCCGCCGCCGGATTCCTGCATTTGACCCGGAAGCCGCCGGTCAGGCGGATCAGCTTGCCCACCGCGGCATCCAGCACGGGCACGGCCTCCCGCATTTCCCGGTAGATCCGTTCTTCCCCGCCGCCCAGGGGCACAAAATTCCGCAGCCCGGCGAAAGGCTGCTGGTTCGCGCCGCGGATCTGACAGTGAACGCTCTCCGGGGTTTTCCTTTTTTGTTTGCCTCTCATGTAATCCCTCCCGCATTGAAGTTTTCGTTTGCGCGCCGCTCCACGGCGCAGGCCACGAACCCCTGCCGCTTTTCCCCCAGCACCGTGCTGACGAAATAGCGCATATCGTCCATGGCGTGATCGTGCTCCTTCCGCACCTGATCCCGATGCTCCGACCGCAGATCCCAGACATACTCGTCCATTTCCCGGATGCAGTCGGCACATCCCTCACAGATCACGATTTTTCCGGCTTTCAGCGCGTCAGAGGTCATTCGGATCCCGGACAGCACATCGTTGACCGCTTTCCGAACCCGCCAACCCCTGCGGCGGAGCACCTCAATAAAGCTGGCGGCGGAGGGGTCGACGATCACGGCGGTGATGGGCTTCCCGGCGGCTAGCTTTGCCAGCGCGTCGGCATATTCCTCGTCCGTCATCTGCCGCATCTGTTCCCGGGAGCTGAAGTAGAATTCCCTCACCCGGTACCAGATCCCGTCCTTTTTCCCCCAGAGTCCCATGGAGGTGGGATTCACCGTGCCGTAGTCGCAGGAGATGAACCATTGGTCGAAACCGCCTGTGGGAGCGGGCCGCACCATGTCCGGCTCAAAGAAATCGTAGACCCGGCCTTCGGCCTGTGCCCACTGCCCCAGGATGAACCGCCGGTAGAACACGCCGGTGTACAGCCGCTGGTACCGCTGCCGGATCTCCGGGGTCAGGCTGGGGTTGTCCTCCATGGTGAAATGGAGCCGCAGACACCTTCGCTTTTCCGCTTCCAGGATCCATTCCCGGTAAAACCAGTGGTTGGGGCCGGCGGGGTTGCAGTTGAACCAGAGCCGGCTTCCGGCAACGGAGCAGCGGGCGCAGGCCTGATCCACGAAGCTTTTGGGCATCAGCGCCACCTCGTCCAGCAGCACCCCGGCGAAAGTGATGCCCTGGATCAGGGACGCGGAGCTTTCGTCCCGGCCGCCGAAGATGTAGAACCGGTTGGTGTTCCCGCCGAATTCCACGGTGATCCGGTTTTCGGACCGTGTTTCCTTCCACGTTGCCCCCAGTGCTTCCAGCTTCGGCCTCAGCTCCAGGAGCACATTCCGCCGCAGAGAGGCGATGGTCTTGCCGCAGACACCGAAGGATCGTCCGTCGAAGCAGCACATGGCCCAGAGGAAGAAGCCCAGCCCCATGGCAAGGGTTTTCCCGGAGCGCACCGCGCCGTCGCAGAGGATGGCCTCGTACCGGCTTGCGGGACTTCCGGGAACCCACCAGGTCAGCACCTGCCGCTGCTTGGGGGAAAAGGTCAGCCTCACGCCGATCCCTCCCCGGTATCCCGCAGAGCCAGCAGGAAGGCCGCGGCCTCGCTGCTGCCCTCCCCGGTGGTCTGGGCAAGCTGCTCCAGGATCCGCAGCCTGTCGATGAGCTTGATCTCCACCGTTCCCTTTTCATTCCGCTTGATCTCGCTGAGCAGGCTCAAGTCCAGCCCATCCAAATCCGGGACATCCTCCAGCGCCAGCCGCACACAGTCGTTGGGGCTGCCGAAAGCAAGCTCGGCCAGCCGCCGCACCACGTCTTCTTTTCGGATCTGTCCTCTCTGGATGCGCTTTTTCAGTGACTTTTCCCCCACATCCGTTCGTTCCATAGTTCCCCTCCTTCAACCATGCGGGCAAAGACAGCGGGCAGTTGCACATTGGCGTACAACTGCCCGCTGTCTGACAAATTATTTGCATTTTCCGGCCCCAACTATGAGACCCCGGCGGAAGTCCGCTGCGCCCGGATCATGGGCGGCGCCGCGGTGGTGCATGACCGGTTCACCCGGCTTCTCAACCTGATCCTCAGGGGTCTGTAACCGGTGAAGCAGGCGCTTCCCGATACCGCCGACCGTGCCGGGCATTTGCCCGGCACGGCTACTTTTTTCTCCGCAGCAGCGAGGCGATCCAGCGGATGTCCTCGCTGCTGATGACGGAAAACAGGGACAGCAGGGGGATCAGCAGCCCCAAAAAGCCTATGGCGCGGAACAGAGACCCGGAAAAATGGTCGGCACCCCAGACTGCAAGCAGCGCGGCGGATACCGCCAGCGCGGGCAGGTCAAAGGGCAGCCGAACCCGGGTGACTTTCAGCAGCCTGCGGATGCTCAGGAAAAAATTCACGGCATGGGTCACCAAAAAGCTGGCAAAATAGCCTGCCATGCCGTATTTCGGCAGAAGAATGTACAGAAAAGCCACATCCATGGCGGAAGTGAGGATGTTGTAGCGCACGCAGTAGGTCTGCTGCCCCAGCCCTTTGGTCATGGCATCGGTGAGAGCGTCGCAGTACAGCATGGGCGCCAGAACCGCGAACCGGCGCAGATACATTCCCGCCTGGGAATTGGGGTACAGGGCGCCGCACAGCGGCTCCGCCAGCAGATACAGAAGCCCGCCGCAGCAGAGCCCGTAGAGCATGGCGGCCCGCAGCCCCCGTTTGGTCAGATACTCGATCCGGGCCTGGCTGCCCGCGGCGGCGCACCGTGCCATTTCCGGGATCAGAAGCTCCGCCAGGGAGAACAAAATCGCGGCGGGGAACATGAGCACCGGGAACACCATGCCGCAGACCGTTCCGAAGGCCGCCAGGGGCGCGCCGGTTCCGGGATACAGGGCCAGCCGCTTCGGAACCATCAGGTTTTCCGTGGTGGAGATCCCGGCTTTCACATCGTCTGCCAGTGCCAGCGGCAGGGCAATGCCCAACATATCCCGGCAAACCGGCTGTTTTTTCCTTTTTTTCGGCAGCTTTCGCAGGAAAAACAGGCACAGCAGTGTGAGGCACGCACCGGCGCTGCTGCCCAGAACCACCGAGAAGCAGGCGCTTCCCAGGTCGTTTCCCGCCCAGACCACCAGCGCCGTCATGGTCACGGCCATGGCGCAGAGCTGCTCCGCCACTTCCACGGCAGCCAGCGTCCCGATGCGTCCGGCGGCGGTGAAATAGCCCGTCAGCACGCCGCACAGACAGTTGACCGGCAGAAAACAGACCGCTAGCCGCAGCGCGTCCAGAGTCCTACCGTCTCCGATCCAGCTTTGGGCGATCCGGGGCGCGAGAAAATAGACCCCGGATGCCACTGCCGTGCTGCAAACCAGGCTGTAAACCGTGCAGACCCGGAGAATGTGGGAAAGGGTTTCCGGCTTCTTTTTCCCCAGCGTGCCCGCGGTCAGATACATGGTGGTGGTGCGGATGCCGGCGGTGGCCGCGGTCATGCACAGCATGGACACGGACAGCACAAGCTGCAGCAGTCCGATGCCCTCCGCGCCGATCCGGGCAGACAGGTACACCTGGAAGGAGGTGCTCACCAGCCGCAGCAGCAGATTCACTCCGGTGAGCAGCACCGCGCCGTAAAAAATGGGCATTTTTCGCAAGACAAATCCCTCCTTCGGTGTACCCTATGCGCCGGAAGGAGGGATAATGTTAATTTCGGTTATCGGTTTTCAAAAGCTTGTGGTCAAATTTCGATTTAGCGGGCTGTTAATATGCGTGATAACCTCCGTCAAACACTGTAGGGGAGGCGTTTCGCCTCCCGCTGCGCTGTACCACCGGGACGGGGAACCCGTCCCCTACGATGGGTTACGAATACCCCGCTAAATCGGACTTTGACGGTGTGCTTACGAAAGCCGATCGTCATAATGTTAATTTCTTAAATCTGGCAGCGGCTATGGCAATCCATGAAACCTGTGCTATAATGGATTCAGGAAAGAGAGGCGATTTGCGTGAAAAAGTATATCTGCCTGCTGCTCTGCCTGCTGATGCTGCTGTGTGCCTGCGACAGCCAGGTGCCGGGGCGGACGGAGCCTGCCGGAAAACCCGACGTTACCCAAAATACCGAACCCACGGAGCCTGCGCCCACGGAACCCATTTCCTACCGGATGGAGCGGGGCGTGACGGAGATTGCTGCCATGGACCTGGGTTCCGCGCCCCAGTTTGCGGGGCTTGGCGGGGGTCTTGCGGTGCTGTGCGTGGTGGATTACGAGAGCGATGCCACGGAGCTGCTGCTCTATGACATCCCCAGGGACACGGTGCTGAAAACCGTCACCCTGGAGGGCGCCCTGACGATCCTCTGCGGAAGCAGCACCCAGGGCTTTGTGCTGCAGGACTATGAAAACAAATCCCTGCGTTTCATGAACCGGGAGCTGGAAGCGGAGCGGACGCTTCCCTTTGACGGCATCGGCTGCGCGGTGTCTGCCGATCTGCAATCCATGTACTATGTGAGAAACGAGAGCCTGTACCGGGTGGACACCGTCACCGGCGACGAGACGGTGGTTACCCTGCCTTTCGACCTGTCCGTGAACTACCTGGGCAGCCTGAGCGCGGAGGGCATCCTGACGCTGAGCGTCTACATGGATCCCTATGAATACGGCTCCGCTTTGGCGGCGCTGGATCTGAACACCATGGAGCTGAAATTGCTGCGGGAGGACTACAACACTGCCACATTCTTCCCCGGCGGATTCCAGATGACCCGCATTGAATATGAAACCCTGGAGGACTATGTGGTCTGGAGCGTGACCAATGAATACGGCACGGTGCTGCGGCAGATTGCCGCCTCCCAGCTCCCCGAGGCGGGCTTGTCCCTGACCACCCTGGAGGGCAGCCCCTATTGTATCGGCTTCCCGTACATGGATGACGGATCCGGCAAGGGCACCTGGCTGATCACGGAGCGTGACGGGGTGTATGCCCGGGACCTGACCCAGGAGGGCGTGGCGGGAATGCTCCTGAACCCGTACTACCTGCCGGAGGAAGACCTGATCCTGACCAGTACATTTGATGCCCGGGAAAACCGGTTCCGCTTCCTGATTCTGGATCCCCAGACCATGACCATGGAGCGTGTGGCGGATTCCCGGACCCTGGTGGGGACGCAGTATGTGAATCAGGCTCTGATCGACCAAATCCGGGAGAATACGGAGTTTCCCGCCGTCCGGGAGGATCTGCAGCCTTTGCGGGAGAAGGCGGACGCGCTGGAAGAAGAATACGGCGTCCGGATCCTGATCTCCAACCAGTGTGACCGCCTCCTGGCTAAGGTGGATTACGCGCCCCACTCCTCGGAGGAGGTGTGGAACGAGTACGAAGCCCTGTCCCAGACGCTGGATCAGATGCGCACCGCGATGGAGCGCTACCCGGAGGGCTTCTTCCGGCAGTTCACATCGGAGGAACAGGGCGAGGGCATTCTCGTGCTGCTCACCGGCCCCATGGAGAGCGATTTCGGCGTGATCGGTCTGCACCAGACCATGCGGACATGGAATGTGATCACCATGGACATCAGTTATTCCTATGAAGCCGACGGCACCTTTACCCATGAGATGTGGCACGCCATGGAGGACTTCATCGGCGCACACGAGGTGGCGACCTCCAACCTGGGAAGCGGCTGGCGGGAGGAGTACGAGGCCTGCAACCCCGAAGGCTTCACCTATGACCAGGACCATACGGATACGGTCTGGCACGACGGCACCTATATGGATGGCGCGAAGGAGATCTATTTTGTGGATCAGTATTCCTGCACCTTCAGCCATGAGGACCGTGCCCGCCTGATGGAGTATGTGATGGCATATCCCGAGTGCGCGGATGTGTTCATGCAGTGCGAACCCATGCAGCGGAAGCTCTCCATCCTCTGCCGGGAGATCCGCAGCACTTTTGATACCACCGGCTGGGGAGACCTCTGGTGGGAGCGCTACGAAAAACAGGAATGAAAACCGGCTGAAAAAGACCGCCATTGCGGGATACGCATCCACCGCTCCGTGACAATCCGTTCCCCTTTTGACCGCCGTTGCCTATTTCCGCTCTGTTCCCCAGCGGATACACTGGTGGCTCCTGAAGCCGGTGGGACTTGTGCGGATTCTGAAGAAGCATCTGCGTTGGAGACGGAGCAGGCGGGGGGAATCCCGGGGATCCACGCAGACGGGTCTGCAGACTTCCCAACCCCAATCGGGTAGGAGACCACCCATTCGTTGAGTGACCGGCCTCTCACACACCGTGGGTACCGTTCGGTATACGGTGGTTCAATCGCATAAGCACAGAGACTCGCAGTAGTTCAGGATATCAAAGCATCCTGCCGCTGCGGGTCTCTTGCTTGTAATGGTATGTGTGAGGATCCCGCTTCCGGCTGCCGCCCGGTATCCTTTCCGGGTGGTTCCCTTTCTGCAGGCTTGCCGCTGGGGCGCTGCAAGTGATTTGCGTTGCGGAATCAGTTTTTGTTCGCAGACGCCGGAATGCGAACAATTGTACGCATATAATGGGCAATGTGAAATCTCATAAAGAATTCTTGTGTGAAATGTACAAAATTTTTTGAATTGACAGAAATTTGATTGAAAATACCACCGGAATATGCTACTATTTTGATGAATATTCACCAAGCAGTCGATCCTGTGGTTTCTTTGCCGGATCGGACGCGATTTGACATTTTGGACGAGCCGCCCCCACAGGCGCTGCGTCCGCTACCTTACAGAAAGGGAGATCATTCTTATGTCTTTTGCCACCAGAAGAAGACCCGACGCGAAGCGACGGCAGACGTGGGGAAAGCTGCGGCGCAGGATCATCAGCCTATTGATCCTGTTTGGAATGCTGTGCGGCTCCAACGCCGTGGTGCTCCCGACCTCGGCGGAGTCTGACTATACGATTTATTTTGCCGCGCCCGCAAGCTGGTCGGACAATACCGTCCAGGTAAATGTATTGCGGGGAGATGGTAATAACTGGCAGTATGTCACCATGGCGAATACCGGAAAGACTTATACCTCCGGCACAACTACCTACAAAATTTACAGTGCCGTAGTCTCGGAACTATACGGCGGTTTTGACCGGATCCAGTTCCAGCTTTATGTGGATTCCGAGTGGAGGGCGGAGTATGATGCCGCTACCGGATGGGTGACCAACGATGTGATCCAGGGCAAAATGTGGGTTCCCGCAACCGAGATCACTTCCGGTAAAGACACCAACGGAAGCTGGGTCGATTATACCTGCGATCCCGACAATACGGTGACATGGAGCGCTACAAGCTATCTGTATCTTGATATTGGCAGCATCACATGGGGGCAGGACGGCGCCCATATACTGCTGAAATACTACAACACCTCCGGTCAGTGGCGGGAAGCGGAAATGAGCAGCTTTGAGGGCACACTCTACCAAATCGACCTGCCGGATGACATGGATCTGACCACGAATGGCAAGCTCCAGTTTGTCAGAAAGAGCGCGGACGGCGGAGACCTGTGGAACCAGACCGGGGAGCTGACCCTGCCGGGCAATACCAATGTGTACATACTTACCGACTGGAACAATGCGGGCAACTGGGCGGACCATGTGCAGCAGCCCACCAATTCCAGCGGCGGTGGCGGCGGCGGTGGCGGCGGCGGTACCACCACCACCACACGGATCTATTTCGACGCGACGCTGTCCAAGCTGTCCTATGAGAACAGCGCGGGGGGAAGCTACTGCATTCCCGCCATCGACGGCACCATCCGTTTCTATGCCACCGGCAGCGGCAAATCCGATTTGGAAGGCGCTATGACCAAGGCGTCCGACTACACCGCCGGCGGCAATACATGGAGTGATGTGTACTACGCGGATATCCCCGAGGGATACCAGTATATTGCCTTTTCCGCCTTTGATATGTCCAATATTACCAACTACGGCGGTCACGGCGAAAGCACCGAGAAGCTCACGATCCCCACCGGCCTGTCCGCTCCCTGCTTCTACGCGGATACCGGCGATAAAGTCGTTTATGACGGCGGCACCCGGGACGGCTACTGGGGAGAGGTCTATACCCTCCGCAATGTAGAAACCGCCAAGGGCGTGGATGTGGTGGATATTACCCGGAGCGCCTTCACGCCCGGGGAGGACACGCTGTACCTGAAAACCACCTTTTACGATTACTACACGGACTATGAGCTGAACGGATTTAACCGGGACACCTATACCCAGAATAACGGCATGAGCCAGCGCAACTGGGTTACCTTCCGGCAGTTCAACCAGGCGCTCAGCACCGCCTATTCCGGCAGCTCTGTATCCTGGCCCCTGTATGTGGGCCACTTTCAGCCTCCCATCGGCGGCGACCAGTTTGACTCCATTGGCAGCACCCTGAATCTGTACGGCTGGAGCAGCGGCAGCAGAGCGTTTTACGCCAGCAACAACAGCTACTGGGATGCGGGCGGCGGCGTCGAAAAGATGCGTTTGGCGATGCAGGGTCTGGTCTACGACAGACTGGTGAATGGCAACCTGATGGCATCCGGCGGCAGTTTGCGGCTCCCCCTGTTCAACAAGGACTTCATCCTGGGCGCCAACAGCAAGAACGCGGTGCTGGGTGAGGTCTACGAGAATGTGTCCTTCCCCTTCACCAAGCAGGATGTAGCGAACAATGGGGTGGAATATTGGGTGTTCGACAGTGATGACACCACCCTTGCCATGCAGCAGGACCCGACCACCGGCGAGTATTACCTGACGGATGTGGGAAATCAGCGCTGGTCGAAGAATGTGAACGAGAAGAGCGAGGATCAGGGTACTTACGGCTTCTTCCCCTTTAACGCCACCGCTTCCAATACCCATGCCAATACCTATAACTACGGCTTCGGCACCCGGATCGATCTGACCTTCCGCCTGACGGAGGACGGCACCGTGCTGGATAAGCATGGGAACAAGGTGCCCATCGAATTCACCTTCTCCGGCGACGACGATGTGTGGGTGTTCATCGACGGCAGGCTGGCGCTGGATGTGGGCGGTGCCCACAGCGCGGTGGAAGCCAAGCTGAACTTCAAGACGAAGGAGGCTACGGTCTACGGTGTCAAATTCGGCGGCAGCTCCGACGGCGAGTACAGTGAGCGCACCACGTCCTTCACCCTGACCGGCGCCAACATTCAGGAGCATACCCTCACCATGTTCTATATGGAACGCGGTATGTGGGGCTCCAATATGCGCATCACCTTCAACTTCCCGGATGAAAACCAGTTGGAGGTTGGAAAGCGGGTGGATGACTCCGCCGTGAACAGCCTGTTTGACGGTGTGTTTGATGACCAGTCGCTGTTCACTTTCCATATTCAGAACCTTGCGACCCACTTTGGTGCCGTCAACGCGAACGGCGTGACCCATGAGCCCATCTATCCGGATCTTGGAAGCGGCACCACCCAGGCGGCCAACGCGGGCAATACCTTCGAGAAGCTGGGCAGCTATTCCGGCAAGTCCAACGTGCTGCACTGGTATGCGGGGTTCGACGACGCCACATCCGAATGGCGGCACAGGCGCTACGGCGTGTATACGCTGCCCGGGACGGTGGATATCAGCGATATGAACCAATTGTCGTTCTATCTGTATTACGACGATCCCAACGGCTTCTCTCTCAGCGACCTGTATATTCAGTTGGTGGACGCGGATGCCACCGTCGACACGCTGGTGGCGGACAGCGCCGGCAGCGGAGACGCTGACGCTTTTGGCTGTATCGGCTCTGCCAGTACCCTTTCCGGCAAGACCTACGGTTCCCCCGGCACAGAGGGGCAGAGCTGGGTCAAGATCACGCTGGATCTCAGCAAGCTGGACACGGGCGCATCCTTTGACCCGACGCGGGTCAAATACTTCCGTTTTGGCTGCGACAACGGCACGAATATCTATCTGGCCGACTTCACCTTTGAGCCGGCTGCCCAGGCGGGCGTTTCCACCGGCTTCATAGCCAAGCAGTACGAGGTGCCCGACTATGGTTCCGCTAACACCGGCGCTTATCAGAATGCGGCAGGCGCGGTTTATACCACGAATCTTGGCGGCAGTCAGGCTTATGTGGTCAGCGGAAGCGGTACTTTCGTTCTGGAAAACGGGGAAACCGCCAATTTCCACGACCAGTTCCGCAGGGGCAGCTACATCTATCTGGAAGAGGTGCTGAACGCCCAGGAGCGGAAGCTGTACGACACCAGTTGGACGATGTACGAGGATGGGGTGGCTGTCACCACCTTCGGTGCGGGCAGTATGGTCACCAATCCCTCAACTGCACCCGGCATGATCGGCGTGGCTGGTACGGTGGTGAACGACGGCAGAACGGAGAAATTGGGCACCAATCTGAATACGGACGGAAGGGATTGGCAGGTTAACAACAACTATGGCGGCATTCGCCCGGAGAAAGGCGGTTTCGTATTCCGCTCTTATCAGGCGCCCGACAGCACCAATACCACAACGAAGATCCAGGTGATCTTTACCAATGTGGTCAACACCGGGTCCCTGACCGTCAGCAAGGGTACTGAAGGCGGCAGCGAAACGCTCACCGGCACTTACCAGTTCTATGTGGACTTTTATAACGTGGGCGGCCTGGGTCTGGAAACCGGAAACATTACTACGAGCTTCACCCTGTCTGCCGGCGAAAGCCATACCATCAGCGGCATTCCCGTGGGTACAGAGTTCCGCATCTATGAGGTCAATCCCACCGACGGCTCCTTCCTGGAGAGCGTGACGGTGGATGGCGCCGGCACCAGCCTCAGCAGCGGCTATATCGATGGTAAGAGCTGTACCTGTGCCGCGGGCACCGTCAGCGGTGAGAGCAACTACACCTTTACCTTCAACAACGCCAAGCGTCCCGTACTTTCTCTGGAACTGAAGAAGCAGTGGCAGGATGCCGACGGAAACGCGCTGCGTGAGGCGGATGTTCCCGGCACGATCTATGTGCGGCTCCTGCGCAGACAGGCAGGTGCCAGTGCGTGGGAAACCGTTCCCGGCTATGAGAAAGTGAAGGTCAGTAACGGCTATACGCCGTGGGTGAATTTCACCTATTCCTTCACCGGACTGGATCAGTATGTGGACTACACCGCTGCCACGCAGGTTCCGTGGGAGTACCGCGTACAGGAGCTGGACCCTGACGCGGGCTATGCCCCGCTGTCCGAGGGCGGCAGGCTGGGTGACCGGTACATCGTTCGTTACAGCGCGGTGACTGCCAGCGCTGACGGAAAGACCCGCTACGCTACGATCACCAATGCCTATGAGCCGAAGGTCAATGTCAGCGTCACGAAGCAGTGGACATATGCCGACGGCAGCAATTATGCGGCGAATTTGCCCGCTTCCGTATGGGTGCAGCTCCAGTGCAGAGTGGGTGCATCCGGCGCGTGGACGAAGGCGCAGGATTACGAGCTGACCGCAGCGGAGAACTGGAGCCATACTTTTGAGGATCTGCCCAATCGGATCAGCGGCGGCTTGGAGTATTCCTACCGGGTCGTGGAGCTGGATGGGGAAAACGGCAATGTGGTCAGCGACGGCGCGCGGGTGGGCTATAACGGAACCGATTATCTGGTTTCCTATGCCAATGCGGATAACGCGTGGACGATCACAAACCGGATGATTCCCACGGCGACCCTGGAAATCACCAAATGCAGCGCCACGGACGGCGCAAAGCTGCCCGGCGTGGAGTTCACGCTGGAAAAGCTGACGGACAGCGGCACGGTGGATACCGCCTTTGCGGCACGAAACCTGACCACCGACGGCAGCGGCGTCGCCGCGGCAGCGGGGCTGAGCGCGGGAACCTACCGCCTCACGGAGACAAAGACTGCCGACGGATATTCGCTGCTTTCCGCACCCATCACCATCGTCCTGACCCCAAATGGGGACGGCAGCGGCTACACCGCCATGGTAAACGGTACGGCTGCGCAGGTCACAACGGACGGCAGCGTGACCACGGTGCCCTGCGTCGTCTACAATAGATCCGCGCTGGAAATGCCCGCCACCGGCGGCGGTGGCTTTGAAATCTGGATACTGGGAGGGCTGTGTATCACAGCAATACCACTCCTTTTGTATTGTTTCCTTGGATTGCGCAAAAAAGGAGGGAAGTATCTCAGTACATAATCCACATTCTATGCAAACTATTTTTACGAAAGTGAGGAAAAACAATGAAAATGTTCAAAAGAACGCTGGCCATGCTCCTTTGCGCTGTCATGGCACTGGGGCTGATGGCAGTGGCCGCTTCCGCGGCGGCGGATACCGCCCTGATCGACACCAATGCGAAGGGCTCCATTACCATCACCAAGTACGAGTCCGCGACCAAGGGCGACAACGGCGATGGCACCAATGATCCTACGATCCCGGAGGGCGCTAAGCCCCTGGCAGGGGTCACCTTCACCCTGTACAAGGTGATGAACGCGGCTGAAGTCGTAGCCTATTACAATGGCACGAACACCCAGAAAGTGACCGTGGATACTTATCTTGAAAATGGCGCGATCAAATCCGGTTACCCCGTTTCCGGCACCGCGACTACCAACGCCAGCGGCGTTGCCACATTCTCCAACCTGGATGTGGGTATGTATGTGGTGATCGAGACGAAATATCCCGACAAGGTTACCATTCCCTGTGACCCCTTCCTGGTTTCCATCCCCATGACCAATCCCGATAACGAAACCGCGTGGATGTACGATGTCAACGTTTATCCTAAGAACGCGACCAGTGAGGGCAATGTCATCCTGAAGAAATTGAATGAGAACTCTCATCCGCTTCCCGGCGTTGTATTCCAACTGTATAAGCTTTCCGGAAGTAACTGGAAAGCCGAGGGCGATCCCTGCACTACGGACGCCAGCGGCCAGATCCAGTACAGCAATCTGACTCCGGGCAATTATAAAGTGATCGAGATCTCCGCTCCGAATGGCTATATCGTGGATGGGAGACCCACTTACTTCAACGTGACCGAAAACAACACGGTTCAGGATGGGACTCCTTCGGGCCCCCCCCATTCGAATGCTACTTTTTCCGGCAGTGGTACAAAGACGCTGACCATCACTCTTTCCAACTACAAGCCCGTCATGGACAAAAGAGTGAGAGATGGTAATGATAAGTATGGTGCCATGCCCGGCGAGGAATTTGAGTATGGAATCAGAATCCACGTTCCCAGGAATATTGCGGATCTGAAGACCTTTACCCTGACGGATAAAATGGGTCAAATGATACTGGCGCAGGGTACCAATGGTAAATATAAGGTTACGGTGGAGACAGCAGGCTCAACCGGCGCCCCGACCAGCATTTCTGAAGACTGCTACTCTGTAAGCACGGAACAAGGTGGGTCAACAATGATTGTTACATTTGACCCGAGAAGTTTGAATTATTGTGCGGATAAGGACATCTATGTATATTACTCCACAGAGATTAGAGAGGGCAGTGATATTGCAGGGCAGGTATATACCAATAATGCAGAGCTGAAATACACCAGCAAGATCAACCAGAACGGCGGTGAAGAAGCTACGGATACTATTTCGGACTCCGAAAGTATTTACAACTTTATGATCAATATCAGCAAGGTCGGAGATACTACCGGCGGTACTCCGCTGGGCGGGGTTCAGTTCGAATTGTATATGGCTGACAAGACTACCAAGGTCACTTTTACTCAGTGGGGTAACGGCGAATACTTTGCAGATTCCAGAAGTGATAAGACGATAGTCTCCACCAGCCATGTTCAATCCAGCTTGGGTACACTTCAGCTTGAGAAACTCCCCGCGGGTACTTACTACCTCAAGGAGATCAAGACCGCTGACGGCTACAATCTGCTGTCCGACATGATCGAGATCAACCTGAACTTCACCGTTGACGAAAGCGGTGCGACCCCGGTGTATAAGATCGGCGACACCGTGTATCCGGACAACAGCATCAGTGTTGAGGTCATCAACAAGAAGGGCTTCACGCTGCCCCAGACCGGCGGTGTGGGCACCCTGATGTTCATTCTCATCGGCGGTGTGCTGATGGCTGGCGGTATCGTCCTGCTGACCAATACCGGCAAGAAGCGCGCCGTGTAATGACAGCGGTTTTATCCCATATTTTTTCACCCTAAACCATAAAGGGGGCAGTTTTTACTGCCCCCTTTGTGGGGTTTTCGCGGCCGGGCGGCATTGTTCCGCCCGGCGGCGAAAGTCTGTTACAGAAAGGAACCAACGCTATGGAAAGTAATGGCGAAAACAGGAGCAGGGAGCTGACCATCCTCCGGATCCGGATCTTTTTTTCCGTGATCATGATCCTTTCGGGGATGTGCATCATGTCCTATCCCTTTGTGAGCAACCTGTTCGCGGAGCATAACGCCACCGTGGCGATCCAGGACTACTCTGACACGGTGGATGCCATGAGCGAGGAAAAGCTGGATGCTCTGAAAACCGCTGCCCAGGCATATAACCAGCAGCTCAATCTGGTCACCGCCGGAAGCGACGGCTCGACCGTCACCGGCGTCACCTATGCGGATGTTTTCGGCGTTGGGGAGAGCCTGGGCTATATCACCATTCCGAAGATCAATGTGAGCCTGCCCATGTATGAGGGCACCTCGGAAAGCGTGCTGCGCAGGGGCGTGGGTCATATGTCCATGACCAGCTACCCCATTGGCGGCGAGAGCACCCATTGTGTCCTCACCGGCCACAGGGGCCTGCCGGAGGCGGTGCTGTTTACCGATCTCGACCAATTGGAAGTTGGCGATAAATTCTATCTGCATACCCTCAACGAGGTGCTGGCGTATCAGGTGGATCAGATCAAAACGGTGGAACCCAGCAAAACGGAGGATCTGGAGATCGTTGACGGCATGGACTGCTGCACCCTTGTGACCTGCACCCCCTACAGTATCAACTCCCACCGGCTGCTCGTGCGGGGCGTGCGGGTGGAATATACGGGGGAGGAAGAGGAGACATCCGCTATTTTGCAGTACCAGCAGATGCAAACGGGAACCATTGTCCGCCGGCTGCTGAATATCTGGCCCGGGCTGCTGGTGGCGCTGATCGGCATTGTAGGCGTGGAGTTTTTGCTGATGGTGATGCTCGTCCGCCGCTACAGGAAGGAAGATTGATATGCCCCGCAAAGCGCGTATGATACTTGCCGTCGCATTCATACTGGTGGGGTCGGCTGTGTTTTTCTATCCAAAGCTGAGCGGGCTGTACAGCCAGTGGAAGGCGGAGCGGACGATCTCATCCGTCGGGCAGCTCCAGGTGACCCGGGGGGAAACGGTGCCCTCCGCGACCACGGCGACTGTGCCCGCCGGGGAAGAAACTGCCGCGACCACAGCGACTGTGCCCGCCGGGGAAGAAACTGCCGCGACCACAGCGACAGTGCAATCGGAGCCGTCGGAAATGGAGCTGCTGTATCAGGAGCTGGTCGATTATAACCAGCGGATCTGGGAAGAGGGACAGCAGAACCTTCGGGATCCCTTTTCCTATCAGACCCCTGCCATCGACCTGACCGCCTACGGCTTTACGGAAAACGTAATCGGTGCCCTCTGGATTCCCCGCATGGAAGTGGAATTGCCGGTTTACCTTGGGGCTACCGGCAGAAATATGGCCCAGGGCGCCGCAGTTTTGGGCGAAACCTCTCTGCCGGTGTCCGGGGAGAATACCAATGTGGTCATCGCCGGGCACAGGGGCTATGGCGGCGCAGCCATGTTCCGGGACATCCAGCTATTGCAGATCGGGGACAAAATTACCCTGACGACACCCTGGGAGAAGCTGGTTTACCGCGTGTGCCTGCTGCAGATCATTTACCCCGATGATTCCGACGCGATCCTCATCCAACCCGGGCGGGAGCTTCTGACGCTGCTGACCTGCCATCCCTATACCCAGAACTACCAGCGATATATGGTGGTCGCGGAGCGCGTCGATGAGCAGACGGAGCAGACCCGGCAGGAGGAGCTGGAGGAGGCGGCGCGAACCTTTGACGAAAAGCCCCGCGCGGTGCGGTTGCGGGAGGAAAACGGCGAAAGCTCCGTGATTCAGGTGGAACCGAAAGGTATCCGCATCGGGGACACGGAAGAGGGCGAAACCGGTGCCGCATACTCCAACTTGCAGATTGCCTTGGAAAAGTACGCGCCGCCGGTGGTCCTGACGCTGCTGGGGTTGCTTCTGGCGGTCATGCTGTTGAGAAAACGGAGGAAAAAGAAATGACGAAAAATGCGGAATTGGCGCGGCTGGTGCCGAAGGAAGTGGAGAAAGCCATCATCGGCAAGGGGGATTGTGTCCGGAAAATCATGATCGCCATACTTGCGGGGGGACATGTGCTGATCGAGGATATTCCCGGCGTGGGAAAAACAACGCTGGCCCTTTCCTTTGCCAAGGCGATGGATCTGCAGCAGAACCGTATCCAGTTTACCCCCGATGTTCTGCCCTCGGACATCACCGGCTTTACCATGTACCGCAGGGAAACAGGGGAGTTCGCCTATCGTCCCGGTGCCGTTATGTGCAATCTGTTTCTGGCGGATGAGATCAACCGTACCTCCGCAAAGACCCAGTCCGCTCTGCTGGAGGTTATGGAAGAACGTGCCGTGACGGTGGACGGGGTGACCCGCCCCGTGCCGTCACCCTTCCTGGTAATCGCAACGGAAAACCCCATCGGTTCCGTAGGCACCCAAATGCTGCCGGAGTCACAGTTGGACCGTTTTATGGTCTGCATTGCCATGGGCTACCCGGAGGAAGCGGACGAGATCCGCATTTTGGAGGAACAGGCGCTGGCACAGCCGCTGGCCCATGTGAAGCCGGTGATCACCCGCGCGCAGCTTTTGCAGATGCAGCAGGAGGCGGCGCAGGTTTACATCCATCCCACGGTGTACCGGTATATCGTGGAGCTGTCCCGGGCTACCAGGGACAGTGGGGCGCTGTCCCTGGGGCTTAGCCCCCGGGCGTCCCTGGCGACTGCCAGCATGGCGCGGGCGGCGGCGTACCTGGAGGGCAGAGACTTTGTGCTGCCGGATGATGTGTACCGGATCTTCAAGGATGTGGCGCACCACCGGCTGCGGCTCAGCCCGCAGGCGCAGATGGAGCGGAAAAGCGTGGATCAGGTGCTGGATGAGATTTTGGCTTCCGTCCGAAAGCCCCGACCCGAGATCACCCATGAAAAATAAGGTTTATTTTCTGCTCCTGTTTCTGGCGACGGTGACGGCTGCGGTGATGGGCGGAGGCGACTTTCCCCGCTTTTTGCTGGGGTTTGAATTTCTGCTTGCCATCACTCTGCTTGCCTACCCCCGGCTTTCCCGGCGGCATGTGGGCATAACCCTCTGCCCCCCGGCACCGGAAGCCCGCCGGGGAGAGGAGATCGCGCTGGAGGCGCGGCTGGAAAACCGCAGCCGCCTGCCCGTGCCGGAGGCGCGGGTGGAGCTTAGATGCCGGGACGAATATGACGGCACGGAGCTTCCCCTCCGGGGGACCGCGATGCTGGACGGCAGGGACCGGACAGCGCTGCGGTTTACCCTGCGGGCAGAGCATTACGCCCTGATTACGGTGTGGGGAGAGAAAGTACGGATCGGGGACCCTCTGGGAGTCAATTTCACCGGTCTGCGTTTTCCGGAACGGCGGTGGCAGATCGCCGTGCTGCCGGAACTGACGGTCACCGCAGGCGGTCGGACAACGGATGGGAAAGCCGGGAATACGGCGGAGGATGGGGCGTATGCGGACGGGCAGGGGAATGATCCTGATGCCGCCTACGAACTGCGAAAATACCAGAATTATGAGCCTCTGAGGAATGTCCACTGGAAAATGACCGCGAAAACCGACGAATTTATGGTCAAGGACTTTGGACGGGATGGGGAAAAAATGACGGTGGTCTTTCTGGATCTGGACCGCGCGGGCAAGCCTTACCGCCGGGAGGACTGGGATCTGTTCCTGGAAACGGTGGCATCCTTCACCGCCCGGGAGCTGAACGCGGGCAGAAGCCTTCGGCTGGTTTGGCTGGACGAGCAGGCGGGGCTTTTCGGGACCCGGGTGCATGACGCTGCCAGTGCCCGGGAAGCGATGACGGCGCTGCTGCGGATGAAGCCCCATTCAGGCGCCGCGGGAGAGATGGAATATAAGGAGATACGGAAGCATGAAGCGTACAACGGGACGGTCTGCATCGACCTTTGGGGGCAGATCAAACGGGAGGGAGCCTCCTGAACCGAATATCCTGCTGGTACGGCGTGAATTGATCCCTCTGGAAAAGGGGCGCACCAACGGCGCGTTTTGCTTCGCGGCGGCGTTGGCGCAGATGCTCCTGCTGGCAGGAGGACTGTGCTGGGCGACCGTGGGCGGGCTGGACCTGCCGGCGGAACGGGGCCTGCTTTATGGCGGCATCGCGGCTCTTTGCGTGCTTTTTACGGCGTTCTTCTTTGAAAACTGGCTTACCGGCGCCAGAATCTACGGCGCTGCAGCCATTGTACTGGTTTCGGCGGCGGTGGTGCTGTTTCAGCAGAGGGCGTTTCTTTCCGGTTTTCGTCAGCTTGGCTGCGCGGTACTGAAACGGATGAACAGCAGCTACGGCGGCGACTATATGCTTCCCGCGGTGGAGGAGTCCGGCGGGGATGTGAGCGTTTTTCTGCTGCTGTGCTTTATCCCTGTGACGGCATATCTGGGCGCTGCCGTGGTTTACAGCGCGGATATGTTGATGACGGGGCTGCTGGTATTCCCACTGACGGCGCTGCTGCGTTTGTCCGGGGGAGAGCTCCCCGCCGGCGCCCTCATGGGCATCCTGCTGGGATGCGTGTCGGTCTTGGCGTCCGGCAGAGTGGGGAACCGGCGGAGCCTGTGGGGAAAACGGGACAGCCCGCAGTGGAGGGAAAACCGGCTGCGGCGTGGGAAGGTCCGCGCGGCTTCCGCTGCGGTGATCGTCGGACTGTGCGCCCCGCTGGCAGTGGTCAGCTTTGGCGTACTGATGCCGAGCCTTTCCACACCCATTGGGGAAACGGCGCCGTTTGCGGCGGAGGTGAAGGGCAGATTTGCCCAAATGCTCCTGTCCGTCCTGCCGGACAATGGTACCACGGGCCTGTCGGCACCGGTGGTGGTTTCCGGCGGCGGTGTGGAGGATGGCAATCTGCATAATTCGGAAGGTTATCTCATCAGCGGCGTGGAGGATCTGCGAATCCGGTGTTCGGAAAAGCCCGGCGAGCCCATCTATCTGCGGGGCTTCATCGGCGGCAGCTATTCCGGCGGTCAGTGGCTGGAGCCGGACGGAACGGCGTTCGCCGCTGCCGCTGCCAACTGGGACACGGAGGGCGACCCCGCCCATTACCTCTACGATCTGCCTTTCCTGCGGATGCTTTATGAAGAACAGGAGAACGGCACGGACGGCAACGCGGCGGAGCTGACTGTGGAGCGGATCAATGCCAATGACCGCTATACCTATCTGCCCTATGGCGGCTATTTGAACGACTATTATCAGATCACCGGCGGGGACGGCGGGGTGGTGGGGCAAAGCGTTCAGGACGATGTATTCCCGTTCTACTTCCGGGCGGATCAGATGCAATCGCTGGATGAGGAATTTTTCCTGCAAAATGAGTCCACACTGGACAAGCTGGAGCGTGCCTACGCCGCTTTTGCCAGGGAGTGTTACACCGACCTTCCGGAGGGCTTTTCCCGGTTGCGGGAGCAGTGCGATGCCGCCGGGGTCGATGGGGAGTCCCTGGAGGCGGTGATCGGGTATATCCAGGAATACCTTGCCCAAAATTGCAGGTACAGCCTTTCCCTGCCGGAGACCCCGGAGGGGGAGGATCCGATCCTGTCCTTCCTGTACGGTCATGGGACTGGCTGCAGCCCCCAGTTCGCGTCCGCGGCGACGATGCTGTTCCGTGCCTTTGGGATACCTGCCCGGTATGTGGCGGGCTACGCGGCTTCCCAGAGCCTGTTTACCGCCCAGCCCGACGGCTCTTATCAGGCGGTGCTCCAGAGTGAGGATGCCCATGCGTGGGTGGAAATTTACATCAGTGGCGTTGGCTGGATGCCCGTGGAAACAACACCGGGAACGCTGGGGCTGGTGCAGGATGTCCCATACCTCGGTAATGACCTGACACCGGAAACCACAGCCACCACGGAGACGGCAAAGCAAACCGATGCGCCCCAGGAGGCTGCGGAGAAGCCGGGGAAGTCTGTTTTTCCGGCAGTTATGGTGCTGCTTGTGATCCTGGCGATGGGGTCGGTGGCTGTCTGGCGGCGGAAAAGGATACGGGATCTGGGACTGGACAGGACCGTACCGGCGGCGCAGCGGGTGCGTTTTATTTTCGCGGCTTACTACCGCCGCCTCCTTTGGGCGGGAATGCCGGAGGAGGTGGAGTCCACTTCCGGGGAATTTGCCCGGTGGGTGAAGAAGCTCGATCCGGAGCTGGGGGAAGCGGCGTTGGCGCAAATGATGCACCTGGTGCTGGAAAGCTGTTTCGGGCAGGCAAAGATCCATGAGAAGGATGTGGAATGGATGCGGGGCGTGTACCGTGCCGCCAGAGCCAGGCTCCACAGACTTCCCAAAGAGAAAAAGAAGGCATAAAATGAGCCGCCGCAAACCAAAGGTCTGCGGCGGCTTCGCAATGAAAAAACCCCGACACAGCGTCGGGGTTTTTCATGCGATCAGGTCTGTAAGCCGGGTTCTGTTTTGACAGCCATCTATCTAGACCCGCCGTTGCCGGCGGGTTCCAGCCACCTCTTGGGGACGGCCGGGTCAGCCTTGTTGTCCCACTACACGGTGTTGCTCCGGATAGAGTTTACAGCACCCACATGTCTCCATGGGGCGAGTGCGCTCTTACCGCACTTTTTCACCCTTGCTCCTCCCTGCGAAGAAGCGGTATCTCTCTGTTGCACTTGTCCTAAGGTCACCCTCGGCGGGCGTTACCCGTTATCCTTACCCTGTGGAGCCCGGACTTTCCTCACGGGTGGGCTTTCGCCCATCCCCCGCGGCTGTCCAACCTGGTTGCGGATGCTATTATACCCGTTTTTTCCCCGGCTGTCAAACATTACAGGGCAAATCCGGCGAAAAAGTTTCCTCCTCCAGCAGGCAGACGGCGTGGCAGGCCATGCCGGACAGGTCGCCGGTGAAGCCCAGCCGTTCTTCGGTGGTGGCCTTCACGTTCACCCGGTCACGCCGGATGCCCAGGACGGAGGCCAGGTTTTCCTCCATCCGGGGAATGTAGTCTTTCAGCTTGGGCTTCTGGGCGATCACGGTCACATCGATGTTGCCCACCCGGAAGCCTGCCGCGGAGATTTTTTCTCCCACGGCGGCAAGGAGCTTCATGGAGCTGATCCCCTTGTACCGGTCGTCGGTGTCCGGGAAATGTCTGCCGATGTCCCCCAGGGCGGCGGCGCCCAGCAGGGCATCCATCACGGCATGGGTCAGCACATCGGCGTCGGAGTGCCCGTCCAGCCCCAGTTCAAAGTCGATTTTCACACCGCCCAGGATCAGATCCCTTCCGCTGACCAGCCGGTGTACGTCGTATCCGTGTCCGATTCTCATGGCTTCTCCTCCAGCAGCAGTTTGGCAAGGCGCAGATCCACGGGGGTCGTGATCTTGATGTTCCGGCGGTCGCCCTCCACCACCTTAACGGACATCCCCAGCCGCTCCACGGCGGAAGCGTCGTCTGTCACCTGGGCATTGTCGGCTTCGGCTTTTTTCAGGGCGCCCCGGAGCAGATCCACATCCACCACCTGGGGTGTCTGAATTGCCCGGAGGGTGTCCCGGTCACAGGTGGATTCCACCACACCGCCTTTGACCACCTTCACGGTGTCCGTCACCGGCACGGCAGGCACGGCGGCGCCGTAGGTGTGCGCCGCCCGAACCACCCGGTCGATGACCTGCCAGGCCACCAGGGGTCTGGCTCCATCGTGGATGGCGGCGAGCTTCGCGCTTTCCGAGACGGCGTTCAGACCCAGATTCACGGATTCCTGCCGGGTTTTTCCCCCTGCCACCACGGCTCTGACCTTGGAAAAATCCCGGGTCAGGTCGGAAACGGGAATGATCAGATCCGGCCGGGTGACGATGACGATTTCCCGGATGGCGTCACAATCCTGAAAGGCGCGGACGGAACGGACGATGATGGGCTCGCCGTCCAGCTCCGCCATCACCTTGTCAATGCCCCCCATGCGGGAAGCGGAACCGGCAGCCACAATGACCGCCGCGCAGTATTTCAGGGGCAGGGCTTTGCGAAGGGGTTTGGTGATTTTGGTAATGTCCATGGCTCACAGCTCCGATACGATTTTTTTGAAGCAGTTGCCCCGCTCCATGAAGTTGCGGAAGCGGTCAAAGGAGGCGCTGGCAGGGGACAGCAGCACCACGTCGCCGGCTTCCGCGCCTGCGGCGGCAAGCCGCACGGTCTGGGCAAAGTCGCCGCACTCCACAATCGGGGGACAGCCGGGCAGCTTTTCCGCGGCGGCACGGATCAGGGGTGCCGTGGCGCCGGTGAGATAGAGCTTTTTCACGTGTTCCGCGATTTCAGGGCCCAGGGTGTCGTAGGGAATGTGCTTGTCGTAGCCGCCGGCAATCAGGATCACCTTTTCGGGAAAGCACTTCAGACCGGCGATGGTGCGGCTGGGAGAGGAGGCGATGGAGTCGTTGTAGAACCGAACCCCGTCCTTGACCCGCACCAGCTCTACCCGGTGCTCCACACCGCCGAAGCGTCCGGCAACCTCCTTCACGGTCTGGTCGGATACCAGTCCTTCCACCGCCAGCATGGCTGCCATATAGTTTTCCACATTGTGCAGTCCGGGCAGCAGAATGTCCTGCCGGGTCAGAACCGCCTGGGTCTTGCCGCCGTGGCAGCGGTATACGGTGTCGCCCTCCAGGTACATTCCCTCGCAGGGGTGCTGCCGGGAAAAACGCAGGGTGGGCACGGGAGGGGCAAATCCGGCGGTGATGGGATTGTCCCCATTGAGTACCAGCTTGTCGTTTTCGGTCTGGAAACGAAAAATGTTGCACTTGGCCTGGATGTACTCATCCATGTCCTTGTGGACATCCAGATGGTTGGGAGCCAGATTGGTGATCACGGCGATGTGGGGGCTGCGCTTCATGTCCATGAGCTGGAAGGAGGACAGCTCCACCACGGCAAAGTCCTCCGGCTTCATGTTGGGGCAGTGGGGCAGCAGCGGCGCGCCGATGTTTCCGCCGATCCAAACCCGGCAGCCCTGGGCTTTCAGCATCTCGCCGATCAGGGTCGTGGTGGTGGTTTTTCCGTCGGAGCCGGTGACGGCGATGATGGTGCAGGGGCACAGCTCGAAGAACACTTCCATTTCGGAGGTGATCTCCGCACCCTTGTCCGCCAGGGCACGGATAGCGGGATTCCCGGGGTGCATTCCCGGGGTGCGGAACACCAGATCCGCGTCCAGGCCGGTTAAGTACCCGTCGCCGACCCGCAGCTCCGCGCCCAGCTTCTCCAGCTCCAGCACCTCCGGGTCCAGCTTTTCTCTGGGGGTGCGGTCGCAGCCGGTGACGGTGCAGCCGTGGCGCAGAAGCAGCCGCACCAGCGGCCGGTTGCTGACACCCAGACCCAGCACCAGGATTTTTTTGCCCTTCAGCCCGGCAAAATAGCGTTCAAAATTGTCCATATGGAGACCTCGATTCCTTGGGCTTCTCATTTACTATAGTATATCCCTTCCCCGGAGAATTTGCAAGCATCCATTTGCCGCCGCACGAAATCCCCTGTCCCGACATAGGTTAGTCAGGGAGGTTTTGTCATATGAAATCGTTTTTTATCACCTTCCGTTCCGTGACCCACGCCCAGCGGGCAGAGGAAGCCCTGCGAAACGCGGGAATGAGCGCTTCCCTGAGCCGAACTCCCCGGGCGTTGGAGGCCAGAGGCTGCGGCTACCGGATCCGCACGGACGGCAGGCTTTTTACGCAGGCGGTAGACCTGCTGCGGCAGAAGGGGATCCCGTACAGCAAACTTTACGCTGTCCGGGAGGATGGAAAAATGGAGGAATTTGGGTATGATCTACCTTGACAACGGGGCAACCTCCATGCACAAACCGGCGGCGGTGGGGCTTGCCATGGCGGACGCGCTGGAGCGCTGCGCCAACCCGGGCAGAGGCGGACATCGGGCAGCCATGGCAGCCGCCGATGTGGTATATGGCTGCCGGAAAGAGGCTGCCGCGCTGTTTGACTGCGGGGAAGACCGGGTGGTGTTCACCTCCAACTGTACCCATGGGCTGAACATCGCCATTTTCACGCTGTTTCACCCCGGAGACCGGGTGGTGGTCTCCGGGTTCGAGCATAACGCGGTGACAAGACCCCTCCGCGCGCTGGGGGCAAGGGTGACCGTGGCGGGACGAAAGCTGTTTTCCTGGGAGGACACCCTGGAATCCTTCCGGGATGCCCTGGATAAAGGGGTGGACGGCGCGGTGTTCACCCATGTGTCCAATGTGTTCGGCTATATCCTGCCGGTGGAGCGGATGGCGGACATGTGCCGGGAGCGGGGGATCCCCTTTGTCATCGATGCCGCCCAGTCTGCCGGGATGCTGGATGTGAAGCTGGGCGCGCTGGGCGCGGATTTCATTGCCATGCCGGGTCACAAGGGTCTTCTGGGACCCCAGGGCACCGGCATCCTGCTCTGCGGACGGATGCCGGAGCCACGGCTTTTCGGCGGCACGGGCAGCGTGTCCGTCCAGCAGGAGATGCCGGACTTCCTGCCGGACCGGGTGGAGGCGGGGACGCTGAATGTGCCCGGGATCGCGGGACTGCGGGAGGGGATCCGCCATGTCCGGCGGACCGGTGTGGACAAAATAATGAAAAGGGAGAGAAAAGAGGCGGTAATCGCGGCAAAAGGACTGGAAAAATTGGGCTGCCGGGTGTTTGCCGGAGCCCACCAGAGCGGAACGGTATCCTTCGTACCCCCTGTGGACTGCGAACTGCTGGGGGAAAAGCTGGGGAAAGCGGGCATTGCCGTCCGGGCAGGACTCCATTGCGCCCCCCTTGCCCACGAGAGCGCCGGCACGCTGGAAACCGGCACCGTGCGGGTCAGCTATGGTCACGATGCCTCACCCATGCAGACGGAACGGCTTCTGGAAGCGGTGCGGAAGGGGATCTTTTGAGAGTTACCATAATTTTTTTACAGTTTATCTCTTGCTATTGATGGACGCATCCGCTATAATAGAAAGGATAATAGGGCAGGTGCAGGATTTTTTGAAAAAGACGGTCCAAACCCCCTGCAGAAATGAGGTATGGATGTGCTTTCCGAGATCATGAGTGACTTTTTCCAGCGAATGGCGCGGATGCGCTGGTCGGACTATCTGGATATCATCCTTGTGGCTTTTCTGATATATTACGTTCTTCAGCTTATCCGAACCACCAATGCCATTCGTATCTTCAAGGTGGTTGCCGCGGTGATCCTGGTGACCTGGATCACCGAATTGGCCCAGTTGAACACCCTGAACTTCCTGGTCAACCAGATCCTGACCGTGGGACTGGTGGCGCTGGTGGTGCTGTTCCAGCCGGAGCTGCGCCGCATGATCGACCATCTGGGCAATGTGAATGTCCGGGATCTGCTGTCGCCCAAGCGGGAGAGCTTCCCGCTGGAGAGCGCCATTTCCCAGACCGTTGCCGCCTGCGAGTATATGAGCCGGGAGAAGATCGGCGCGCTGATCGTCTTTGCCCGGGGCAACCCGCTGGATGAGTTTTTCAAAACCGGCACCGTGATTGACGCCCAGGTCTCCGACCAGTTGATCCGCAACATTTTCTTCCCCAAGGCCGCGCTGCATGACGGCGCCATGATCATCCGGGACGGCAGGGTTGCCGCGGCGGGCTGTGTGCTGCCGCTGTCCGACAGCGAACGCCTGAGCGCGGATCTGGGTACCCGTCACCGTGCCGGTGTGGGTGCCAGTGAGGCATCCGACGCGGTGGTGGTCATCGTTTCCGAGGAAACCGGCACCATTTCCGTGGCTGTGGGCGGAATGCTGAAGCGCCATCTGGCGTCCCAGACCCTGGAGCGGCTGCTGCGAAATGAGCTGTGCGGCACCGGGGAAGACACCAAGGAAGCTCTGACGGTTCGCCTGCGCCAGCGTCTGCAGAAGAAGGAGGGCGGTAAGAAATGAAAAATAAATTCCTGACTGCCATCCTTTCCGTTTTCATTGCCATCGTTCTGTGGAACTATATTGTCACGGTGGTAAGTCCCGGCTGGGAAGACACCTACTACAACATCCCCGTGGTGCTTCGCGGAGAATCCATCCTGGAAGAGCGGGGGCTGATCCTGATTTCCGGGCAGGATACCACCGTGAATCTGGAGCTTTCCGGCAACCGGCAGGATCTGATCAAGATCAAGAACAGCGACATCACCCTGATCGCGGACTTGAGCCGCATTTATGAAGCCGGTACCCACGCGCTGGAGTATGAGATCCTGCCCATCAACGGGGTGTCTGTCAAGAGCCGCAACCCCAGCAGGATCACCCTCCAGGTCGCCAACCGGAAGACCGAGAAGATCCCGGTGACGGTGAACTATCTGGGTGCCGTGCCCGAGGGCTTCATCAGCGACAAGGGCGCGTCCGTGCTGGACCATGAGTTTGTCACGGTGTCCGGCCCCGAGGATGTGGTGGGGCAGATCCGGCAGGCGGTGATCGAGGTGGATCTGACCGGACGGACGGAATCCTTCATCGAGAGCTACCGCATCACCCTGTGCGATGAGGAAGGCGAGCCTGTGGATGTGTCCATGGTCACCGCCAATGTGGCGGAGGTTCGCCTGGAGATGAAGATCGAGTGCTTCAAGACCATTCCGCTGGTTCTGAACGTGGTGGACGGCGGCGGTGCCACCGCGGAAACCACCAGGATCGAAATTGAGCCTGCGGAGCTGGCCATTTCCGGCAGCAGTGCCGCGCTGGATCTGCTGGAGCAGTTGGATCTGGGCACGGTGAACCTGGCGACCATCACGGAAGCCACGGAACGGGTCTTTGACATCGAGCTGCCTGTGGGCGTTACCAACAGAACGGGTATCTCCCAGGCGACGGTGAAGATCAGCTTCCCGGGCCTGTCCACCAAGGAGCTGCTGATCACGGAATTTGTGCCCATCAACGTGCCGGAGGGCATGACTGCCGACATTCTGACCAAGGAAATGAAGCTGGTCTTCCGAGGCCCCGCCCCGGAGATCTCCGGCCTGAGCGCCGCGGATGTCCGGGTGATGGTGGACTTTACGGGAGCCCAGGCGGGAACCTCCACCTATGAGCTGACCGTGAACCTGCCCGTTCAGACTCCCAATGTGGGCGTGCTGACCGGCGGCGACAACCGTGTTTCCGCGACGGTGGCACCGGACGACGGAAAGAAATAATCCGCAAAAGCGGGAATACAATAACAGGCTTGGCGGCAGCGCCGCGGCAGCCTGGAGAAAAGGGGATAAGCGCCTTGATTAACAGCATGACAGGCTATGGCCGCGCCGTGGAAACGGTAAACGGCAGAGAAATTACGGTGGAGCTTCGCTCCGTCAACAACCGTTATCTGGACTGCACCGTGAAGCTGCCCAGAGCCTTTTCCTTCGCGGAGGATGCCCTGAAGCAGTGCGTGAAGAACGCCGTTTCCCGGGGCAAGGTGGACGTATTCGTCAGCGTGGCGTCCGACGGCGCCGCGGATACCAGGGTGAAACTGAACGGCCCGGTGCTTCAGGAGTACCTGAACGCCATGCGGCAGATGGTCACGGAGTACGGCGTGGGTGACGACATCAGCGTCTCCACATTGTCCAGGCTTCCCGACGTGTTTGTGGTGGAAAAGCCGGAGCTGGACGAGGCGCAGATGCTTGCGGACCTGCTGAGCGTGGCGGGCAAGGCGATCGACGCCTACAACGCCATGCGCCGTACCGAGGGCGCGGCGCTGGAGCAGGATCTGCGTACCCGGGGCGGCACCATCCTGGAGCTGGTTGCCAGAGTGGAGGAGGGCAGCCCCGTCACCGTGGCGGACTACCGTACCCGGCTGGAAAACAAGATGCGGGAGGTTTTGGAGAACACCGCCATCGACGAGAGCCGCATCCTGACCGAAGCCGCCATTTTCGCGGACAAGGTCGCCGTGGACGAGGAAACCGTCCGGCTGCGCAGCCACCTGGAGCAGATGAACACCATGCTCACCGCCGGCGGAGCCGTAGGCAGGAAGCTGGACTTTTTGCTGCAGGAGATGAACCGGGAGGCAAACACCATCGGCTCCAAGTGTACCGATGTGCGCCTGGCCCGTGTGGTGGTGGACATCAAGGCGGAGCTGGAGAAGATCCGCGAGCAGACGCAGAACATCGAGTAAGGGGCTGCCATGAAGCTAATCAACATCGGTTTTGGAAATATGGTTTCGTCCCACCGGGTGCTTGCCATTGTGGCGCCGGATTCCGCACCGGTCAAGCGCGTGGTGCAGGAAGCAAAGGAGCGGGCCATGCTGGTGGATGCCAGCTTCGGCAGAAAGACAAAATCCGTGATCCTGATGGACACGGACCATGTGATCCTCTCGGCCATTCCGCCGGAGACCATTGCGAGCCGCAGTGAGGATCGGCAGGGATTGCATTACGAGGAGGACGAGACATGAGCAAGGGCAGGCTGTTTGTGATTTCCGGCGCCTCCGGCGTGGGAAAAAGTACGGTTTTGAAGCGGGTCATGGCTGCGCGGCAGGATCTTCTGTTCTCCGTGTCCGCCACCTCCCGCCCACCCAGAGCGGGTGAGCAGGAGGGTATCCACTATTATTTCGTCAGCGAGGAAGCCTTTCGGAAAATGATCGAGGCGGACGAGCTGCTGGAATACGATCTGCACAACAAGACCTATTACGGAACCCCCAGGCTTCAGCTTCTGGAGAAGCTGGAGCGGGGCAATGTGGTGCTGGATGTGGAGCCCAACGGCGCGTTCCATGTCCGGGAGGCAAGACCCGATGCCACATTGATTTTTATTATGCCGCCTTCGGTGGAGGAGCTGGAAACCCGGCTCCGCGGCCGTGGTGATACATCCCCGGAACAGGTTGCGCTGCGCCTGGAACGGGCAAGATGGGAAATGGAGCAGCGGACACGGTACGATTACGTCGTGGTCAACGATGTGGTGGAGCGCTGTGCCGAAGAAATTCTGGACATCATCGCGCGTCATGCGGATGAATGAAGTAATTGGAGGAAATCTTATGTTGTACCCCCCTGTAGCAGACCTTTTGAAGAACATTGACAGCCGCTACCTGCTGGTGAATGTGGTTGCCCACCGTGCCCGCCAGATCGCCATGGAAGCGGAAGCCTTCCATGAGGAGCTGGAGGACAAGCCTGTCACGATGGCGATCCGCGAGGTGGCGGAAGGCAAGCTGACTGCCGAGCTGAAGGAAGAGTATAAGCGCTGAAAAGCGTGGAGAACCGGGAAAGGAGGGGCATCATGATCGCGAAGATCGCCGTTTCCGCGGCCACATTTGCCATTGACAAGCCCTATTCCTACCGGGTTCCCCTCTCTATGCGTCTGGAACCGGGGATGCGGGTGATCGTACCCTTCGGCAGAGGCAACAAGCAGGCGGAGGGCGTGGTGCTCTCCGTGGAAGCGGGCAGCGGGGAAGACCTGAAGAGCGTGGAGCGGTGCCTGGACGAGGAGAGCCTTCTGTCCGGGGAAATGCTCCGCCTGGCGGCATTTATGCGGGAGCGGTATTTCTGCACCTTTTTTGATGCCATCCGTGTCATGCTTCCCGCGGGGCTCTGGTTCCGCACAAAGGAGAGCTATACCCTTTCGGAGGGGGATTTTCCCCCGATCCCGGAGGAGAAACCCGCGGCGGCAGCCATTGTGGCGCTTTTGCGGGAATTGGGCGGAGAAGTGGGTGAGGAGACCCTGCGGGGAGTCTGCGCTGATCCGGCGGAATTTCGGGAGGCCATTGCCTACCTGCGCCGCAGGAAGCAGATCACATCCCGGGAGGACTTTTTGCGCAGAACCGGCGACAAGACCGAGCAGATTGCTGCGCTTGCCGCGTCTGCGGAGGAAGCCATGGCCTTTGCCTCTCACCGGCCCAAATCCGCTGCCATGCAGCGTGCCGTGCTGGAGCTGCTGTGCAGCGTGGGAAGCGCCCCGGTGAAGGAGATCTGTTATTTCACCGGTGCCACTGCCGCCACGGTAAAGCGGCTGGAAAAACTGGGCTATGTGCGGCTTTTCCGGGAGGAGAAGCTCCGCTGCCGGGAGATCCGTCCGGCGGAAGTGCCCAAAGAGCTGATTTTGAATCGGGAGCAGCAGGCGGCGCTGGAGGGTCTGTCCCAACAGATGACCCAGCCGGAGCCCGGCGCGGCGCTGCTTTACGGTGTCACCGGTTCGGGAAAGACCTCGGTGTACATCAAGCTGATTGCCCGGTGCCTGAACCTTGGAAAGACCGCCATGCTGCTGGTGCCGGAGATTGCCCTGACGCCCCAGCTTCTGGGGTTAATGGCGGCGTATTTCGGAGAATCCGTGGCGGTGCTGCACAGTAGCCTCCCGGCAACGGAGCGGTATGACCAGTGGAAGCGGGTGAAGCAGGGGCTTGCCCGGGTGGTGGTGGGCACCCGATCCGCCATCTTTGCGCCCTGCGGGAATCTGGGACTTGTGATCCTGGACGAAGAGCAGGAGCATACCTACAAGTCGGAAAACTCTCCCCGGTACTGCGCCCGGGAGGTGGCGCTCTGGCGTGGTGTCAAGGAACACGCGCTGGTGCTGCTGGGTTCCGCGACACCCTCGGTGGAGACCATGTACCGCGCCAAAACCGGCGTTTACCGCCTGTATACCCTGCCGAACCGCTATAACGGGCGGGATCTTCCGCCTGTGGAGATCGTGGATATGCGGCAGGAGATCGAAAACGGCAATGATTACGCCTTCAGCGTGCCTTTGCAGGCTGCCATCCGAACCGCCGCCGGCGCGGGGAAGCAGACGATCCTGTTTCTCAACCGCCGGGGCAACAGCCGGGCGCTGGTGTGCGTGGACTGCCGGGAGGCACCGGAGTGTCCCCGCTGCAGCGCCAGATTGACCTACCACAGCGCCAACGAGCGGCTGATGTGCCACTATTGCGGCTTTACCCAGCCGGTGCCGAAGCGGTGTCCCCGCTGCGGCGGGCCCTTCAAGCGGATCGGTCTGGGCACCCAGAAGGCCCAGGAAGAGCTGGGAGAGCTGTTCCCGGAGCTGGCTGTGGAGCGGATGGACGCGGACACGGTGAACGCCGCCAATACCCACGAAAAAATCCTGGAGCGCTTCCGGGACAACCGGGTGCCCATTCTCATCGGCACCCAGATGGTGGCAAAGGGGCTCAATCTGCCGGATGTAACCCTGGTGGGCGTGCTGGACGGGGATCTGTCCATCTATATGGACAGCTACCGGGCGGCGGAAACCACCTTCAATATGCTGACCCAGGTGATCGGACGCGCCGGACGGGGAGACAGCGCGGGACGTGCCGTGATCCAGACCATGGTGCCGGAGCACCGGGTGATCCAACTGGCAGCCAGGCAGGATTACGACGGATTTTATGAAATGGAAATTGCCCTTCGGAGGCTGCAGGGCTGCCCGCCCTTCGGCGACGCGGCAACCATCAGCTTCTCCGGGCCGGACGAGGCCAGGGTGCTTCGGGGCGCCGCCGCCTTCCGGGACAGCCTGAACCGGATCCTGCAAAACCCGGTCTTTGCCGCGGCAGCTCCGGTGCTGCTGGGGCCGGCGCCCTGCCCGGTGCCGAAAATCAACTACAATTACCGTTACCGTTTGAGTTTCCGCTGCAAGAGGCTGGACCGGGAACTGCGGCGGGTGCTGGCGGAGCTGCTGCGGCAGTTTCTCCGGGACGGCGCCAACCGGGGCGTATCCGCCTTTGTGGACGTGAACGGCTATGATTAGGAGGAAATGAAAATGGGACTTCGAAAAATTCTCACCGATCAGGATCCCGCGCTGCATAAGACCTGCCGCGAGGTGACTTCCTTTGACTTCCGGCTGCGTAAGCTGCTGGACGATATGACCCAGACGCTGATGGAAGCGGAGGGGGTCGGACTGGCCGCACCCCAGGTGGGCATTCTGCGCCGGGTGGTGGTGGTGGATACCGGGGACGGGATTCTGGAGCTGGTGAATCCCACCCTGGTGGAGACCTCCGGCGAACAGACCGGTGCCGAGGGCTGCCTCAGCGTGCCCGGCAAGTACGGTCTTGTGACCCGCCCCAGCTACGCGAAGGTGCGTGCCCAGGACCGTAACGGCGACTGGTTTGAGGCCGAGGGGGAAGGGCTGATTGCCCGGTGCTTCTGCCACGAGCTGGATCACCTGGACGGCATTTTGTACACCGAAGTGATGGACCGGTTCCTGACCGAAGAGGAGTTAAGCGGAGATCGGGACTGATTCCTGGAGGAATGGGCATGAATGTGGTATTTATGGGCACGCCGGATATTGCGGCGACCTGCCTGAAACGGATTTTAGCCGATGGTTTTTCGGTCAGCGCGGTGTATACCCAGCCTGACCGCCCCAAAAACCGGGGCATGAAGCTCGCCTGTTCCCCGGTGAAGGAAGTGGCGCTGGAGAGAAGCATCCCGGTTTTCCAGCCGGAGAATTTCCGGGAGGACGAGACGGTGGAAACCCTGCGGGCGCTGAAGCCCGATGTGATCGCCGTGGTGGCGTACGGACGGATCCTGCCCCAGCGGGTGCTGGACATCCCCACCTACGGCTGTATCAACATCCACGCCAGCATCCTGCCGGCCTTCCGTGGTTCCGCGCCTTACCAGTGGGCGGTGCTGAACGGACTGGAAAAAACCGGCGTGACCGCCATGTATCTGTGCCGGGAGATGGATGCGGGGGACATCATTGACGTGTCGGAGACCCCCATCGGCCCCGACGAGACCGCCGGAGAGCTGCTGGACCGGCTGGCGGTGCTGGGCGGCGCACTGCTCAGCAAGACCCTCCGGGGTGTGGAGGACGGCACCGCCACCCGGACACCCCAGGATCCGGCCCTTGCCACCTACGCGCCCATGCTGGACAAGACCATGTGCCCCATGGACTTTACCCGGAGCGCCCGGGAGCTGCACAACCAGGTTCGGGGGCTGAATCCCTGGCCTGTGGCGGTGATGGATCTGGAGGGCAAGCGGTTTAAGGTGTATGAGACCACCATGACCGATTTGACCGGTGAAAAACAGCCCGGCTCGGTGCTGGCGCTGACAAAAACCGGGCTGCAGATGGTCTGCGGCGACGGAAGGGTACTGGAAATCCGTGTGCTGCAGGCGGAAGGCGGCAAGCGCATGGCTGCCCCGGACTATTTCCGTGGGCATCCGCTGGAGGGATTGACATGACTGCGAGAAAGACCGCGTTGGATGTACTGATCGCCTGCAGAAAGCACGGCGCCTGGTCCAACGGCGTTTTGAAAGACTATATCATCCGGGACCGGCTGGACCGCCGGGACGCGGCGCTGGCCACCAGACTTTGCTACGGTGTGCAGCAGAACCGGGGTATGCTGGACTTCTTCCTTGCCCAGCTTCTGACCCGGGGCAACGTGTCCAAGCTCCACCCGGTGCTGCGGGACATCCTGCACCTGGGACTGTACCAGATCTACGAGCTGGACAGGATCCCGGAGTCCGCGGCGGTGAATGAATCCGTGGAGCTGGCGAAGAAATATTGCTGGCACCAGCGGGGTGCTGCCGGGCTGGTGAACGGCGTGCTGCGCAGCGCGGTGCGTACCAGAGGAGAGCTGGAGCAGCCCAAGACCCTGGCGGAGCGGTACAGCCATCCCCAGGCGCTGCTGGATCTGCTGAAAGACTATGTGGGCGAAGAGAATCTGGAGCCCATGCTGGCCGCCAACAACGACATCCCGGAGACGGTGATCCAGACCAACACCCTGAAAACCACCACCGCCGGGCTGATCGAAGCGCTGGAGGCGGAGGGTGTGGAGGCTTTGCCCCACAGGTGGATGCCGGACTGCCTGGTTCTGACCAACACCGGCTGTATTGACGAGCTGAAAGCCTTTAAGGACGGGCTGTTCTATGTACAGGACGCGGCCTCCAAGCTGGCTGTGCTGTGCGCGAAGATCCCCAGGGGGGATGCGGTGCGGGTGCTGGACTGCTGCGCGGCGCCCGGCGGCAAGACCTTTGCCTCCGTGATTGCCATGGGCGGCACCGGCAAGGTGCGCGCCGCCGATATCCACCGGCACAAGACCACGCTGATCCAGAACGGCGCCGAGCGGCTGGGTATGGCGGATCATATTTTGGTTCGGGAACAGGATGCGACGGAAAACCACCCCACCTGGTTCGGTAAAATGGACGTGGTGCTGGCGGACGTGCCCTGCTCCGGCTACGGAATCATCCGCAAGAAGCCGGATATCCGCTACAAGGATCCGGCGGAGACGGAGCGGCTGCCCGAGGTGCAGCTCAAGATCCTGTACAAGCAGGCGGAGTATGTGAAGCCCGGCGGTGTGTTGATGTATTCCACCTGTACCCTGGTGCGCCGGGAGAATGAGGAAGTGGTGGAGAAGTTCCTGAAGAGCTTCCCGGAGTTCTGCCTGGAACCGCTGGAGCTGCCCGAGGTGTTTCCCAGAAACGAGACGGGCATGCTGACCCTGATTCCGGGGCAGTATGATACGGACGGCTTCTTCATCTGCCGAATGCGGAGAAAAGCATGAGAAATATCAAGGCCATGACCCTGCCGGAGATGACCGACGCGGTGAAAGCGCTGGGACTCCCCGGCTTCCGGGCAAAGCAGATTTATGGCTGGCTCCACAAAGGCGCCCGTTCCTACGACGAGATGACCAATCTTTCCAGGGATCTGCGCGCACGGCTGGCAGAGGCTTATCCCTTCACCACACCCAGGGTGGTTCGCAGACAGGAATCCAAAAAAGACGGCACCATCAAGTACCTCTGGGAGCTGTCCGACGGCAACTGCGTGGAGACGGTGCTGATGCGCTACCACTACGGCAACACCGTCTGCATCTCCACGGAAGTGGGCTGTCCCATGGGCTGCGCCTTCTGCGCCTCCACCATCGGCGGTCTTGTGCGCCGCCTGGAGCCCCAGGAGATGCTGGACGAGGTGCTGTTCACCCAGGTGGATTCCGGCCTGCCCGTTTCCCATATTGTGCTGATGGGCATCGGCGAGCCCCTGGACAACTTTGACAATGTGATGCGCTTTCTGGAGCTGGTGAACAGCCCGGAGGGCATGAACATTTCCATGCGCCATATCAGCCTGTCCACCTGCGGCCTGGTGCCGAAGATCGACAAGCTGGCGGAAAAGAAGCTGCAGCTCACCCTGTCCGTGTCTCTCCACGCGCCCAATGACGCGGTGCGGGACAAAATCATGCCCGTGAACCGGGCGTTCAAAAGTGAGCAGCTTCTGGATGCCTGCCGGCGCTATTACGAGGCCACCGGCAGACGGATCTCCTTCGAGTACGCCATGATCGACGGCGTAAACGACACGGAGGAGGCGGCGAAGGAGCTGCTGCGCCGGCTGAAGGGACTGCCCGCGCACTTTAACCTCATTCCGCTGAACCATGTGGAGGAAAGTCCCTTAAAGCCCAGCAGCCGGGCTGCCGTGGCGAAATTTCAGAAAATCCTGGAGGATGGCGGCGTGACAGCCACCGTCCGCCGAACCCTTGGCGGCGACATTGACGCGTCCTGCGGACAGCTTCGCCGCAAATATCAGAGCGGAAAATAACCAAAGTTACCGGAAGGAGGCGCTCGTATGCAGGTTTGGGGACTGTCGGATCCCGGTTGTGTCCGATCCCAGAATCAGGACACCTATCAGACAATTCAATTGGATCGCGGCACGCTTTTGTGTGTGGTGTGCGACGGAATGGGAGGCGCCAAATCCGGAAATGTGGCAAGCTCGCTGGCTGCGGATGTGTTCGCGGAGGAGATCCGCCGGATCCATAAGCCGGGCATGAGCCGGGATCAGATCCGGCAGATGCTGCGGGGTGCCGTGAAGCTGGCAAATTTCACCGTGTATGACCAGGCCCTTTCCTTTGAGGAGTTTAACGGCATGGGCACCACCCTGGTGGCGGCCTATCTCTCGGGAAAGCACGCCATGGTGGTCAACGTGGGGGACAGCCGGGCCTACCATATCAGCAGGGACGGCATCCGCCGGATCACCACGGATCATTCCCTGGTGCAGATGATGGTGAGCCGCGGAGAGCTGACCGCGGAGCAGGCCCGCTCCTATCCCGGCAAAAATCTGATTACCCGTGCCATCGGCACGGAAACCATGGTCGAGTCCGACCTTTTCGACGTGACACTGGAGCGCGGCGACAGCCTGCTTCTGTGTACCGACGGACTTTCGAATATGATGGACGACCAGGAGATCCTCTTTGAGGTCGTCCATGGCGTAAACAAGCAGTACTGCTGCCAGAGGCTGCTGGACATCGCCAAGACCCGGGGCGCGCCGGACAATGTGACAAGCGTGCTCGTGCAGGCGTAACCGGCTGCCGAAAGGAGTGCAATCATGGACAAAGACAAATACATAGGACGGTTGCTGGACAACCGCTATGAGATATTGGAGGTCATCGGAATCGGCGGCATGGCGGTGGTGTACAAGGCACGGTGCCATCGCCTGAACCGTCTGGTGGCAATCAAGATACTGAAGGATGAATATTCCCAGGACGCGGATTTCCGCAACCGTTTCCATGCCGAAGGGCAGGCGGTTGCCATGCTCAGCCATCCCAACATCGTCTCCGTGTATGACGTTTCCACGTCTTCCGACGCGGACTATATTGTCATGGAGCTGATCGAGGGCATTTCCCTGAAGCAGTATATGGAGAAGAAGGGCGTTCTGAACTGGAAAGAGACGCTGCATTTTGGTATGCAGATCGCCAAGGCGCTGGATCACGCCCACAGCCGGGGCATCGTCCACCGGGATATCAAGCCCCATAACGTGCTGGTGCTGAAAAACGGCTCCGTGAAGGTGGCGGACTTCGGCATTGCCCAGATCATGAGCAAGACCAACACCCTGACCAAGGAAGCCCTGGGCTCCGTGCATTATATCTCCCCGGAGCAGGCCAAGGGCGGCAGGGTGGACAGCCGGTCCGACCTGTATTCCCTGGGCGTTGTGATGTATGAGATGATGACCGGACGCCCGCCTTACGACGGGGAGTCCCCGGTGGCAATTGCCATCCAGCATATCAACGGCGGCGCGCCCATGCCCTCCACCATCAATGCCAACATTCCCGGCGGGCTGGAGCAGATCATCATGAAGGCCATGGCGGTGGATCTGTCGGAGCGCTATACCTCCGCCAGCCAGATGCTCAACGATATGGACGAGTTCCGCAAGGATCCGACGATCCTGTTTGGGTTCCGGGGTGCCGGCGCCGCCCATATCCGCGCGGTGAATCTCGCTGCCGGTACCGGCCCCCAGACCACCGCGGAGCGCAAGACCGCCGGTGCCGCGGCCGCCAACCGCCGTCCCAGAACCCCGGAGGAGCGGCGGAAGCTGGAACGCCAGCGCAGGCGGCAGCAGGAGGAGGAAAACCGCAGCCGCATTACGACCATTGCCATAGTGGCCTGCTCAGTCGTGGCGGTCATTGCCATCATTATCTTTATGGTCATGCTGCTCAACGGCGGATTTTTCAACAAAAATACCAAGACCGTGCTGGTTCCCAATCTGCAGGGCATCGTCTATAAGGATCTGAAGCGGGAGGACTACCCGGATGTCCAGATCGAGCTGAGCGACTGGGGCTTCAGTGACGAGTATGAAAAAGGCGAGATCATGAGCCAGTCCCCGGACTATAACCTGGTGGTCCCCGTGGGCTCCAAGGTCTGGGTGGTGGTCAGTATGGGCCCGGAAAATGAGGACAAGCAGGTCATGCAGGATCTCACCGGCGTGAACGAGGAAAAAGCAACCCAGTTCCTGCAGGATCTGAAGCTGAATCTCAGGATCCTGCCCCGGAATGAGTACAGTGATACCATTCCCGCGGGGCTGGTCACCCGAACCACCCCCGGCGACGGCGAGACCCTGGTGGAAGGACAGATCGTGGATCTGTGGATCAGCCTGGGCCCGGCACCTACGGAGCAGACGGTGCCCAAGCAGGTGCAGGTGCCCAACGTGATCGGGATGTCCCGGGACAAAGCGGAGACCGTGCTGCGAAACAACGGCTTCAACAACATCGAGCTTCAGCCGGAGGACAGCAGCAAGCCGCTGGACGAGGTGCTGCGGCTGTCGGAGAAACCCGGCGAAATCTGCAGCGTGGCGGACAAGATCACGATTTACTATTCCGGCGGGCCCACCATGCTGGTGATGCCCAAGGTCACCGGCTATACGAGGGATACCGCCGTGGCGATTCTGGAGAACCGGGGCTTTACCAACTACCGGTTTGAAGAAGCGGAGAGCGATTCCACCAAGGGCATGGTGATTGCCCAGTCCGTCAAGGAAAACACCGAGGTGACCGCGGATACCCAGATCGTCCTCACCATTTCCAGCGGCCCTGCCCAGACCGAGCCGCCTCAGACCGAGCCTCCTGCTCCCACCCTGGTGGAAAAGCGGATCGAGATCGCTTTGCCCACGGACCGCACCGCCAGCTACCGGCTGATGCTCCGTCTGGACGGCGTTCAGGTCACGGACGAAACGGAGATCGATCCCACGGAGACCAGCATTTCCGTGATGCTCACGGGACAGGGCACCCAGACCCTGGAAATTGTGATCGACGGGGCGGTCTACAAGACAATGACGGTGGAGTTCGGTACGGATGGCTGATCGGGAAACGGGACGAGTGGTAAAATCCATCAGTGGGTTTTATGATGTGCAGACGGCAGGGGGAACCGTCACCTGCCGCGCCCGGGGCCATATGCGCCGGGGTGACCAGAGCCCGCTGGTGGGTGATTTGGCGGAGATCTCCGTTGCCGGCGGCAAGGGCATGATCGAGGGGCTTCTTCCCCGAAAGAACCGGTTTGTCCGTCCCGCGGTTGCCAATCTGGACGCGCTGGTGGTGTTTGCCGCCAATGTGAACCCGGTGACGGAGCCCTTTCTCATCGACCGGGTGGCTGCCATCGCGGGAGATCAGGGGGTCGGCACCCTGCTGTGCGTCAACAAATGCGACCTGGACAAGGGAGACCACCTGGTCTCCATCTACGAAAAAGCGGGCTTCCGGGTGATCCGTACCAGCGCCGAGACCGGCGAAGGGGTCGGGGAGCTGCGCCGGGCCATTGATGGCAAGTTTGTCGCCTTCACCGGCAACACCGGCGTGGGCAAGAGCAGCATTCTCAACCGGCTGCTGCCCGGCCTGGAGCTGCAGACCGGCGAAGTGTCCGAGAAGCTGGGCCGGGGACGGCATACCACCCGCCATGTGGAGCTGTTTGACCTGGGCAACGGGACATTTGCCGCCGATACCCCCGGCTTTTCGTCCTTTGACACGGATCAGATGGATGTGATACTGAAGGAGAACCTTCAGTACGCGTTCCCGGAGTTCGCGCCTTATATCGGCAGATGCCGGTTCCCGGATTGCTCCCACCGTTCCGAGCCGGACTGCGCGGTGACAGCCGCCCTGCGAAGCGGGGAGATCGGCGAAACCCGCTACGACAGCTACCGGAAGCTGTATGAAAAGGCCGCTCAGATCCGCCAGTGGGAACTGAAATAGGCAAAAACCCCGGATTTCACGGAAAATCTTCCCGCAAAACAAAGAAAATCCGAAAAAGATATTGACCCCGCCGACTTTTTCCGTTATAATAGCGAGGTGTGACCATGTAAAGGTCAGAGCTACGATTCGCTGCAGCAAACAATGCTGATGAGCAGATTTGAAGATCAGGAGGTGTTCCTATGAAGCGTACCTACCAGCCCAGCAAGCGCCACAGATCCAAGGTGCATGGATTCCGTATGAGAATGGCTACTTCCAACGGCCGCAAGGTTCTCGCCCGCCGCCGTGCCAAGGGCCGCAAGGTTCTGTCCGCCTGAGTGCAGGTTCCTATGTAGCCAAGCGGAATCACGCTCAAAGCTGAAACGGGAGTAAAGCGCGGGGTGAATGGGATGCATTCGCCCCGCTCCCCTTTCATGGAGGAAAGTACACCATGCAGTTTTCCAAATCCCTGAAGCTGAATCATATCTTTCGCAGGCTTTATGCCACCGCCGGGTATGCCAACGGACTGTTGGTGCTCTACGCCCGGAAAAACCGCCTGAATGAGAACCGGGTTGGGTTTACTGTGGGTAAAAAGCTTGGACATGCCGTGGTGCGCAACCGCACCCGCCGTCGCCTGCGGGAGATCTACCGCCTCAACGAAGCGCGGTTCGCGCCCGGTTGGGATATTGTGGTAGTGGCACGCAGCCGTGCCGTGAACGCGCCTTTCCGGGATTTGACCGATGCCTTTCTTGCCCTGGGCAGGAAAGCGGGAATTATGCGCGCAGGTGAGTGATGAAAAAGCTGTTTTTGACGCTGATCCGGTTCTACCGGAAGCACATTTCCCCTGCGACGCCCCCAAGCTGCCGGTTTTCTCCGACCTGCTCCGCCTATGCCATGGAAGCCATTGAAACCTACGGCGCGTCCATGGGACTTTGGCTGGCAATCAAGCGCCTGTCCCGCTGCCACCCCTTTTACAAGGGCGACTACTATGACCCTGTCCCCGTAATCGAAACAAATAGGAGGAAAACTTGATGTTTCTTTCGTTTTCACTGTCTGATATCGTAACCGTGCCCTTCGGTTTTCTGATGAAGCTCCTCTACGAGTGGACGGCCAATTACGGCGTTGCCATGATCCTGTTCGCGATCCTGGTCAAGGTGATCCTGCTGCCCATTACGGCAAAGGGAAAGAAGAGCATGATGGCCATGAGCCGCCTGACTCCCAAGATCCAGAGCATCCAGAAGCGTTATCCCGATGACCAGCAGAAACAGCAGCAGCTCATCAACGAGCTGTACCGCAAGGAAGGCGTCAGCATGACCGGCGGCTGCCTGTGGAGCTTTGTGCCCCTGCTGATCCTGTTCCCCCTGTATGCAGTGGTGCGCCAGCCCATTACCTATATGCTGCAGACGGGCGCGGAAACCGCCGGGAAGATCGTGGAGATCATTAAGGCGGGGGCTGAGGATGCGTTCACATCCAACCCCTACTACCATCAGATGACGGCTGCCCACCTGATTCCCCAATTCGCGGAGCAGATCAAGGCTGCCATTGCCAATCTGGATCCCGGTGTGCTGGCGGGCATTGACTTCAACTTCCTGGGCATAGATCTGGGCACGGTGCCCCAGTTCAACATCTTTGCCTGGAGTGCCTATGACTGGTCCCATATCGGTCTGTTCCTGGTGCCGGTGCTGTCTGCCCTCAGCCAGGTGTTCTCCATGTGGATCAGCCAGAAGCTGAACAATTCCGTTGTCACCGACAAAAACGGCGTGCAGGACGAGGAGACTGCCAAGCAGTCCCAGGCTGCCCAGTCCGGCAAGATCATGATGTGGATGATGCCGCTGATGTCTCTGTGGATCGGCTTTTCCATGCCCTGTGCCATGTCCCTGTACTGGTTTGTCCAGGGCATTGTGACCGTGGCCATGGATGCCGCCCTGACCGTCCACTACCGCAAGGCCTATGATGCCGAGGACGCGGTCCGGGTGCAGATGATGCTGGAGGAGGAAGCCGAAGAAGCCGAGAAGGAGCGCGTCCGCGCGGAGCGCCGGGCTGCCAACCCCAACGGTATCACCGAGAACACCAGCAAGAAGAAGCTGCAGCAGAAGCAGCAGAAGGAAGCCGCTGCCAACAAAGCTGCCGCGGCAAAGGAATACGCGGCAAGAAAGGCTGCGGAAAACGGTGTGGAGCCGGAGGAAGCGCCGGAGAAAGAAACCCTTTCCGGCATCCCCGACCGTCCCTATGCCCGGGGCCGTGCCTACAAAAAGAACCGCTACGGTTCTACGGAGGACTGAAATCATGGAAAAAACGTTTATCGCAACCGGTAAGACCATTGATATTGCCATTGCTTCCGCGCTGGAGCAGTTGGGACTGGATCGTGACAGCGTATCCGTCATGGTTCTGGAGCAGGCAAAGTCCGGCTTTTTCGGCATCGGCGCATCTCCTGCCAAGGTGCAGGTGACCTATGAGGTGCCGGATCCCGAACCCGAGAAGCCCAAGGTCGCCCTGTCTTCCGCGTCCCGCTCCAAGCCCAAGAAGCAGGAAGCGCCCAAGCAGGAAGCCCCCAAGCAGGAGGCTCCGAAGCAGGAAGCGCCCAGGAAGGCGGAGGCACCCCAGAAGCCCAAGGCACCCAAGCAGGAGAACAAGCCTGCCAACAAGAAGAATGACGCGCCCAAGGCACCGAAGGAAAACCGTGAGCCCAAGGCGCCGAAGGCACCCAAAGAGCCCAGAACCTATGAGGCTGCCGCCCCCGGCTCCACCGAGGAGAAGATCGAGCAGTTCCTCACCGGTCTGCTGCGGCACATGGGTTCCGAAGCCGTGCCCCACGCGTGGAAAGAGAGCGACGACACCTACAAGGCAGAGCTGACCGGCGATGATCTGGGCTATCTGATCGGCCGCCGGGGAGAAGCGCTGGATGCCATCCAGCACCTGTGCAACTACTCCGTGAACCGCAATGTGGAGGGACACATCCGCATCAATGTGGACGCGGAGGAGTACCGTGAAAAGCGGGAGGAATCCCTGCGCCGCTACGCCCGCAAGAAGGCGCAGCAGGTGCTGAAGGCCCGCCGCCGCACCACCCTGGAGCCCATGAACGCCTATGAGCGCCATGTGATCCACGCTACCTTGCAGGAGATGGACAACATCACCACCTATTCTACCGGCACCGAGCCCAACCGCCGTGTGGTCATTGAATACGTCCGCTAAATCTACATGAAACCGCCCCAAACACCTGCTGTTTGGGGCGGTTTGATGTTTTGAAAGTTCTTAGTTTCCGCAGCTTTCGTATTTGGTGATGCCGTAGCAGAACAGACCGTAGGCCACCCCGAACAGCGCCGCGCCGATCAGACATTCCGCGGCGATAACACCGGCGGAGCGGATGCCCAGGAAATAGGTGGCGGGCAGATAGGCCACAAAGGCGAAGGGGATCACCCAGGTGATGACGAAGCGGACGGGCTTGGCGTAGATTTCCGTGGGGTACTTGGCAAAATTCGCGGTTTCGTATGCCACCTGCAAAGCCGGGCCGCTGGACTTGAACCAGAAGGCGAAGGAGGCAAAGAACAGCTTCACCGCGGTGTAGATCAGCGCGCCTGCCAGCACGGACACGGCAAACAGGGCGATGTGTACGCCGTCAACCACCAGAACGCCGGCACCCAGGGCCCGACCCACCAGGAGAAAGCCCACCAGCAGCTCACCCAGGGAATCCGGCTGCAGCTTTTCGCTGATGACCTGGAAAAACACGTTCATGGGCCGGAGCATATACCGGTCAAAACCGCCGTTGATCACCAGCCGCCATGCCACCAGCCAGATATTGTCGGTGAGCAGATGGTCGATTCCCCGGGGGATCTGGGCGAAGCCGTAGATGAACAGAAGCTGCTCAAAGCTCCAGCCCTGCAGAGTGGGGATCTGCTGAAATACCAGGGAGAGAAAGACAATGCCGGATACCTGGGTCAGGAAGAACCCAACCAGACCCATGATAAAGTCCGCCTTGGATTGCAGGATGGTCTTGATGAACTGCCCGGTCTGTACCCGGTAGAGCCGGGCGTAACGCTTCCATTGTGTCATATTCTCAACCTCCCAGCACCACCAGCCGTTTGGTGATCCGTTTCCAGCAGAAGCTGCCCAAAAGATACAGCAGCACCACCCAGACCGCCTGGGTTGCCAGCGCCAGGACCATCTCCCTGCCCTGCAGCTTCCCCAGATAGATCATCACCGGGGTGTAGACCATGGAGGAGAAGGGGAGCAGCCGGAAGATCCGCTGCACCACCTCCGGGAAGAAGGTCAGGGGAATGAGCTGCCCGGTGAGGAAGCTCAGCACCGCGCTGCGGATCAGGAACAGTCCCAGGAAATAGGTGGTCACAAAGGCAACCAGTCCGAAACAGAAGTCAAACAGCACATAGACGAGAAAACTCAAAAACATACTCAGGGCGAACAGCAGCAGCCTGCCGGCCTGGATGAAACCCATGCCCAGGACGAACCCTTTGTACAGCTCGATGCCCACCAGCAGGAAAATTCCGGGGCAGACCAAGGAGAACAGCATCTCCCCCAGGGCGCGGGAGATCAGGCTGGCGCGGTAGTCGATGGGCTTGATCAGATTCATGATGACCCTGCCGTCCTCCACGTCGTCCGCCATCAGGTCATCGATGCTGATCATGGCGGCGGATGCCACCACATGGCTCAGAAACACATACACGGTCATTTCGTCCCGGGTCAGACCGCCCAGCACGGCCCCGGCGCTGCTGCCGTAGATGGCCTGCCAAAGGTAGTAGGTGATAAAGGGCTGAAACAGGCCGATGAAGAACCACAGCATGGCGTTCCAGCGGTAGGCAAGGCTGGATTTGATCTGGTTGAGGGTGAAGGGGAGATAGGTTCGGATCACACGCTTCATTCCCCGGCCACCTCTCTTACCCCGTGGCTGTAAATATCCTTCACAATGTCCGCCAGCTCCGTCTCCCGGATCTCCATGTCTGTGACCTCCGTCCTGTCCATCACATGGCGCAGGATCTGCCCGGTCTGAACGGTGTGGCGGTCAAAGTACACGGTGAGCTTGCCCTGCTCGGGATCCCATTCCTCCTCCACATCCAGCCCCGGGAACTTGGCGGGCAGATCCAGCGATGCTGCCGCGCCGGGATCCCGCAGCTCCAGCACCACGCTGCAGCGGGAGCCGAACCGCTCCTTGAGCTGGGAAAGGGAGCCGTCGTAGATCTTTTTGCCGTTGTCGATGATGATGATCCGGTCGCACAGCTCCTCGATATCCCCAATATCGTGGGTGGTCAGGATGACGGTGGTGTGGTATTTCCGGTTCAGCTCCTTGATGGCGGCACGGATGTTGTCCTTCACCAGAAGATCCAGTCCGATGGTGGGCTCGTCAAGGTAAAGCACCTTGGGATTGTGCAGCAGGGCGGCGCCCAGGTCGGCGCGCATCCGCTGTCCCAGGGACAGGGTGCGGACGGGACGGTCAAAAAACTCGTTAAGCCCCAGAACCTGGTTCAGAAACTCCATCTGCCGGGCGTACTCCTGGTCGGAGACGTTGTAGATCTCCTTGAGGATGGTGAAGCTCTCGCTCAGGGGCAGATCCCACCATAGCTGGGTGCGCTGACCGAATACCACGCCGATGTTTTTGGCGTTTTCCATGCGCTTGCGGCTGGGATCGATGCCGTTGATGACGCATTTTCCTTTGGTGGGGGTGAGAATCCCCGTCATCATCTTGATGGTGGTGGATTTTCCCGCGCCGTTGCCGCCGATATATCCCACGATCTCACCGTCACCGATGGTGAAGGAAATGTCGTCAACGGCGACTTTTTCCACCTTTTCCCGGGTAAACAGACCCTTGATGGCGCCTTTCAGCCCGGGATACTTTTTGGGGGAGACAAATACTTTTGAAATATGTTCTACCTGGATCATAAATCTCCTTTTGATTGTTCAATCAGCTTGCGGAATTCCTTGTCCCGGTCATATTCGTCGGCGGCAAATCCGGGGATCTCCTTGCAGGCCTTGCAAAGGCTCAGACTGAAGCCGGACATGATCCTGGAGACCTGCTCCTCGGAGTAGGGACAGTTGCCGGTGACGATCAGGGACGCCAGGGCATGGACGCAGAGCCACATATCCCGGATGTAGCGGTCCGCGGTTGCCTCGTCCATGCGGTACTGCGCCATCACACTGGGACGGGACAGCGTCCGAAGCTGGCGCATGGCGCCGGCGGCGCCAACCGCGTCCTGCCCGGAGGAAAAGAACAGCAGCTTATACAGCTCCGGCTCCTGCCGGGCGAAACGGATATACTGGTAGCCCACGCCGAAGAAGGGAAGGGGGTCGGAAAGACCGCTGTGAATATAGCGCATATACAGTTCGTTGGCGCTGCGGCGAACCTCTGCTTTCAGCTCCTCCATGGAGGAAAAATAGGTGAAAATCGGGCGGGTGGAAACCCCGAGCCGGGCTGCCACATCCCGGGCGGTGACGGCTTCCAGACCACTGGCACGGGTGAGCGCCAGGGCGGCCTCCACGATTTCTTCTTTCGTAAACTTGGCTTTCGGCGGCATAGGCATCCGATCCTTTCCATTATTACAATGTTGTTATGCAACCTGTGATGTGCAACAACTGTGATTATAATGGCTTGTCCCCGGTTTGTCAATAGGCGCGAAAAAGCCCTGCCGGGTATCCGGCAGGGAAGCGGCTATGGAAATCAGACGGCGAGGAAGTAGACCAGCACCAGAATGCCCAGCACAATGCGGTACACGCCGAAGGCGGAGAAGCTGTGCTTGCGGACATACTGCATCAGTCCGCGGATGACCGCCAGGGACACCGCGAAGGACACCAGACTGCCCACGATCAGCACCCCCAGCTCGGTGCCGGTCATTTCGGCGCCATGGAGGAGGTATTTCAGGGCTTTCAGTCCGCTGGCGCCCAGCATGGTGGGAATCGCCAGGAAGAAGGAGAACTCCGCCGCTGCGCTTCTGGACACACCGATGAGGATGGCACCCAGAATGGTGGAGCCGGAGCGGGATGTACCGGGAATCAGGGCGAGGCACTGGAACGCGCCGATGATCAGCGCGGTTTTCCAGTCGATGTTGTCCACCTTTTTGATGGCGCTGGACTTGCCCTTGCGCTGCTGCTCAATGGCAATGAAGGCCACGCCGTAGACCACCAGCGCGATGGCGACCACCTTGTAGTTGTAAAAATGCGCGTCAAACCAGTCATCCAGCAGCAGACCCAGCACGGCGGAGGGGATCACCGCGGCGATGACCTTCTCCCACAGAGTCACGGTGCGCTTGGATACGGCGACCTTCTTTCCGATGATCCAACTGTGGTTGTACTTCCGCTGGGGATCATACAGGGAGAAGGGGTTCAGCTTTTCAAAGAACAGGACGATCACCGCCAGGATGGCGCCCAACTGGATCACCACTTCAAACATCTTGTAAAAGTCGTCGGACACATCCAGCTTCAAAAACTCGTTGAGCAGGATCAGATGCCCGGTGGAGGAAATGGGCAGCCACTCCGTCACACCCTCCACGATGCCGAAGAGAACGGATTTCAATATTTCAAGCATTTCGCGCGTTTCCTTTCCGAAGAATTCCCATCCATGATACCACGCAGTGCTCCGTTTCGCAAGAAAAACTTTCCCGTTCACAAATTGTCGTGGTACTCTTAACAATTTGTTCACGCTATTGCCGGGAAATCGGCTATAATAGAGTAAAAATCAAACTATGCATTTAGAGGGGGAGATTCCATGGCGGTTTCTGTACTGGTTGCCGAGGACGATAAGAATATTGCGGAGCTTCTGCAAATGTACCTGGAAAAAGAGGGCTATGCGGTGACGGTGGCGTATGACGGCGGTCAGGCCATGACCAAATTCCGCTCCATCAAGCCGGATCTGGCGCTGTTGGATGTGATGATGCCGGTGATGGACGGCTGGGCGGTGTGCAAGGCCATCCGTGCCGAGGGGCAGACCCCTGTGATCATGCTGACCGCCAAAGGCGAGACGGATGACAAGGTTGCCGGTCTCAAAGCGGGGGCGGATGACTACATCACCAAGCCCTTTGAGATGCGGGAGGTTCTTGCCCGGATCGAGGCGGTGCTGCGGCGCAGCGGCTCGTCCGCGGTGGCGCAGAAGGCGAAACGGCTGGTGTTCGACAAGCTGATCATCGATATGGATGCCTTTGAGCTGACGGTGGACGGCAGGAAGATCGATACGCCGCCCAAGGAGATGGAGCTGCTGTACCATCTGGCATCCTCTCCCAACCGGGTCTATACCCGCAACCAGCTTCTGGACGAGGTCTGGGGATTCGACTATTTCGGGGACTCCCGCACCGTGGATGTCCATGTGAAGCGCCTGCGTGAAAAGCTGGAGGGCGTGTCCGAAAGCTGGAGCCTGAAGACCGTCTGGGGTGTGGGCTACAAGTTCGAGGTGCTCTAAATATAGATTTTGACTAACAGGAATGCACCGCACCAAAGCCTCCCTTTACACAAGGGAGCCTTGGGCGCTCCCACGCCAGTTAATAAAACTTGAATTTAAGAAAGGAAATGTTTCATATGCTGAAGTTCTTAAAAAAGGCATTCTGGGTTCCCTACGAAAACAGTACCGCCTATCCCACTGTAGAGAAAGCACATCAGGCAATTGCAGAATACTGTGACGAAAATGGTCACACCTGCGTTTTTTCCAGTGCCGATACAGTAATTATCGATGGCGTGGAATACGAAATATACCGTGGTTTAGAGCCTGGTAGCCGAGGCAACTACGGCATCAAATGCAGGGAGAAGTAATCATACCAATTCCAATTTGTCTAATAATCTTTTCATTGCTTCGTCAGGAAAATAAACTACTACAAAAACTACCGCAATACTGACGTTAAACCCTTTTTGTGGTGCTAAATGCGGTCAAATGCGGTTAACCCCCAAAACAAACGAGGTTAAATGAGGTTAAATGATGTTAGTGATGATATATGCGGCACACGATGTGTGCTACAAATTCGAGGTGGTATAAGCCTATGAGAAGCACCTTCAGCCGCCAGTTTATGACCGTTATGGCGGTGCTGCTGCTGGCCATGCTGCTGCTGGGACTGTCCTTCTGGGTTCTGATGAAGGAATACCTGTACCGGGATACCATGGACAAGCTCCAGGCCGAAGCGGAGATCCTGTCGGATCTCGCGGCGGCATACGACGCGGTGGGCAAGCTGTCCGGCAGCGAGTTCCGGGTGAATCTGACGGTGTCCTCCCAGGTTTCCGGCGCGGACACGGTGATCTGCAACGCCGCGGGCACCGTGGTGCTCTGCTCCTGTGAGAACCTGAGCTGCCAGCATCTGGGACTGACCGTGAACAGCGCCTACATGGAGAAGTGCTTTGCGGAAGGCGGCAATTCTTCCAGCGGTTACATCCGGGGGCTTTATGAGGAGCCCAGATATGTGGTCTCCGTGCCGGTGGTCAGCAAGCTGACCCACCGGAATGTGGGCATCGTCATGGTGTCGCTGCCCATGGGCACGGCCCAGTTCATGCTCCAGAAGATTTCGGAGATCTTTGTTTTCGTATTTTTGGTGGTGCTGCTGTTCACGGTGGTGGTGGCATCCCTGCTGACCAGAAGCCAGACCCGGCCTATGAAGGAGATGGCGAAGGCCGCCATTGCCTTCGGGCACGGTGATATGGAAGCCCGTGTCCGCACGGATGAGAAGATGACGGAGGAAATGAACGAGCTGGCCGTGGCGTTCAACAACATGGCGGATTCGCTGCAAAAGAGCGAGTACCAGCGCCGGGAGTTTGTGGCCAACGTGTCCCACGAGCTGAAAACCCCCATGACCACCATCGGCGGCTATGTGGACGGCATTCTGGACGGCACGATCCCGCCGGAGCGGGCACCCTACTATATGCAGATCGTCTCCGCGGAAACCAGGCGGCTGAGCCGGCTGGTGCGCAGTATGCTGGATATCTCCCGGCTCCAGAGCCAGGGCGGCATCCCGGAGGAAAAGAAGATCCGCTTTGACCTGGAGGAATGTGTGGGTCAGGTGCTGATCACCTTCGAGCAGAAAATCAACGACAAGGCGCTGAATGTGGATGTGGATATGCCGGAGCACGCCATGTATTCCTGGGCAGAGCGGGATTCCATCACCCAGGTGATCTACAATCTCATTGACAACGCGGTGAAATTCAGCCCCCAGGGCGGCACGCTGGGGATCCGGCTGCGGGAAGGCGGCAGCAAGATCTATGCGTCCGTCAGCAACGAAGGCGAGACCATCCCGCCGGAGGAGCTGCCCCAGGTATTCGAGCGGTTCCACAAGACGGACAAATCCCGTTCCCAGAACCGGGACGGCTGGGGTCTGGGTCTGTATATTGTCAAGACAATCATTTGCAGCCATGGGGAGAATATCTCCGTCTCCAGCCGGGACGGCAAAACGGAGTTCACCTTCACCCTGCCGCTCATCAACTGACCGGAAAGCAAGGAGCAGTATGGATAGAAAAGACGATTACCCGGTAGAACCGGAATATACCCCGTCGGAGAAGCGGAGTCCCTGGGAGGACTACTACTATCAGACCGGCGGACAGCGGCAGCCACCAAAGAGCGGCAGCGCGTTGGCTGCGTCGCTGCTGATCATTGCCATCCTGGCGGCAGGCATTGTGTGCATGAGCAGCCTGATGAATGTTTCGCTGTTCCGCTCCAGGCAGCAGAAGGAGCTGGGAAGCGCCAGCTACTCCGAGGGAAACCGGGATCCTGCGGTGCTGGAAGGAAGCGCCGGTCAGACGGAGCCGCAGCAGACCCGCCCGGAGATCAATCACGGCGGCCTCAACCTGGAGCATACGGACCGCTCCCCGGATAATGTGCCCCAGACCGGGGGACTGTCCTGGCAGGCGGTGTATGAAAAGGCCATTGATTCCGTGGTGTCCATTTCCTGCGCGTACAGCGGCGGCACCCGATCCGGCACCGGGGTGATCATGTCCTCCGACGGCTATATCATCACCAACCACCATGTGATCGAGAAGGCGGTATCCATCTCCGTGCTTCTGACGGACGGCAGAACCTTCGCGGCATCCTGTGTGGGGTCGGATGCGGTGTCGGATCTGGCGGTGCTGTGGATCGACGCGGAGGATCTGGTAAGCGCGGAGTTCGGCGATTCGGACAGCCTGCGGGTGGGGGACGCGGTGGCAGCCATCGGCGATCCCCTGGGTGTGGAGCTGCGGGGTACCATGACCGACGGCATCGTGTCCGCCATCAACCGGGATATTACCACCGGCGGACGCACCATGACCCTGATCCAAACCAACGCGGCGCTGAATTCCGGCAACTCCGGCGGCCCGCTGCTGAACTGCTACGGGCAGGTCATCGGCATCAACACCATGAAAATCGGCGATTATGTGAGCTATTCCGGTGTGGAGGGATTGGGGTTTGCCATTCCCAGCACCCAGGTGAAGCTGATTGTGGATCAGCTCATCGCCAACGGCTATGTGTCCGGCAGACCCGCGCTGGGCATTTCCGGCACGGTGCTTTCGGAATTCTACCGCTATTATTACCGCCTGCCTCTGGGGCTGTATATCACCGAGGTGGCGGCAGGCAGCGACGCGGAAGCCAAGGGGATCCAGCCCGGCGACATCCTGTGCAGCCTGGACGGCTACGCGATCAGCAGCGAGTCGGATCTGCAGGAGATTTTGTTCTCCCACCAGGTGGGCGACCAGGTTCCGGCGGTGATCTACCGCGCCGGGAAGGAGTACCGCGTCACGCTGGAGGTCATGGAAGCGAAATCCTGATCTATGGAAGCTCTGAATCAATCGTCTGCGGCTTAAACAGCGGATCTTTTCCTTCATCCGTGCAGCTTCAAAAATGGGAAATACATACAGTATTCCTCCATTTTTGAACCTTTCGGCTGGAGAAAAATCTCTTGCTGTCAGCTCTTGCCAATTGAATCAGAGCTTCCCTAAAGACAGACAAGACCGGGTGAACGGACTATCGTTCACCCGGTCTTTTGAATGTGGTTATGCCTGCTCCGGCGGCTCCGTCCCGCCGGACGTTTCCTCCGGGGCGATCACCTGGGGAATGAACTGGGGCGCGACCTTGCCCTTGCCTTTTTCCTTGACATAGAAGAAGCCGATCACGGAGAACACCACCGCGCCGATGAAGTTCACAAACAGATCCTTCATGGTGTCGTAGATTCCAATATCCAGGTAGCCGCCCAGCCCCAGGGCCTGCCGGGTGCCGTCGGCGTGGACGATGATCACATCCGCGATGTCCCTGACCGGAACCACCGTGTTGGTGAGGGTGGAATCCAGGGCAACGGTGTAGACGGCGTTCACCACCGTATCCTTCTGCATATCCATCCCCAGCAGGGCATCCCCGGAGAACTCAAAGAACTCCCACAGCACACCCACCGTCATGGAGAAGCAGAAGGAGACCAGCGCCAGATAGACAGGGGATAGCTGAATGGAAAACCGTTCATTCCGGTTCATCATATCCACCAGGGCAAAGCCGATGGCGGCACAGAGGAAGCCGTTGACGGTGTGCAGCATGGTATCCCAGTGGGGAACCCGGACATAGAAGCTGTTCAGCTCGCCCAGGATCTCCGCGGCGAAAATAAACAGCAGTATGATGATCTCCAGGGTGTTGGGCAGCTTGACCTCCAGGGTTCTGGCGACGATACTGGGCAGCACCATCAGAACCAGAGACATGGCGCAGAGGAATACGCTGTGGTATTCCCGCAGAAACAGCGCCCGGATCAGGGCAAGCAGGATCAGCCCGCGTAAAATCAGGTACACGGTCAGGGTTTTTTTGTCCTGGTAAAACCGGTGTTTTCTTTTCTTCTTGTCCATACAGACCGCTCCTTTTTTGTCATAAAAAATCCCATACCGGCGGGACGCGTATTATCATTATACCCATGATGATACCATGCGTCAAGGGAATAGGCGGCACGGGCAGTCTCCGCTCACAGAAACTCCTGGTAAAAAACTATGTCACCGTACCATCCCGTCCGTTCCATTGGAATGTATCCCGCGAACCATTTTTCAACAGTATACCATAAAAAAGCTGTTTGTCACCTTGTTTCTAAACAATTTGACCCAAAATTCCATTGAAATCCGTCTGCCAAAGGGAAAAATGAGCCTGTCAACCATAGGAGGTTGTCCTCATGAACAAACCGGAGCGCCGAAACAAGTATATGTTCGGTCTCGGCACCATAGCCGGGATATGTTCTGCCCGTTTCAGGAAGAATAAATTCTGAATTTCCCCAAAAAATAGGACGGTTTCCGCCCTGTTTTTCCGTTCTTTCCCTTGCATTTTGTTTTGATGCATGATACAATCATCCTGAAATCATCTGCGCAAGCAGAAAAGAGAGGAGTTTTCAGTTATGGCATTTTGCAACAATTGTGGTGCCCAGTTGGAAGGCGGCGAGAAGTTCTGCCACGCCTGCGGTGCCCCTGCGGTTTCTGAGCCCCAGGCACCTGCGCCCAGCGCTCAGGAACCCGTCGCTGAGCAGCCTGTTTTCGAGCAGCCTGTTTATGAGCAGCCTGTCTATCAGCAGCCTGTCTACCAGCAGCCTGTCTACCAGCAGCCTGTTTACCAGCAGCCCGCTGCACCGGAGGAGCCTGTCCCCGTGAGAAAGCGCGGCGGCGGTGCGAAGATCGCTGTGGCAGCGGTGGCGGCCGTGGCCGTTCTGGCTCTGGTCGTCATTCTGGTGTCTTCCCTGTTCTCCGGCGGCCCCGTGCAGAGCGTGTTCAAGGCAGCGGCGAAGACCGTCGAGGTCACCTCTGAGGAAGGCCTGCCCGGTCTGCTGAACAAGGTCTTGGAGGGCGGCTCCATGGAGCTCACCGCCGACCTGTCCAAGTGGGAAATAATGGAAGACATGGAAATGAAGGTCGGTCTGAAGGTCTATTCCAATCTTCCCAAGCAGATGGCGGCAGCCACCGTGAATGTGGATTATGAAGGTGCTGTCATCGATGCCGGCCTGTTCGCTGAGGAGCAGTCCGTTGCCCTGCAGTGCGACGCCCTGTTCGGCAAGAAGAATGTCTACGGCATTGACCTGAGCGCCCTGGAGAAGAACCTGCCCAAGTCCGTGCTGTCTCCCGATGCCGACACCGCCTTTTCCCTGGACGAGGATACTTACGACCAGATCATGGCCACGCTGAAGAACAGCGGCGACCAGGAGAAGCTGGTGAAGGAAACCGTCAGCGTTCTGAAAGAGTACGCTTCTGTCGTCACCAAGAGCCTGGAAAAGAACGCCGAGATCGAGAAGACCTCCGAGACCGTTTCCGTTGGCTCCGAGGATATCAAGACCAACCAGATCACCATCACCGTGGACAGCGAGGCTCTGGCTGAGCTGATCAAGGCGGTGGGCGAGAAGGCTCAGAAGGATAAGGACCTGCAGGAGGTCATTGCCAAGTGGGTCGAGACCACCAAGGGGCCCACGCTGGAGCGCATGGACATGACCGCCGAGGAATACGTGGAGGAAATGTGGGAATCCCTTGAGGATCTGGACGATCTGGCCGAGGAGATCGCGGACAGCAAGGTGAAGCTCACCGCTACCTTCAACATCGGCAAGTCCAGCAAGACCCTGGTTGCCTGCAGCATCAAGGTCAAGGACGGCTCCGATACCTTCACCGTGAAGATGACCCTGGGCGAGAACCCCGCCACCTCCGAGGAAGTGAAGCTCGTCATGACCGACGGCAGCGATACCGTCACTCTGAAGTACGAGGTGAAGGAGGACACCAAGAAGTCCTACTCCGCCAAGCTGACCGCTTCCGAGGGCAGCTATGAGGCACTGAGTGCTTCCTTCAACTGGGACAAGAGCGAAAACTCCTACAAGCTGACCGTTTCGGTTCCTTATGAGGGTGAGATCACGCTGAAGGGCAACCTGACCCAGAAGAGCGGCACCACCACCATCACCCTGGACCGTGTGACTGTGGAAGGCGAGACCGTGAAGGTCAACGCGACCCTCGTGCTGAAGGAAAAGGACAGCTTCTCCATGCCCAAGTTCACCGATGTGCTGACTCTGAAGGAAGGCGACATCGAGGAGATCGTGGAGACCGTCACAGACAATGCCAGCGACCTGATGGGCGACTTCGGCAACCTGCCGGGCATTTTCTACGGCTACCCCTCCTACGGTTACGGACCCAGTGATTACGGCTACTAATCCCGCATCTGTCAATCCCGTCCGGGCAATGCTCGGACGGGATCTGTCGCTATGGGCAAAAATTCTGCCGGGATTCTTGATTTTCACCCTGATTTTCGGCGTTTTGTGCGGCGCTGCCGCCCTTTCGCTGAACCATGGCGCAGAGAGCGGCTATCTGGCTGCCCCGGTTGCCCTGGTGGATCAGGAGGACACGGATTCCGGCAAGCTCGCCGTCCGGCTGATTTCCTCCCAGGATTTTGCCGCGCCGATCGCCCTTGTCCGGTGCGACCCGTCCGACGCGGAGGCGGGGCTGCGGGAGGGCAGATTCAGCGCCGTGGTCTATCTACCCCGGGGCTATTTGAGCGGCGTGATGAGCGGCGAAAAAACCCAGGTCCGGGTCGTCCTGTCGGAGAACGCGGCGCTGCACAGCGGGATCGTGCGGCTGCTTGCGGAATTTGGGGAGGAGCTGCTGTCCGCGGGGCAGTTCGGTGTATTTGCCGGAGAAAACCTGGTCTGGCGGGATGCGCCCCGGCAATATGAGGCGTTTATGATGGAGGTGAACCTCCTGTATCTCCGCCAGGCCATGTCAGACCGCTGGTTCACCCGGCAGGAGATCGCCTACGGCGGCACCGGGGTCACGGCGGCACAGTGGTATGTGCTGCTGTACGCCTCCGCGTTTTTTCAACTGGCGGTCATGGTATACCTGCCCTTCCGGCGGGATCTGACCGTTTCCCTTGCCCGCAGGCTCCGCTCGTCCGGGATCCGGGACGGCGTGTTTGCCGGCAGTAAGCTGCTGTATATGATGGTGGGTTCGCTGCTGATTGCGGTTCCCGTGACCGCCGCGCTGGGGCTGCCCATGACCGTGGAGGGCACAATCTATGCCCTGGCGGGGCTGCTGATGACCAATCTGGTGGGTCTGGGGCTGGTTTTGTGTCTGCCAAACTCCGGCGCTGCCGGGATGATCACCGCGCTGGCAGCGGTGGGGCTGTTCGCGGCAGGGGGGATCGTTCCCCGCATGGAGCTGCCGCCGGCAGTCACCGCCCTGGGTGAAATCTTCCCGCTGACCATTGCGGCAAGGTTGTTTTCCGGCATACCGGGAGGGAACCCGCCGGTGAAGGAGCTGGGGCTGGCATTTTGCTGGATGGCTGCCGCGTGCGCCGGGGTAAAGCTGCGGCTTTGCGCCCTGCGGAAGGGGGTGCAGCCGTGAAAAATCTCTTTCTTGGGCTGAAACGCACCCTGCGTCCCGGCATGATGCTGATGCTGGCGGTGCTGATCCTCTGTGTTGCCGGCGCGAACCGGGCAGGGGAAGCCCTTTCCCTCCGTCCCTGCGGCATCGTCTGTGAGGACGACAGCGAAACCGCCAGGCAGATCCTGGAAGCGCTGGAAGCGAAGGGCTTTGTGCCCTGTGACGACAGGGCGGCGCTGGAGGCCGGGATTGCCGGCGGCACCCTGGACTGCGGCGCGGTGCTGCTGCCCGGGCTGGGAAGCGCCGTGGAGCGGAACAAGCTGGATCGCCAGGTGCTGATCCTTACGGCGCCCATGAGCTTCCTGCCGGATCTGTACCAGGCGCACATCCAGTCGACCCTGTTCGCCGCGTCTGCACCGGCAAGAACCATCCAGGCGGCAGAGAAGACCGGCGTGGCGTTAGACCGGGAGGAAGTGGAAGCGGAGCTGCGCCGCTATTATGAGGAGGGGTATTGCTTCACCTTCACGCTGGAAACCGTGGAGGGCGGCGTGCCTGCCACCCAAAAAACCGGGGAAGCTCTTCCCCGGGCGGCTGCGGCGATCCTCCTGCTGGCGATTTTGCTGCCCGGCATGGCAGGTGCCGTGCAGGATACCCGGCGGATGGGCAAGCGAATCGGAAGACCTGCGGCATTCCGGCATATCCTGCTGCCCATGGCGTTCTGGTGTACCCTTTTGAGCTGGGGCGGGGCTTGCCTGGGGATGGGCGGCGGGTATGCCGCCGCGCTGATGGGCTATTGCCTGCTCTTGGCGGGACTGGGGCTGCTTGCCGCCCTGCTGCCGGTGCGGCAGGACGCGCTGCTGCCCGGATTGCTTCTGGGTTCCCTGGCGCTTTATCCCATTTATTTTGATCTGGCGGAGCTTTGGCCGGGCTTTGCCCTGCTTCGGCTGGCGTTTCCGCCGTGCTGGCTGCCCACGCTGCTGGCGCACCCGGTGGTGTCCCTGGCTGCCGGCGGGGGACTGACGGCTTTGGCACTGCTGCTGGTTGGAACAGGAGGAACCCATGATCGAATTTGATGCTGTATGCTTTGGTTACGGCTCCAAAAAAGTGGTGAAGGATCTGTCCTTCGTTGCGGAGCCGGGGAAATGCACGGTTCTTGCCGGGCCCAACGGCGTGGGAAAGACCACGGCGCTGGCGCTGGCTGCCGGGGCGCTGCGTCCCGATTCCGGACACATCCGCAGGGACGGAAAGCTGGGCTATGCGCCCCAGGAAGCGGCGCTGTTTGAGGATCTGTCCGTGAGGGACAACCTGAAATTCTTTGCCCGGGTGTGCAATGTGCCGGTTCCCACCCGGTTCTGCCTGCCCATCGGGGATGTGCTGCGGAAAAAGGTGGGCAAGCTGTCCGGCGGTATGCGAAAGCGGGTCAGTATTGTGTGCGCGGATCTGGGCTGCCCCCCGATCCTGCTGCTGGATGAGCCCTGCGCCGGACTGGATACGGCGGCGCAGCAGATGCTCCTTGCCCAGATCGGCAAATGGAAGCAGGAGGGACGGTGCATCCTCTATGTGGGACACGACCCGGAGGAGTTGCGGGCGGTGTGTGACCGGCTGGTGCTGATGACCGGGGAGAAAACCACGGTTTTGGATGCCGACCGCCTAAGTGACCTGCCCGCGCTGCTCCGCGGCAACCCGGAATGGAACGGCTGATCCCCAAAAATGAAACCCCCGTGTTTTCGAGGAAAACACGGGGGTTTCTTGGATAATTCAGATCTTCACAGTCTTTTCGGGGTAGAAATGCTCCAGCACGGGCACCAGGATCACGCAGATCAGCGCGGCGGTGAAGCCGCCGTTGTACAGGCAGTAGCCGCCGTGAAGCGCGGGCACGCTGGTGACCAGCAGATAGTGCATGAAGGCTGCCAGGAAGCCGTATTTCCAGCCGTAGCGGTCGGCAATGGGGCTCAGACCGTTGGCGTAGCACAGACCCACCACGATGGCCTGGGCGTTGATGGCGCAGGCAAAGCTGCCGCCTGCCAGAGCGGACAGCCAGCCGAACAGCAAAGATGCCGCCACATAGCCCAGCATAATGGGCCATACGTTGCCGGGATGGGAGCCGGAGTTGCAGGTTGCCAGCATACAGAAGATGATGCCGAAGGTCACGCCGTTGAAGGAGGCACCGATCAGGTTGTAGTAGCCCAGGATGAACAGACCGAACACGCCCAGGTTCATGAGAAACACCGGATTGCCGTAGGTGGAGGAGAAGTTGGTGACCAGATCGGGGTCACGGAGCAGCCACCAGTATTGCTTGGGCTTGCAGCCCAGCAGCAGGGCAAAGACGATGCACAGCCCGAAGACGACACAGCAGAACACGTTCACGGTGAGCCGGGAAGCGATCTGCAGCGTGGCAGCGTCGGGAGCGCTGGGCAGGGCGACACCCATGGTCTTGAACAGGGTCGCCTGGAGGAAGAAGGCGGTCATGCCGATGGGGAAGGCTGCGGAATACAGGTCGAAGCCCCGGTGTACCTTGGGGGAATTGACCAGACCGGCAGGCAGGAAGAAGCCGATGGCGAAGCCGACCAGCAGCGCGAGCCCCAGACCGGCCCAGTTGAAGCCGATAGGGGTTTCGTTGGGGTAGCGCAGAAGCAGGTCGGAGATCAGGGGCGCGATGCCGGTGGAAAACAGCATGGCGTTCACATGGTCGGCGAATTTCTTCTTCCGCAGGATGCAGAACAGGGCCACACCCAGCATGGTGGGCAGGATGTTCAGCACGTTGATTCCCCAGGAGCCGAAGCCCAGGGTGAGGATGAAGGCCAGGGTGGAAACGTTGGTCACCTTGGCTTTCAGCACCACGAACAGCAGCAGGCAGATCAGACCCACCAGCCCCATGTTCAGGAAGGTGGCGGCATAACCGCCCACGGCGAAATAGTTGGTGGAGACCTTGCAGGTCTGGCTCAGGATCTTCCACAGACCGGAAAACATGGTGGCTCTGTCCGGCATACAGACCGCTGCCACCAGGAAGCACAGGGTCAAAAATCCGAAGACCAGCTTCAGGAAGCTGCTTTCGGACAGTTCTTTGATTTTTTTCATAGCGATTCTCCGAGAAAGGACACGGACGAGGTGCCCCCCGTCCGTGTTTTGTGTCGAATTACAGCTTTTCCGCGGCTTCCACCACGTGCTTCATCAGCACGGAGGTGGTGACGCTGCCCACACCGCCGGGAACGGGGGTGATGGCATCCACGATGGGCTCCACATCGGCAAACACGGCGTCGCCGGCGATGGCGCCCAGACCGCCCTTGGCGTTGGGCTTGTTCTCATCCCAGTTGATGGACACGTCGATGACCACCTGACCGGGACGGACGAAGTCACGGGTCAGGGAGTTCAGCACACCGGCGGCGGACACGATGATATCCGCGTTGCGGCAGATCTCAGCGGTGTTGACGGTCTTGGTGTGGCAGACGGTGACGGTGGCGTTCTTGCCCATGAGCATCATGGCGGCGGGCTTGCCCACCACCAGGCTGCGGCCGATCACCACGGCGTTCTTGCCCTTGCAGTCGATGCCGTAGTAGTCCAGGATCTCCATGCAGGCAGCGGGGGTGCAGGGCGCGTAGCCCAGGTCGGAACGGCCCTCGAACACACCGGCGTTGGACAGGTCGGTCATGCAGTCCATGTCCTTTTTGGGATCCAGACGGTTGCAGATCTCGTTCTGGTCAGCCTTCAGGTGCTTGGGCAGGGGACGGAACATCAGAACACCGTGGACGGAGTCGTCCGCGTTGATCTCGTCGATGGTGGCAAGCAGGGCTTCCTTGGTCACGTCTTCGGGCAGCAGGTAGTTCTTCACAGCCACACCCACCAGCTCGGCGCGCTTGGTGGCGCCCTTCTCGTAGCTCAGATCGCTGGGGTTGGCGCCGCAGCGGATGATGGCCAGCGTGGGAACAATGCCCTTTTCGCGCAGGGCGGCGGTGCGCTCCTGCAGCTTCGCGTTCAGGGCATCGGTAACTTCCTTGCCCAGCAGTAATTTCGCCATTGGGAATTCCTCCAATTCTGTTTTCGGCAGGGGAAAATCCACCCTGCGGATTTGTTTACTGGCCGAAGCCGGCCTTCACGGTGTTGAAAATCTCGTCAGCCATGGCGCAGTATTTACGCAGCATACCGTTTGCCCTGGCGTTCAGTTCTTCGGCGACCTCCCGGTTTTTCAGGCTCTTGGTGTTGATAAACACGTTGAGAGAGGCGGCCTGCAGGGCGGCCTTGCAGCACACGGCGCCGCAGCCCGCGTCGGAGACAGCCAGGCGGCTGCCCTTGGCGGCAAACACGGCGATGCAGTCAATGGCCTCGCAGCACAGCTCCATGATGTGCATGGGAACGCCGCAGGCGGTGATGGTCGCGTCCTCCAGGATGGCGTCCCGGTTGGGATCGTCCTTGGGAATGCCGTATGCCTTCGCCAGCGGCACGAAACCCTTGTCGTCCGCTTCGACCTGATCCAGAAGCTGGGTCTGCAGCGCGTCGCACTTTGCCTTCAGTGCCAGGATCTCCTCCTCCACATCGGCGTACTTCTTCTTGCCGACGGTGAGGGAGCCGACCATGTTGCCCAGAGCGGTGCCGATGGCACCCACCAGTGCGGCAGCGCCGCCGCCGCCGGGTGCGGGGGCATTGGAAGCCAGAACCTCAACGAACTTCCGGCAGGATTCCAGTGTCATATCCATAGTTAATTTCTCCTTGTAATTTCTGGGGCAGGCGAAAAGCCCCTCCCCGGGAAACATTTCCCGCATTTTAGAAAAGCACAGGCGGCGGAAGCCGCCTGTGCTCAGGTGTCAGAATGCTTGCTTCAGAGGTTTCTTAGAACAGACCGGAGATCTTGCCGTTCTCGTCCACGTCGATGCGCTCCGCAGCGGGAACCTTGGGCAGACCGGGCATGGTCATAATTTCGCCGGTCAGCGCCACCAGGAAGCCGGCGCCGGCGGAAACCTTGACATTGCGGACGGTGACGGTGAAGCCTCTGGGCGCGCCCAGCTTGGTCTGATCATCGGAGAAGGAGTACTGGGTCTTTGCCATGCAGATGGGCATCTTATCGTAGCCCAGCTCCGTCAGGGTCTTGATCTGTTTCTCGGCGTTGGCGGTGAAGTTCACGCCGTCGCCGTGGTAAATCTTCTTGACGATGGCTTCGATCTTGTCCTTGATGGGCAGATCCAGCTCGTAGGAGAAGGTGAAATCGTTGTCCTGCTCGCACAGACGGACGACCTCGTTGGCCAGGGCGATACCGCCTTCGCCGCCCTTGCCCCAGACCTCGGACAGGGCAACGTTGACGCCCAGCGCCTTGCACTTTTCCTCGATGAGCTTCAGCTCAGCCTCGGTGTCGGTGGGGAAGCGGTTGATGGCGACCACGCAGGGCAGCTTGTAGACCTGGGTGATATTCTCAACGTGCTGCAGCAGGTTGGGCAGACCCTTCTCCAGAGCCTCCAGGTTCTCCTTGCCGGTCTCAGCCTTGGGCACGCCGCCGTTGTACTTCAGCGCCCGGGCGGTAGCCACCAGGACGACGCAGGAGGGCTTCAGACCCGCCATGCGGCACTTGATGTCCAGGAACTTCTCAGCGCCCAGGTCGGCGCCGAAGCCGGCCTCGGTGATGGCGTAATCACCCAGCTTCAGGGCGATCTTGGTAGCGGTAACGGAGTTGCAGCCGTGGGCGATGTTGGCGAAGGGGCCGCCATGTACGAACGCGGGGGTGTGCTCCAGGGTCTGAACCAGGTTGGGCTTCAGAGCGTCCTTCAGCAGAGCCGCCATAGCGCCCTGGGCGTTCAGGTCACCGGCGGTGACGGGCTTGCCGGCGTAGG
>JBJDYP010000094.1:0-77336 GCA_051867435.1 Faecousia sp.
CCACCCGTCCCGAGACCATGCTGGGCGACTCCGGCGTGTGCGTCAACCCCAACGACCCGCGCTATACCTCCATTGTTGGCAAAACCGTGACGCTGCCCCTGATGAACAAGCAGATCCCCGTTGTGGCGGATGATTACGCGGAGATGGACTTCGGTACCGGCTGCGTGAAGATGACCCCCGCCCACGACCCCAACGACTTTGAAGTGGGTCTGCGGCACAATCTGGAGGTCATCCGGGTTCTGGATGACAACGGCAGGGTCAATGCCTTCGGCGGCAAGTACGAAGGTCTGGACCGCTACGAGGCCAGAAAGCGCATCGTTGCCGATCTGGACGAGGAAGGCTACCTGGTGGAGGTGGAGGACTACTCCCACAACGTGGGCACCTGCTACCGCTGCCACAACGACGTGGAGCCCATCATCTCCGCCCAGTGGTTCGTGAAGATGCAGCCTCTGGCAGAGGAAGCCATCCGGGTAGTGAAGGAAGGGGAGACCAAATTCGTCCCCGACCGTTTCAGCAAGACCTATCTCAACTGGATGGAGAACGTCCGGGACTGGTGCATCTCCCGTCAGCTTTGGTGGGGACATCAGATCCCCGCGTGGACCTGTGCCGACTGCGGCCACATCACCGTGTCCCGCCAGGATGCCTGCAAGTGCGAGAAGTGCGGCAGCACCAACATTGAGCGGGATCCCGATGTGCTGGACACCTGGTTCTCCTCCGCGCTGTGGCCCTTTGAGACCCTGGGCTGGCCGGAAAGACATCCGGATCTGGACTATTTCTACCCCACCACCGTGCTGGTCACCGGCTATGACATTATCTTCTTCTGGGTCGCCAGAATGATCTTCTCCGGCTGTGAGCACACCGGCAAGACACCCTTCCGGTCGGTGCTGATCCACGGTCTGGTTCGGGACGACAAGGGCAGAAAGATGAGCAAATCCCTGGGCAACGGCATTGACCCCCTGGAAATGATCGACAAATACGGCTGCGATGCCCTGCGTATGAACATGATCACCGGCAACTCTCCCGGAAACGATATGCGTTTCTACGAGTCCCGCTGCGAGGCCATGCGTAATTTTGCCAACAAGCTGTGGAACGCCAGCCGGTTCGTGCTGATGAACTTGCCCGAAAACGCCGAAAACAGGCTGCCCGCGCTGTCCAGGCTGGAAATCGCGGACAAATGGGTGCTGTCCAAGCTGAACACCCTGATCGCCGATGTCACCGAGAACCTGGAGAAGTACGAGCTGGGTGTGGCAGTGCAGAAGGTCTACGACTTCATTTGGGACACCTACTGCGACTGGTATATTGAGCTGACCAAGGCAAGACTGTACGGCGAGGATCCCGAACGCAGGCAGACCGCCATCGATGTGCTCGTGTATGTGCTGGACAAGCTCCTGCGCCTGCTGCATCCCTTCATGCCCTTCATCACGGAAGAGATCTGGCAGTCCATTCCCCATGAGGGCGACGCCCTGATCCGTGCCCGGTGGCCTGAATTTGACCAGACGCTCTCCTTCAAGACCGAGGAGGCTCACATGGAGTCCGTCATGAACGCCATCCGTGCCATCCGCAACCGCAGAACGGAAATGAATGTGCCGCCCTCCAAGAAGGCCGCGCTGTTCATCGTGTCCAGCCAGCCGGAAGCATACGCCGAAGGCGAGGGCTTCATCCAGAGACTGGCTTACGCGGATGAAGTGACCATCCTGGAGAAGGATCCCGAATCTCTGGACGGCATGGTCTGCTGCACCACCCCGGACGCGAAGCTGTATATCCCCATGGGACAGCTTGTGGATGTGGCAAAGGAGCTGGAGCGTGTGTCCAGGGAGCTGGAGAAGGCACAGAAGAATCTGGCTTCCATCCAGGGCAAGCTGTCCAACGAGAAGTTCACTGCCAGAGCGCCCGAGGCCGTGGTCAATGCGGAGCGTGAAAAGGCAGAGAAGGCAAAGGCGCTGATTGCCCAGCTTCAGGAAAGCCTGGACGCGCTGAAGAAGCTGTAATTTTCCCCCCATACAACCGATTTCCCGGTACGTCTTTTCGTACCGGGAAATCTTTTTTATGCTTTGTTTGCATTGCGACGAAAAATTCACATCTTGTTTTTTATACTAAAGCCGTAAAAACGCTTAAGGAGGGAAAACCATGCAGTTTACCAGCTTTTTGCAGGATGGCCAGCTTACCATCGCGCTGACCGGGGAAATTGACCATCACTGCGCCAAATCCTACATTCAGCAGATCACCGCGAAGATCGAAGCCTACAATCCCGGGATCTGCGTCCTGGATTTCCGGGATGTGTCCTTTGTGGATTCTTCCGGGATTGCCGTGGTAATCAACGCCATGCGTTCCATGGCGCAGATCGGCGGGCAGCTTTGCCTCACCGGTCTTGGCGCCCAGCCGATGAAAGTGTTCCGGGCCGCCGGAATCGATAAACTGGTAAAAATCAGGGAGGCAGTACTATGAAATTTGACAACTATATGATTCTGGAGTTTCCGAGCAAATCCTGCAACGAGGCCTTCGCCCGGTCGGCGGTAGCCTGCTTCGCGGCACAGCTTGACCCAACCATGGACGAGCTGGGGGATATCCGCACCGCCGTTTCCGAAGCGGTGACCAACTGCATCGTTCATGCCTATCCCAACGAGCTGGGCATCATCACTGTCCGGTGCAGGCTCCTGAAGGACAACGTTCTGGACATTGTGGTGAAGGACCGGGGCATCGGCATCCCGGATATCGAAAAAGCCCGCAGGCCCGCCTTTACCACCGGCGGTGCCGACCGCAGCGGCATGGGCTTCACCATCATTGAGAGCTTCATGACCAGCCTGGAGATCCAGTCCGAGCAGAACAAGGGCACCACGGTACATATGCGGCGGAAGCTGCAGCGCAGGCAATGAGCCGTGCAGAGGAACTGATCGCACGCAGCCAGAACGGTGACCTTGCTGCCAGAGAAGCCCTGATTTCCGAAAATACCGGGCTCATCTGGTCGGTCGCGCGGCGTTTTATCGGCAGGGGAACGGAACCCGATGACCTGTACCAATTGGGCTGCCTGGGGTTTCTGAAAGCCGTGGACGGCTTTGACCCGGCGTTCGGCACCCAGTTTTCCACCTACGCCGTGCCGAAAATCGCCGGGGAGATCCGCCGGTTTCTCCGGGACGACGGTGCCGTGAAGGTCTCGCGGAGCATCAAGGAACAAGCTGCCGCCATCAAAGCCGCCCGGGGGAACCTGGTGGCGATCCTGAACCGGGAACCCACCATCTCGGAGCTGTCCCAAAAGACCGGTTTTTCCCCGGAGGAGATTGCTCTGGCGGAAACCGCCACCGCCGGCACGGAATCCATCCAAAAGCAGACCGGGGAGGAGGGCTTCACGCTGGAGGATGTGCTGACCGACTGTGACGCGGAAGACCGGATTTTGGAGCATATCGCCTTGCGGGAGGCAATCGGCAGACTTTCGGAGCGGGAGGCGCTGGTGATCCGGCTACGGTATTATCACGCTCTGACCCAGGACCGGGTGGCAAAGGTGCTGGGGGTCAGCCAGGTGCAGGTGTCACGAATCGAGAAGAAAGCCCTGGGCAGGCTCCGGGATTTCATGAAATAGGGCTTTACCTTTTTGCGAAAATGCGCTAAAATAAGAGAAAATCCACACAGACAGGTACATCGATTATGACACAGAAAATGGAAGACCGTTTTATCGCGCTACGGCGAACATACATCGCGTCCCGGTTCACGGGACTCAATACCATGCAGCAGGAGGCCGTGCTCACCACCCAGGGGCCGCTGCTTCTGCTGGCAGGTGCGGGCAGCGGCAAGACCACCGTGCTGATCCACCGGATCGCCAATCTGATCCGATTCGGCTGCGGCAGCGACAGCAGGGAAGTGCCCTATGGCGTCACGGAGGAGGATGTGGCGTTTCTGGAGGGGCTGGGCGAGAATCCCACGGAGGAAGAAACACAGCGGGCAGACAGGCTCTGCGCCCTCCATCCGGCAGCCCCCTGGAGCATCATCGCCATTACCTTTACCAACAAGGCGGCGAACGAGCTGAAAGAGCGCCTGGCACGGATGATCGGGCAGGAGAGCGGCGATATCTGGGCAATGACCTTTCACTCCGCCTGCTGCCGGATCCTTCGCAGGGAGATCGACCGGCTGGGCTATTCCCGCAGCTTCACCATCTACGATTCTGCCGATTCCGAGCGGATCATGAAGGATATCCTCAAGGACATGGGGCTGGACGACAAGACCTTCCCGCCGAAGCTGGTGCTCAACGCCATCAGCCGGGAAAAGGACAAGATGGTCACCCCCGACGAGCTTCTGGACCGGGGAGAGCAGTATCACGACTTCCGAACGATCCACATCGCAAAGGCCTACAAGAAGCATCAGACCCGGCTGCAGGAGAACAACGCCCTGGATTTTGACGATATCATCTATCTCACCGTCCGTCTGCTGCAGGAATATGACGAGGTTCGGGAATACTACCAGCGGAAGTTCCGCTATGTGCTGGTGGACGAGTATCAGGACACCAACAACCTGCAATATCTGCTCACATCCCTGCTTGCGGGCGGCTATGAGAACATCTGCGTGGTGGGCGACGACGACCAGAGCATCTACCGCTTCCGCGGCGCCACCATCGAGAATATTCTGAGCTTTGAAAAGCAGTACAAAGGCGCCAGAACCATCCGCCTGGAGCAGAATTACCGCTCCACCCAATCCATTCTGAACGCGGCAAACGGTGTGATTGCCCATAACATCGGAAGAAAGGGCAAGCGGCTCTGGACCGCCAATGGCGCGGGCGATCCCATTCTGGTGTATGAGGCAGGGAACGAGGGAGAAGAGGGCAATTTTGTTGCCGGCAAGATCATCGCCAAGTCCAAGGGAAAGAGCTTCCGGGATTACGCCATTCTCTACCGGACGAATGCCCAGTCCAACGCGCTGGAATATGCATTCAAGCGGAACGGCATTCCCTACCGCATCATCGGCGGCACCCGGTTCTTTGACCGCGCGGAAGTCAAGGATATGCTGGCCTACCTGTGGGTCATCAACAACCGCTCTGACGATCTTCGCCTGCGGCGCATCATCAACAATCCGCCCAGAGGATTGGGCGCCAAAGCCCTGGAAACCGCGGAACGGCTGGCAGCCGCGGAAGGGAAACCGCTGTACGAGGTGGTGTCTGACCCCTATTCCTACGGCCCCCTGGAGCGCAGCGCCAGGAAGTTCATGGACTTTACCGTCCTCATCGAAGCGCTGGCAGGGCTTCTGGAGGATGGCATGAGCCTGCCGGACTTCTACGAGGAGCTGATGAAGCGCACGGGATATGAGGAAATGCTGCTTCTCAAGCCCACGGAGGAGAACAAGACCCGGTTGGAGAACATCCGAGAGCTGAAATCCAGCATCGTGAACTATATGGAGAACACCGAAAGCCCCAGCCTTTCCGGCTTTCTGGAAGAAATCGCGCTGTACACGGATATTGAGCAGTACGACCAATCCGCCGATGCCGTGGTGATGATGACCATGCACGCCGCAAAGGGTCTGGAATTCCCCCATGTGTTCCTGGTGGGTTTTGAGGATGGACTGTTTCCCGGGATGCGCGCCATCGGTGACGCGGAGGAGATGGAGGAGGAGCGCAGGCTTTGCTATGTTGCCATCACCCGCGCCAAGGAAAGTCTGACCATCAGCTACGCCCGGCAACGTATGCTCTACGGACGCAGCAACGCGTCCATGCGCTCCCGGTTCCTCAACGAGATCCCGGAGGACTGCGTGATCAAGCGGGGTGGCTGCGAATCCAGGAGCTTCGCCCGGGATTATCCTCCGGTCTGCCGCCCGCAGACCGCCGCGCCGAAATTCACGGACACCTCTTCCATCATCGGAAGCAGACCCGCGGCTCCCATGCTGGAGCTGAACAAGGGCGACATGGTTCTCCACACGGCGTTCGGCAGGGGAATGGTGCTGTCCGTCATGAAAATGGGCGGAGACGCGCTGCTGGAGATCGCCTTTGACCAGATCGGCACCAAGAAGCTCATGGCAAAGACCGCTTCCACCCATATGAAAAAGCTGTAATACCACGCAGTTTGTTCCCATACGCTGTCTGCGGAGGGATGGACTATGCGGTTTCGCAGACATTTGATTCGGCTGCTTGTGGTGCTGCTATTGCTGACTGCCGGGGTTTATTCCCTGTTTCGGGTCAAATTCCGCCCGGTGGTGCAGAACCTTGCCGTTTCCCAGGTGAGCAGCGTCACATCGGACATGATCAACGATGCCATCGCCGAGCAGATCGCCAACGATAACATCCAATATGATCGCATCATTTACTTTGAAAAAGACTTAAACGGCAGGATCACCGCTCTGAAAACCAACATGAGCGAGATCAACCGTCTGAAATCCTGTATCCTGAACATTCTCAACGACGAAATTCTTACGCTGGATTCCTCCGATCTGGGGATCCCCCTGGGCAGTCTGATCCTCCCGGAGCTGTTTTCCGGGAAAGGGCCGGAGATCCCGGTGCGGATCCTTGCCGTGCGGGACAGCGAGGCTTCCTTTTTCAGCAATTTCTCCGAGGCCGGCATCAACCAGACCCTCCATCAGATCATCATGGATGTGGCATTGGATGTGACCGTGCTGGTGCTGGGCAAAACGGAGCGCTTTTCCGTGACCAGCCAGGTTGTTGTAGCGGAAACCATCATCGTCGGGGCTGTGCCGGATACCTTTTTACAACCAGGAGGACTGTATGGAAGCGAAAAATAGAATCGCGGAGCTCACCGGGATCCTGAACGAAGCCAACCACCGTTATTATGTGCTGGACGATCCCACCATGCCGGATTTTGAGTACGACCGTCTGCTTCGGGAACTGGAGGATTTGGAGAACGCCAACCCGGAATACAAGCGGGGCGACTCTCCCACCCAGCGGGTAGGCGGTCAGGCGCTGAGCCAGTTTGAAAAGGTTGCCCACCCGGTGGCGCTGCAAAGCCTGCAGGATGTTTTCTCCATGGAGGAGCTGACCGAATTTCTGGAGCGTGTTCGCCAGGAGGCTCCCGGTGCAGAGTTCTCCGTGGAGCCGAAGATCGACGGACTTTCTGTGGCGCTGGAGTATGTGGACGGCGTTTTTGTCCGCGGCGCCACCCGGGGCGACGGTAATGTGGGTGAGGACGTGACGGAAAACCTGAAAACCATCCGTTCCATCCCCATGTCCATCCCGGACGCACCCCACCGGCTCATAGTCCGTGGTGAGGTGTTTATGCCGAAAGCCGTGTTCGAGAAGCTGAATGAAGCCCGCGAAAGGGAAGGGGCACAGCTTTTCGCCAACCCCAGAAACGCTGCCGCGGGCAGCCTGCGGCAGTTGGATCCGAAAATCGCCGCCCAGCGGAAGCTGGACATTCTGGTGTTCAACGTGCAGTTGGCAGAGGATGTGACCTTCCGCAGCCACAGCGAAACGCTGGAATATCTGCGCAGCCGGAAGTTCAAGGTCATTCCCTATACCCTTTGCGGCACCACGGATCAGGTCTGCCGCCGGGTCGCCGCCATCAACGAGGAGCGGGAAACACTGACCTGCGATATTGACGGCGCGGTTATCAAGGTCAATGATCTTGCCCTGCGGGAGGCGCTGGGCAGCACGGCGAAGTTCCCCAAATGGGCAGCCGCTTACAAATATCCTCCCGAGATCAAGCCCACCGTGGTGGAAGATATCGTGGTGCAGGTGGGCAGAACCGGCGTTCTGACCCCCAAGGCCGTGGTGCGTGCCGTGCGTCTGGCAGGCACCACCGTGACCAACGCCACATTGCACAATCAGGATTTCATCACGCAGCGGGATATCCGCATCGGGGATACGGTACACATCCGAAAAGCCGGTGAGATCATCCCGGAAATTCTGGATGTGGAGCTTTCCAAGCGGCCAGCAGGGACGGTTCCATACCGCCTGCCGGAAACCTGTCCCGTCTGCGGTGCCCGAACCCGGCGGGATGAGGACGGCGCGTTCCTGCGCTGCACCGGCGCGGAGTGTCCGGCGCAGCTTGCCCGCAACATTGCCCACTTTGTCAGCCGGGATGCCATGGACATTGAGGGTCTGGGCTCCGCCATTGTGGAAGCGCTGATTGAGGGCGGACAAATCAAATCTCCCGCGGATATCTACTATCTGTCCCTGGATCAGCTCAAGACCCTGTGGAAAAGCGGCTCCAGGGCCGCGGAAAAGCTGCTCTCCGCCATTGAAGCCAGCAAAGAGCAGGATCTGTCCCGGCTGATTTATGCCCTGGGCATCCGGCAGGTGGGTGCCAAGACCGGCAGGGTGCTGGCGGGAACCTTCGGCTCCATGGACGCGCTGATGAACGCAACCTGTGAGGAACTCACCGAGGTGCCCGATGTGGGTGCCGTAACGGCGCAGAGCATCGCGGAGTGGTTTGCCCAGCCCCAATCCCGGCATATGATCGAAAGGCTCCGGGCGGCAGGCTTGAATTTTGAGAACAAGCGGGTCATCACCGATACCCGGTTCGCCGGAAAGATCTTCGTCCTCACCGGCGCGCTGACCAAATTCACCAGGGACGAGGCGACCGAGAAGATCGAACTGCTGGGGGGAAAGGCTTCCGGCTCCGTTTCCAAAAAAACCACCTATGTGGTGGCAGGGGAGAACGCGGGTTCCAAGCTGAAAAAGGCGCAGGAGCTGGGCATCCCTGTGCTCACGGAAGATGAATTCCTGGAAATGATTCAATAATTCCTGTCTTTTCTACGAAAAATGCGGAATTTATGGCATTTTTCTTCAAAATTCAGAAATATTTAGTGATAAAAAACCAGTGCAAACATACGATTTGCACTGGTTTTTGCGGTGTTTATTCATGATTCCCGGAGAAATCCAGCTTGGAGAGGGGATTGGCCTCGGCGGCGATTTTCAGCTCCGTGTTCTCAATATGGGTGTAGATCTGGGTGGTGTTCAGGTTTTCGTGGCCCAAAACTTCCTGCACGGTTTTTACATCCACACCGCCGGACAGCATCATGGTTGCCGCCGTGTGCCGCAGCTTGTGGGCGGAAAGCTGATCCGCGTCCAGACCGGCGTTCAGCAGGTGCTTTTTCACCAGCCGATGGACGGCGGTCACGCTGATTCTTCGGTGATCCCGGGAAATAAACAGGGCTTTGGGATCCAAAATGCCTTCCATTTTGTTGCGTTCGAGAAGATAAGCGTCAATGGCGTTCTTGCAATTTGTGCCAAAGTAGACAAACCGTTCCTTATTGCCTTTGCCCACCACGCGGATCCGATCCTCATACACATCCGTCACATTCAGACCCACCAGCTCACTGCGCCGGATCCCGCAGTTCAGAAACAGGAGCAGTATGGCGTAATCCCGGGTCGCGTTGGCGCCCTGAACACTTTGCAGCAATGCGGCGGATTGCTCAAAGGTCAGGTATTTGGGCAGGCTCCGGCGGATCTTCGGATACTCCAGATCTGCCACAGGATTGTCCGAAAGCTGCTTGGTTCGTACAGTTAAGTATTTATAGAAGGATTTGATGGCGGAGAGCTTCCTGGCGCGGGCGGTGGCAGAAATGCCGTGTTCCGGGTACAGCGCGTCGGGATTGGGTGTGCGGTCGTTGGCCAGGTAGGACAGAAACTCAAAGATATCCGATGTGGTGATCTGCCGGATGAAATCCAGATTGACATCTGTAATGTCGATCTCATCCAGCCGGGTGTCAATGGGCATATCGCACCGCATCAGCTTGATGAACCGGAGAAACATCCGCAGATCCAGATAGTATTCGGAAATGGTTTTGGGCGACTGGCCCTTGATGGTTTCGTGGTAAGAGAGAAACTCCCGCAGAATCAGCGGGCAGTCGGTGTATCGCTGCATGGCAATGACCTCCGTAGGCTTTGATACTCATATTATAACACATATACAGTCCTAACGCAACAAAATTTTTATTTTGTTGCGTTAGTGGTAACAAAGGCATAAATGCGGGTGCAGGCGGCTTGGGATTCCATGCCGGGGGTTCCATACGTCATGTGGGTACTCCCCCGTGAAGCGTTTCTCTCATCCCGCAGAGCGAAACGACGCCCCGGATGAAGCATCCAGAGCGTCGTGCCGCATTATTCCACTTTTAGTCCCGCGTGCCCCAGCAGATAGGTCTTGCCGTTTTCCGATCCGTCCGCAACCGTAATACGGTATTCATAGGACACCGACTCCTCCGTGGTCAGGCAAAGCTGCAGCGCCTTGTTCGATGTCAGCTTACTTGCCATAAACAGGTTGTCATCGGAAACGGCGGTTTCGCCGACCCACTGCAGCCGGTCAATCTTCAGAATGGAAATCGTCTGATCCGAGCTGACCAGCACAGACTGGCCGGATTCGCCTTCGCACACATCGATGACTTCCTGGGAGGCGCTGGGGCCGACGAGCCGCAGCGTACCGTCCCCTTTCGGAGCTTCGGGGAAATATTCATCCTTCAGAATGGAGTAAAGATTGACATAAGGAATCTCAATCTGGATCACACCGGCGGCATAGGGTGCCAATTCATATGGATTGAAGAAGAAAACCATGCCGGTTCGGCTGAAATACCAGAATCTGGGGTCGTTTTCCAGTTCATCCAGCGCAATTTCCCGATAATCCGGGTAGAAGCTCCCCTCTCCGTATTCCCAATATTTATTGTCGATTTGTTCCAGAATCATGGAGAAAAGCAGGTCTTTTTTGGAAATATCAATCACATCATTCAGAGTAAGCTCCCGCTTCGTCCCCAGATCCAGGTTGGTTGCCTGGAAAAAATTGGAGGGATGGGCACCGCCGGAATACTGGCTGTGGGAGGTCAGGACGGACACGACCCGCTGATCCAGCCGCTGTACATCGGAGCTGTCATAATAGGAGTAGGTATAAAACTGCTCTCCCGCCATTGCCCGGTGCTCTGTTGCCCATTGGAGCATTTCATCGATATTGCTTTGGATCTGGGTGTCCCACGCAGCCTGAATGGAGTCCAGCCAGCCGTTCAGTGATTCGTCCTCCGTCACGATTTCGGCGCGCTTGACGCTTCCGATCAGAAGCTCCGTGCCGTCGGCATCCTTGCAGGAAATCGCCTCTTTGGAATAAGACACATAGATGAAATCATCGGGATCGGAAGCCACCATGGCGATTTTTGGGGGTTCGGTGGCCTGCGTAGTGTCCGCCTGCTCGGTTGGCACATCTTTTTGTGTTGTCTGCTCAGAAACCGGTGCCTCATCCGGATCCCCAACAAGACCAAACCCCGCAATCAGAGGGATGGATTCTGTATTTGCGGAATCCAGACTGGCAGGCGCGAACCCATTGATAGTCGAGGATGCCCGGGATGCCGCGCAGCCGGACAAAAACAACATAGAAACAAGCAGGGCAAATATCTTTTTACGCAACGTTATCCCCTCACTTCCTTTTTTCTCATTTTAGCATATGCATTTTCGATTTGCAACGGCTTCACAAAGGATTAATATCTTAATAATTCCCAGAAATACTCTTTACATTTTCCTTCGAATTTAGTAGAATGATTACAAATCCTGCAATTTGGAGGAATCAATATGAGCGTAAAACGAATCGGTGTTTTGACCAGCGGCGGGGACGCTCCCGGTATGAATGCCTGTGTGCGCGCGGTGGTTCGTTCCGCGCTGTACCACGGAATTGAATGCTACGGAATCCGGCGGGGCTGGAACGGCCTGATCAACGGCGACATCGTCCGTCTGGACGAGAAAAGTGTGAGCCGGATCATCAATCGCGGCGGCACGATCCTCTATACCGCCAGAAGCAAGGAATTTATGACCGAGGAAGGGCAGCGCAAGGCGGTCTCGACCTGCAAATTCCTGGGACTGGACAGCATCATCGCCATCGGCGGCGACGGTACATTCCGGGGTGCCCGGGCGCTCTCCAGCCATGGCATCAATGTGATCGGCATTCCCGGCACCATTGACAACGACATCGGATGCACCAACTATTGCATCGGCTTTGACACCGCGGCGAATACCGCCATCGAGTGCATCGATAAGCTCCGTGACACCATGCAGTCCCATGAACGCTGCTCCATCGTGGAGGTCATGGGCAGAAACGCGGGATACCTTGCCATGTATGTGGGCCTTGCCACCGGCGCTACCGCGGTTCTGGTGCCGGAAAAACCCATTGACTTTGAAAAAGACGTGATTGAGAAGATCCGTCAGGCTCGGCTCCATGGGTTCACCCACTACATGATTGTTGTCGCCGAGGGCGCGGGTCACGCCACGGATATCGCCGCAAAGATCAAGGATGCCATCGACCTGGATCCCCGGGTGACGGTGCTGGGTCACATCCAGCGCGGCGGCAGCCCCACGGGACGGGATCGTGTCAATGCCACCAAGATGGGCTTCCTGGCGGTTGAGCTGCTGCTGGCCGGAAAGACCAACCGCATTGTCTGCACCACTCACGGTGCCTTTACAGATGTGGACATTGGCGAAGGACTGCAGATGCACAAGGGCATTCAGGAGATGGAAGTGGAAGTCCTTGCCGCTATGACTGGAATCTGAACACATTTCCCCTGAACATCTCAAATAATGTAACCAAGGAAAGGGCTGAAATGCCCACGAGTCGGTCACTGTAATGCCGGAAAAGCCGGACAAGTCAGGTCGTTGGAACAGGATCCCTGCCGAAACCGGGGATCCTGCCCTTTCCGTGCCGGCCGCACGGATTTTTTATTTGGAGGAAACACCGGATGCCCCGTTTTTATCTCTCTACCATCGGAAACGACGCGGCCGAAGCGGCACAGCGCTATGGGTTCTCCCTGGAGATCGCCGAGTTTTGCTATGCGGCCAATCTGGACGAAGATTTTGGGCAGCATCAGCAAGCCTGCAGGCAGATGATGGCGCCCTTTGGAGAGTGCTGGTTCCACGCGCCCTTTTCGGAGCTTTGCCCCGCTGCCATTGACCGGAAGGTTCGTCAGATCACCGCCCAGCGCTACACCCAGGCGATCCGTGCCGCGGAGGATCTGGGGATCCACCGGGTCGTGATCCACGGCGGATTTGTTCCGCAGGTCTATTTCCCCGAATGGTTCCATTCGGAATCCGTGCGGTTCTGGAAAGAATTTCTTGCTTCCTCCCCTGCCGGTCTGGTCATCGCTCTGGAAAACGTCATGGAGCCGGATCCCCGGATTCTGCGGGACATTGTGGAGGAGGTAGATGATCCCAGGCTTGGCCTTTGCCTGGATGTCGGTCACGCCAATCTGACCGGGGTTCCCCTCTCCCAATGGCTGGAGGTCTGCGCGCCCAGGCTGGTGCATTTTCACATCCACAACAACGACGGAAAATCGGATCTCCACGCTCCCCTGCCCGACGGCGTGATTCCCATGACCGATTTTCTTCGTCAGGCGATTCAGCAGGCACCGAATGCCACATTTACGGTGGAAACCACAAGCTGTGAACGCTCCGCGAAATTCCTTCAGGAGGCTTTGTTATTATGACGGATACCATGTTGCAGGAATGGATTGCCGGGATATTGCCCGCTGACCGGCAGGCCATGGATCGGGCAAAGCGCCGCCAGGCGGAATTGGCAAAGCCTCCCGGCAGCTTGGGTGAGCTGGAGGATATCTCCATCCGGCTTGCCGGAATCACGGGAAAAGTGAATAATACCATGGAAAAACGCAGGATTCTGGTGCTCTCCGCGGACAACGGCGTTGTCGCGGAAGGGGTTGCCTCCACACCTCAGGAGGTCACAAAGACCCAGAGCATCAACATGACCCGGCACAAGACGGGAATGTCGGCGCTGGCGGCGTTCTTCGGTGACGAAGTGGTGGTAACGGACGTGGGAATCCTCTCGGATTATGACTGCCCCGGCATCCGCAACGAAAAAATCCGCCACGGAACGGCAAACCTATATCGGGAACCAGCCATGACCCGGCAGGAGTGCCTGCGGGCGATGGAAGTGGGCTTCCGGCTTGCGAAGCAGGCAAAGGAGGATCATGTTGACGCGGTGGGTGTGGGAGAAATGGGCATCGGCAACACCACCACCTCCTCCGCGGTGCTGTGCGCGCTCACCGGGCTTCCCGTGGAAGCGGTGACCGGACGGGGCGGCGGTCTGACAGACGAGGCCTTTGCCCGAAAAAAGCAGGTCATCGCCCATGCCATCGACCTGCACCGGCCCAACCGGGATGATGTGGTGGATGTGCTTTCCAAGGTTGGCGGACTGGATCTGGCGGCTATGACAGGCGTGTTCCTGGGCTGCGCCCGGAACCGGATTCCTGCCGTTGTGGACGGATTTATCTCCATCGTGGCAGCACTGTGCGCCGCGAGGCTGTGCCCCGATGTGACGGATTATCTGTTCCTTTCCCATATTTCCTACGAGATTGGCTACCGCGCGGCCCAGAAGGAGCTGGGTCTGCATGCCTATCTGGATCTGGGGATGCGTCTGGGAGAAGGCAGCGGATGCCCCATCGCGTTCCAGCTTCTCCGCTCTGCCTGCGCGGTGATGAACAACATGGCAACCTTTGAGGAAGCAGCCATCAACGACGATTACCTGGAGGAATTTCGCGGAAAGGATGGGTTTTCCACATGAAAGCTCTGCTGATTGGCGGCAGTAAAAGCGGCAAAAGTATGCTGGCGCAGCAGTTGACCAGCCGGCTGGGTGGAAAGCGGTACTACCTTGCCACCATGGCGCCCACGGATTCCGAGGATCTGACCCGGATCCGGCGGCACCGGCAGGAGCGTGCCGGGTGGGGCTTTGAAACCGTGGAACAGCCCGCCTGCCTGCAAGACTGTTTCCACCGCATTGACCCGGAGGGCACGGTTCTGCTGGACAGCGTCACTTCCCTGCTGGCCCAGGAAATGTTCGGAGAAACCATAGACCGAAGTGCCGCCGGACGGACGGTAGAAGCGCTGCTTGCGCTGGGAGATCACGCGAAAAATGTGGTCTATGTATCGGATATGATCTATTCCGACGGTTTTATTTATGACGAAACCACGGAATGGTACCGGGAGGATCTGGCGAAGGTGTGCAGAACCCTTGCCGCGCACTGCGACTGCGTCGCGGAGGTGACGGCTGGGATCCCCCACTGGGTGAAAGGAAAAGGTTTATGAAATCCTGGTTTTACGCGTTTTTTATGACCTGGGGAATGTATCTGGCAATCCCCTGCCCGGTTCCCGTTTGGGAGGAGCACGCCCGGGGCAAAATGATGGGATGCCTGCCGGTGATCGGACTGATCCCCGGCGGAATCTGGGCCCTTGCCGCCTGGGGGCTGCCCCGGCTCGGCTGTCCCGCGCTGCTGCAGGCGGTGATCCTGGCAGCCCTTCCCTGGCTCACCACCGGGTTTCTCCACCTGGACGGATTTATGGATGTTTGCGATGCCGTACTGTCCAGACGGGATCTGGAAACCCGGCAGCAGATCCTGAAGGATTCCCACTGCGGTGCCTTCGCCGTCATTTCCATGGTGGTTTTGGGGATGTTCAGCATTGCGGCGGCTTCCGGCGACGCGATCCCTGCCCTTCCGCTGCTGGCGGTTCCCGTGGCGGTGCGTGCCGCGGCTGCCCTGGCGGTGCTGCACCTTCGTCCCATGAAAACCAGCCAGTTTTCCGGGATGCGGAAGCCGGGGACGGTTGTCTCCGTGTGGCTTCTTGCCGTGCTGCTGATTTCTCAGGCGCTTCCCTGTCTGGCAGGCACCTGGAGCTGGGCTCCCCTGGCGGCAACGGCGGTGTATGCCCTGGCCTGCGGGTTCGGCTATCGGAATCTGGACGGAATGTCCGGGGATATCTCCGGCTTCGCCCTGACTTTGGGCGAACTGGCAGGACTGCTGATTGCGGGACTGGAGGGATAAGACATGAAATTAATCATCGGAGGCGCGTACCAGGGAAAAGCAGCCTGGGCAGCGTCGGCATGGGGTGTCGATCAATTCGGCGACTTTCCTGCGCCCGGCTGTACAGGACAGTGCCATCTGGAACGGTTTTCTCTGGAATGTACAAAAAATAACCTGGATCCGGTAAAAGAAGTGGAAAAATATAGGCCATTGTGGGAAAACTGCGTGATGATCTCCCGGGAAATCGGCTGCGGCGTGGTTCCTGTGGATGCTTTGCAGCGCCAATGGCGGGAGGATCACGGCAGGCTGCTACGCTACCTGGCAGACCAGGCAGACAGCGTTGTTCGGGTATTCTGCGGGCTGCCGGAGGTGCTGAAATGAGGCTGCTCCTGATTCGGCACGGCATCACGGAAGCCAACGCGCGGCGGTTATACTGCGGCAGCACCGACCTTCCCCTGCTGCCTGCCGGCGAAGCGGCACTGGAGGGCAAAGCCTATCCCCTGCTGCCCCGGCTTGTCACCAGCGGGATGAAGCGCGCCGATCAGACCATGGAGCGGCTTTTCCCCGGTGCCCCATACGAGAGGATCCCGGCACTGGAGGAAATCCATTTCGGTGCCTTTGAGATGAAAAGCTACCGGGAGCTGAAGGACGATCCTGCTTATCAGCAGTGGATCTCCGGGGATAACGGGAAAAACCGCTGCCCGGGCGGGGAATCCGGCGAGGAAGCCCAGCGTCGTGCCATGGCGGCACTGTATCGCCTGATTGCCGACGGCGTGGATACCGCTGTCGTAACCCACGGCGGTATCATTGCGGGCGCTATGGCCCAGTGGTTCCCCGGAGAGGGGAAAAACCGCTATGAATGGCAGCCGGCACCCGGAAACGGCTATCTGATCACAGTGGAACACGGCATTCCCCTCCGTTATGAAGAAAAATAAAAAGCCCGATGGAAAACCGTCTTCCTGAGAAAGGACGGTTTTCCATCGGGCATTCTTTTTTTCAGTTGATCCGGGCGGTCAGATACTGTGCCAGATCCGTGAGGAAATCCCTGTCTTCAAACACGGACAGGGCGGAAATGGCAAGCTCCGTATGCCGGTTCACCAATTCTTCGCACTTTTCAAGGCCGTACAGACGGACAAAGGTGTTCTTTCCACCGTCCACGCCCACGGCTTTTCCCAGGGTTTTGGCATCGCCGATCACATCCAGCATATCGTCCCGGATCTGGAAAGCCAGACCGATATGGGCGGCATAGGCACAGGCCGCCTGGATCTGCGCCTCACTTCCCTTACCGGCAATGACCCCCAGCACGCAGGCGCTGTTTATGAGAGCGCCGGTTTTGCGGCTCTGGATGTCCAGAATCTCCTGCTCGGTACATTCCCTGGTCTCGCTGAGCATATCCAGGACTTGTCCGCCCACCATGCCCAGAGAGCCGGCGTTGGATGCAAGCACACCGATGGCGAGGCGCATCCGTTCCCCGGACAGCTTCATGGATGCCGCCTGGGAGAAGGCATCGGTCAGAAGCGCGTCACCGGCAAGCACCGCCATGGCTTCCCCGTAGACCTTGTGATTGGTCAGTCTGCCCCGGCGGTAATCGTCGTTGTCCATACAGGGCAGATCGTCGTGGATCAGGCTGTAGGTGTGGATCATCTCTATGGCAGCGGCAAAAGGCGTGGCTTTTTTCCAGTTTCCGCCGCAGACCCGGCAAAATTCAAACACCAGCGCCGGACGCAGCCGCTTGCCGCCGGCAAGCAGGCTGTAGGCCATGGCTTCGTAGAGGCGCTTCTGCGGCTCGTTATCAAATTCATGACTGCACTTTCCCAGGTATGCTTCAATATGCTCCCGGTAAGCGTGTAAACGGCGTTCGTTTTCAGCCTTCATCCGCAAAATCCTCTTCCACAGGGCTGCCGTCGGCGGCAGTCATGACTTTTTTCACTTCCATTTCCGCCTGATTCAGAAGTTCGTTGCAGCTTTTGACCAGCGCGGTACCCTCCTGAAACAGCTTCAGGGATTCCTCCAGGGCAACATCTCCCCGCTCCATGGCACGGACAATCTGCTCCAGACGCTGCATGGACGCTTCAAAGGTCATATTTTTCTCATTCATCGGGAATCCTCCTTTTCTTCGGTAACGGTTGCGTGGATGGTGCCGTCGGAAAGCCGCAGGCGAAGCCGGTCGCCGGCGCTTACCTGCTTGGCGGATCGAACCACACTTCCCTCCCTGGTCTGCACCATGGCGTAGCCACGGGTCAGCACCTTCAGCGGGCTCATGGCATCCAGCGCGGCGGTAAGGGAAGAAAATTTTTGTCTGCGGACGGCAATATTCCGGCTCTCCGCGGCGGTCAGACGGGTGGCAAGGTGGGCAACGGCAGCGCCCTTCTGCTCCAGATACCCGGTGGGACTTTGCAGGCTCCTGCTCTGGGACAGCACCGCAAGATGCTGCCGGGAGGCGCGGAGCTGGCGTGTCAGCGCCGTGGTCATGGCGGCGGACATGGCATCCAGGTTCTGCAGCAGGCTCTCCCGGTCAGGAACGGCAAGCTCCGCTGCGTTGGAGGGGGTCGCAGCCCGAAGATCAGCTACAAAGTCCGAAATCGTCACATCCGGCTCGTGTCCCACGGCGGAGATCACCGGGATCCGGGACTGGTAGATGGCATTCGCCACAATTTCATCGTTAAACGCCCACAGGTCTTCGATGGAACCGCCGCCCCTGCCTGTGATGATCAGGTCTGCCAGGTGGAAATGATTGGCGTAGCGGATGGCTGCGGCGATTTCTCCCGGCGCTTCCGCGCCCTGCACCCGGACAGGCAGCAGCAGCACCTTGGTCAGCGGATAGCGCTTACGAAGGATGCGGAGCATATCATGAACCGCCGCGCCCGCGGAACTGGTGATGATGGCAATGGTGCCGGGATATTTGGGAAGGGGCTTCTTGTGCGCCGGGTCAAACAGCCCCTGGGCAGCCAGCTTGGCCTTCAACTGCTCAAAGGCAGCATAGAGGTCCCCCACACCGTCCAGGATCATACCGCTGCAATAGAGCTGGTAGGCACCGTCCCGGGGATAGACCGTGATCCTGCCCATGACCACCACCTTCATGCCGTTATCCGGACGAAAACGGAGCTTGACGGCGCTGGATTTGAACATGACGCACTTCAGGGCGCCCCCCTCGTCCTTCACCGTGAAATAGTGGTGCCCCGAGGGATAGACCTTGTAGTTGCTGATTTCCCCGCGAATGGCAACGCCCGCCAGCAGCCGGTCGTTGTCCATCATATTTTTCAGATATTCACTGATCTGGGTGACGGAAAGAATCTGCTGTGCCATACTATCCCTCCAGCATTCGTTTTGTCAGCACCGCAATGCCCATGGCGTTGTCCGTGGAATATTGGGGCAGAGCAAATATGGGATCCAGCGGCGCAAGCCGCTGCCGCAGCATGGAATTGGACGCTACACCCCCGGAAAAGACCACACGCAGACCGGGATACGCCTTGATTGCCTGCTCTGTGGCGGCAAACACCGCCTGGCAAACGCAGCGCAGCGCAAACCCGGCGGTCTCCGCGGCATTTTGGTTTGCCGCGTGGTACTGCTCCACCTTGTTCTGCACCCCGGAAAGGGAGAAGGTCATATCCTTGCACTTGACCTTGAACAGGTCCGTGCGGCTTGCCTCCCGGGAAAGTGCATCCAGGTGCTTTCCCGAGGGGAACGGCAGCGCCAGAAGCTGCCCCGTGCGGTCAATGAGCTGCCCGGCAGAGATGTCCGAGGTGCCGCCGATTCTGGTGCAGCGGACATTTTTCCCCTCCGGCTCCACCAGCAGCAGCTCGGTAGTACCGCCGGAAAGGTGCCAGGCAAGGTGCGGCGCATCCATCAGCTCCAGGTGTCCGGCGCTCCACAATGAGGCTGCCACATGACCCTGCTGATGGGAAAACTCGAACAGCGGCAAGCGCAGGCTGTCCGAGAGCAGCTTCGCATGGGTATAGCCCACCAGAAAACAGGGCATATAGCTACCCTCCACCGCTCTGGGACGGGTGCTAACGCCCACCGCGTCCACGTTTCCCGGCTCCACATGGGAAAACAGCCTGCCGGATAGCTCCGGCAGGCTCTTGATATGCGCGAATACGGCATCCGACTGCCGAAGTCCCAGTTGTCCCGGCGAAACCGGGAGCAGCCTGGAGCAATTCACACCCTCTTTTCCGTCAAAACATGCGATGGATGTGGTGTAATTGCTGGTGTCAAAGCCAATGCTGATCATGGATTTTCCTCTGTGGGCACGGTCAGGGAGCGGGCATAGGAACCCAGAATGCCGTTGACAAACGCGCCGGTCTCGTCACCGTCATACTTCTTCGCCAGACGAACCGCCTCGGAGATCACAACCCCCGTAGGCGCGTCCTCCACATGGAGGATCTCATAGATCGCGAGCTGCAAAATGGCTCTGGTCAGCCGGGAAATGCGATTCACATCCCAACCGATGGAAAATTTCGAAATCTGCTGGTTGATGGCATCCTGCTCCCGGGTAACGCCCGCCACGACGGAATCGATGTACTGCTGCTGTTTTTTGCTGGGACGGTCCGCATAGATCTCATTGACCTCAGCAAGCTTCCCGTAGTACTCCTCCGCCAGACGCACCCGGGTGATCTCCCCGGGATCCTCCCCGGTGAAGCCTCTGCCGTAGATCAGATGTACCGCCAGTTCTCTGGCATCACTTCGCTTCATGCCGGCCCCTTACTGGCGGACAATGCCGCAGACATTCACATTGACATCGCCAACCCGGACACCGGTCATGGACTCCAGCGCGGAGACGATGGCTTCCTGCAGGGCTGCAGCCACGCTGACCACGCTCTGACCATAGGATACGATGATATCGCAGTCCACGCTGACGGTATCGTCCGCGGAAATGGTCACATTGATGCCCTTGCCCCAGCTCTTCTTTGCGATGATATCAACAATATCCAGACCGGATTTGTTGCTCAGTCCCACAACACCTTCCACATCCTTCACCGCATGGGCGACGATAGTGGAAATCACATCTTCGGAAATCATAACGCAGCCATTTTCCTGATTCTGCGCGACATACTGCTTGTTATCCGCCATTGGAACAACCTCCTAAAAATCCTGTCATACTGCCACAGCATGACCATTTTGTATATTGTACCACCAAATCCAGAAAAATACAACCATATTTTGCAGAAAGATTGGGCGCGAAACAGAGAAAACCTGCCGGAAGGCGACTCCCCCGGCAGGTTCTGCGATTATCGTACCTCCACAACGTGGATATCGGGCACTTCATAGCTGGATTGGGACAGGACGATGTCTGTGATCACCGCCACATCCTCCTGCTGCAGGCCGCCTTCCGGCGCCGCGACAGCCACGGAGATCCCTGTGTCGCTCATATAGGCAACGCAGTCCGAATAGCCCTTCGCAACAACCAGGCTCTCGATGGTCGCCTCGCTCAGCGCGGTCTGCACAAGCTGATCCAGGCGGTTGGACGCGTCCGACGCGCCGCTGTCATCCCCATAGGACATGGTCTCCTGCAGCAGACCGATGGCGCTGTCCCGGGCTTCCTGCCGGGATAAGCGGACGGCGGCAAAGTAATCCGTGGCGGTATTATTGTCCAGGTTTCCCGCCGTCTCCAGAGCGTCGTCCGTTCCCATGACAAGTGTGGTTTCCCCCATGATCTTTTCCGCGTCCAGGGTGTCGGTGAGATTCGCCGTATTCTCCGCCTCGCTGTACATCCAGTTCACATAGATCCCCGCGCAGACGGTTACGAGCACCGCCGCCGCCACCAAATTCTTCTTCCAGGTTTTCATGAATTGCTCCTCCATTCATTTCATTTTCAACACAGAAATCTGATCCGTCCGCAGACCCGTGACCCGGGAGACCGCCTCTACCACAGCCAGCTTCACCGCGGCCTGGTCAGCCCCTTTGCAAAGGATCACCGCGCCGCGGTAATTGGGGGCGCGGGAATCCCGGACCAGCCCCTCCTGCTGCCCGGATCCCCTGCCCACCATAACGGTTTCCACCCGGTCGGATACCGCGTCCGTCTGATAGATGATCTCCCCGCTGTTGTCCTCCGTCAGCAGAACCCGGACCTGACCGACCCCATCGATCTGGGAGAGGATGGACTCCAGCCGCTGCTCCAGAGACTGCTGCGGTTCCGATACCGCTTTATCGGGAGACTCTGACACCTGCTTTTTCCCGGGAATCAGCATCAGCGTCAGTCCCAGCGCCAACACCAGAACCACATATTTGTATTTTTTCAGGAAAGCCGTCAGCGGCTTCAGGGAAACGTGCTGATCCATTTCTGATTCTCCTTTGCAATACCGAATTCTTCTTCCAGAAACGCGGACATGGCAGCCTTTGCGTAGGGCGAAGCGGCTCCGGTCAGCCGGACGGCACAGGGAACCGGCATTGGATCCTCCGTCAGCTCCACCTGAACCGTCAGGGACAGGGACAGCCGCTCTGCTTTGTCCAAGATATATGCTTCCGCGCGGCTCTTTATGCCCTCCCGCAGTTCATTTTGTGCCTGCAGCCTGCCGGATGTGACGGCTGCCTCCCCATCCGCAAAGAAAAAGTAAGAAATCTCTCCCGAATCCGGCAACCGGATCCGGGTCAGCGGCGCGACCACCGTGATTGCCAGGAAGACCCCGCACAGCACCTTTCGCATGGTCGCGCCCTGTCCCTTCTCCCCGCCGACGGCGCAAATCATGGCGCAGAGCACCGCCGCCGCGGTAACGGACAGGATATAGCCGCGGATGGCATCCATTTCAGTTCATTCCTTTCATAAAGCACACCGCACTGATGAAAAACAGAAAGCAGACCGCGCCGGTCATTCCGAGAAGCAGCCCCATGGCAGAAGAAAAGTCGGAGATCAGTTTTACAGGCTTTCGATCTCCCAGAACGGCGCTGACGGAGCCCGTGAATTTCAGCATCAGATATCGAATCCCGATGGACAGAAACGGCGTGATCCCCAACGCGGCTGCCACCAGAAGCCCGTAGATCCCAGCGGCGTTCTTCACGGCTCCGGCGCTGACCAGAACGGCCTCCGAGGCATCGGACAGGATCCCGCCTACCACGGGGACGACCCCGGAGATGGTCAGCTTCGCAGCCTTCACCGCCACGGCATCGGTAGTGCCACTGATTACGCCTGTGACTGCCATGAAGCCTGTAAAAACATACAACACGGTTTTGAGAAGCCAGGTCATCAGCCATTTGACAAAGTCTTTCAGCTCATGGAGCAGCTTCTGACCCAGTGCAGCGCCTGCCACAGCCAGGGCCAGAAACACATATACCAGCGGAAGCAGCAGCTTTTCCACGGCGGTACTCATCAGCGAACCGAAAAAAGCCGTACCCGCGTACAGCGCGGCGGCAGACGCCGTGCCGCCCTGGGCTGCCAATCCCGCCGTGAGAACGGGCAGCAGCAGCTTTTGGTATTCGCAGATCTCCGTGATGGTATCGACGGCAAGCCGGATCAGGGAGGCAGTGGGCTGCAGAAGCAGCAGCCCAATGGCAACCGTACAGACCAGGTCTGTCAGCTCCCCCATTTTGCTCCCCGGAAACATGGTCACAATGGTGCCCAGCAGTACCACCGCGAAAGCGCCCAGACAGACGGCGGCGGCCTCGGAGACGGCGGGACTGATCCGGCTGACGGCATTTTTGGTGATGAACCACAGCCCCTCGGCAAAGGATTCCGTCTCCGGGGGCATCAGATCCGTTGCTTCTTCCGGTGCCGGCGGGATCTCCTCTTCAAAGGCGCACACCGGCACGGCAAGAAGAACCAGGCATAGCAATCCAATGATAAGCTTCCTCATGTACCCTCCAATACCCTTTCCACCAGTGCAAGCAGCGCCTCAAACATCGGAAGTGACATCCAGAGGATCACGGCGGAAGCGGCAACGCGAACGGCTTTCCCGATGGCTGTCTCACCCGCATCGGTACAGACCAGCTCGGACACGTCGGCGAGCAGGCCGATGCCTACCCCTTTCAGCAGGATGGAGAGCATCTCGTGATCCAGATTCCCCAGCGTCTCCAGCTTCCCGAGGAACGAAACCATGGGAGACAGAAACGTTACTGCGGCGCCGATTACCAGACAGACCACCAGGACAGACAGCAGCAGCGCCATGTCCTTCCCCTGCTTTTTCAGCACAAGATTCAGCACCACCGCAACCAGCGCGGCGGCAATTATTTTCGCGTAAATATCCATCAGATTTGAAACAGTGACTTCACAAGGTCAAACAGGTCGGAGATCTTCTGGGCAATCATCATCAGAACCACCACCAGTCCAGCCAGGGTGGTCATGGTGGCCTGTTCTTCCCTGCCGGATCGGGACAACACCTGATTCAAAATGGAGACAATGATGCCGATGGCGGCAATTTTGAAAACAAGATCAATTTCCATTGGCTATAAAAACAGAATGACCAGGGCCGCGCCCGCGCACAGCCACAGGGTTTCGATACTTCGTAACCGGTTTGCTCTGTCCTGCCGCAACGCGGCACGCTGTTCCTCGCACCGGGCCCGTACTCCCCGGATGCCCTGAATCTGCCCTTCCGCGTCAAATTTCCCCAAGGTGGATCCCAGCGTGTTCAGCAGAGCTGCCACAGGTTCGGGAATATCCGCCGTGGCGCAGATGGAGGAGCGCATACAGATCTCCGCGTTGGGAAAAAACTGGGACCGCAATTCCTCGCTCAGGCGGGAAAACAGCTTTTTCAGACCGGTTTTGCACATGGCTGCGGCGGATTCGCACAGAAACGGCAGCGGTGTCATGCGGTATTGCAGCTCCCACTCCATGAAGGACAGGACTTCCGACAGCTCGGACAGCCAGTTTTCCGTCTTTTTCCGGTGCAGGATCATGGCAAGTCCGCAGCCGCCGCATCCTGCCATAACACAGACGGCACCTAATAGCTTCGTGACCATTGGCGGATCCTTTCTGCCCGGAAGGACTTGTCCGGCGTGAGAATTACGGCGGTTTCAAAAATGCTGTGGGACAAAAGCGTCCGATAAACAGGGCGCTTGTCCAGTTCCTCCAGGGATCCGGCGTGGACAGTGGCCAGCAGACTCACCCCGCACCGGGATGCCCGGATCAGCGCATCGCAGTCGGATTCCTCGGTAATCTCGTCCACGGCGATGCAGCCCGGACTCATGGTGCGAAGCAGACAGTCCAGCGCCTGCTTTTTGCCGCAGCCGGTGAGAATGTCCGTCTTGCTTCCCCGGGGAAACGATGCGGCAGATTCGACCGGGAAAAGCTCTCCCCGCTCGTCCACCACGGCAATGCTGCCCGGGTGGTGATCCGATCTCTGGCGGATCAGATCCCGCAGGAGCGTGGTTTTCCCGCTTCCGGGAGGGCCCACCAGCAATATGGATCCCGTGATGTCCCTAAGCGGCTCCGCCAGTCCCGGGAAATCTCTGGCAACACGGATGCAGAGGGATGTGGGGGATCGAATCCCGGTCATTTTTCCCTCTTTCAGGGTTGCCTCCCCGCAGATTCCGATCCGATGTCCTCCCGCAGCGGTCAGATACCCCCTTGCGGCACCGGGGGAAGCCCAGGGAGAATAGGCGGAGGCCGCGCTGATCACATATTGCAGATCCTCCTCCGTCATGACCCCGCCGAATTCCATCTCATGCCCCGGGAGAACCATTCTTGCCCGCAATCCCCGGCGCAGCCGGATCTCCTGTCCCGCTTCCCTGCCGTACTTGTCCGCTTCCTGCCGGATCGAAGCAGGAAGGATCCCCAGCAGTTCCTTCCACATACACTTCATTTGCATCACTCCTGCCATATCCTATGCGCCGAAGGAAGCTGTATGAATAAAAAAGAGGACAGCCTCATTGAGACTGTCCTCGAAATGTATTTGCCTGTCAGACCCGGCGGATTGCGGTGATGATCCGGTAAATGCCGGGAGAAAGGATCATATTGACGGCGAATTCCACCAGGAAATTCACACCCGCGCAGCCTATCACCAGGAAAACCAACACACTGTCTGAGGTAAAGCCGGACAGCGTATCCGCCACCAGGGTCAAACCGCCCAGGATGAACAGGCCGGTGTTCAGAATAGGGGCGGTGGCTGCCGCGGCAACGGATGCCCAGAAAACGCTCTTTTTGCGCAAAAGCCTGAACATGACTCCCGCGCCAAATCCGGCTGCGGCGCCTTTGCCCAGGCAGATCAGCGCGGTGCCGATGGGATGGGCGGCAAACAGGGTGCCGGTGAACATATCCTGACCGGAAATACCGAAGGCCAGGACCACCGCGCCGAAGGCCAGACCCAGGAACGCGCCCGCGCCGGGGCCAAGCAAAATCGCGCCGATGACGATGGGCACCAGAACCACACTGAAGGATGTGGTACCGACGACGATGGAGCCAAGGAAGCACTGCAGGAAAATGACGATTGCCAGCAGCACAGCCAGTTCCACCATTTTGGTGATTTTTTCGTTTTTCATTTGATTTTCCTCCTTGCTGTCGCTCCGGCTGATCCGGATGCGATGCGTTTTTGCCGGTCACCCGGCTGGTTCGATCACGGGAAGACTCCCGGGAAAGACAATCAGGGAAGCTCCTCCGGAACCGGTTCGTTTTCTTCCAGATCGTTGAAGCTCATTTGGGCGCCGCCGGCTTTCATGGCAGCCCACTGCTCTTTGGTGATCAGAATGGCACGGGGCTTGCTGCCCATAAACGGGCCCACAATCCCCTTTTCCTCCATCTCATCCACGATTCGGGCAGCCCGGGCATAGCCCAGCTTCAGCCGGCGCTGGAGCATGGACACGGAAGCCTGTCCGGTCTCCATAAACACATCCACGGCATCCGGGAGCATTTCGTCTCCGGCAAGCTCCGCTTCATTGGGTTCGGGCTCGGCAGCGGTTGCAGCCTTCGTCCCGGTCTGCACCGCCTTTTTCTCGATCTCGTCCATCACTTCGGAGTCATAGGTGGGAGCGAAATGATTCTTCACATAGCCGGAAACGGCCTCCACCTCACTGTCGCTGACAAAACAGCCCTGCACCCGCACAGGCTTGCCGATACCGATGGGCGCAAAGAGCATATCGCCCTTGCCCACCAGCTTTTCAGCGCCCTGGGTGTCCAGAATGATCCGGGATTCCATGGCGGAGGACACCGCGAACGCGATTCTTGAGGGAATGTTTGCCTTCATCAGGCCGGTGATCACATCCGCGGAGGGACGCTGGGTGGCAATCACCAGGTGGATGCCCGCGGCACGGCCCATCTGGGCAATGCGGCAGATGGACTCCTCCACTTCTTTGGCGGCAACCAGCATCAGGTCAGCCAGCTCGTCGATGATGACCACGATCTGGGGCAGCTTGCTTCCGTCGATCTCCTGGTTGACAATCATGGAGTTGAACGACTCCAGATCACGCACACCCGCGTCCGACATGGAACGGTAGCGGCGCATCATTTCCGTCACGGCCCACTGGAGGGAGCCTGCCGCCTTTTTCGGATCGGTGACCACGGGGATCAGCAGGTGGGGAATGCCGTTGTAAATGCCAAGCTCCACCATTTTGGGATCCACCATGATCAGCTTTACATCCTCGGGGCTGGCCTTGTACAGCAGGGAGATGATGATGGAATTCATGCACACGGATTTGCCGGAGCCGGTGGTACCGGCGATCAGCATATGGGGCAGCTTCGCGATGTTGCCCACGATGCAGTTGCCGCTGATGTCCTTGCCCACGGCAAAGGATGACTTGGAGGCAGCGGATTCAAACGGTTTGGAATCGATAACCTCCCGCAGACTGACCATGGTGACAGACTGGTTGGGCACTTCAATGCCCACAACGGAGATCTGACCGGGTACGGCGGCGATCCGCACGCTGGCAGCGCCCAGATTCAGCGCCAGGTCATCCGCTACGGCGGTGAGCTTGTTCAGCCGCACGCCCTTCGCCAGCTCCACATCATATCTTGTGACGCTGGGTCCCCGGGTCACATTGATGATATGGGCATCAATATGGAAGCTCTCCAGAGTCTCGCTCAACCGGCGGCTGTTGTCCCGCATTTCGTTGGTTCCGTCGGACGCACCGTTTTTCGGCTTCTTCAGCAAATCAATGGGTGGGAAGCAATAGACAGGCTTGGGCGCTTCGTCCGCTTTCGCGATCTCCGCGGCAACCTCCGCGGCGGAAACGGCGGCATCCTTCGCGGTGACCTTCTCCTGCACGGGAGCGGGAACCGGTTCCACGGCAGGCGAAGGCGGGATTTCCGCAGGTTCCGGCATAAACACCGGCTCGGAAATGGGCTCCAGCGGCGGCATCTCCAGGGGAATCACCGTCTCCTGGATGGTCTCCACCGGCACGGGAATCGGATCCGGGAACCGAACGGGGAGGTCAATGTCGTCCTCGTCCGCTTCCACGGGAACCGTCGCGGCGGCAACCTCCAGACCGGGATCATTTTCGATCTGCCGCATCATATCCCGCACGCGCCGTTCTTCCTCGGTCAGCGGGCGGCTGTCTTCCACGGGACGGGGCTTCTTTCTTTTCGCGGGGATCTGGGGCGTCAGCGGCAGGTCGGCAGGAGGTTCCTCCGCAGCAACGGCGGTCATTTCCTCATATACCCGGGCTTCCTCCCGAAGCCGGCGCTTCCGCTCCACCCGCTCGATGTGCTTGTTTGCCAGGTGGTTGACCACCAGGGCGGCAGGCTCCTGCACTTCTTCCTCCGGTGTCTCCTCGGGGGGATCCAGCCGGGGACGGTTCTGGATGGCCCGGATGATGCTGGGAATGGTGATCTGCATGGCGGCAAGCAGGAAAATGACCGCTGCCAGGATCAGCAGAATGCAGGAAAGGACGGTGCCGAACAGGCTCTCCAGCAGCATGGCGGCCAATCCGCACAGGACACCACCGGTGGTGCCGCTATAGCCGCCCTTATACAGCGCCGTGACCAGCGCAAAGCCGGAGGGCAGCACATTGGCGGATGTAATCAGATGGGCAATGCAGCCGCAGAGGAACACGCTGACCAGTGTGCTGACGCAGCGCAGCAGCACCGGGCGTTTCCCGGAAAATGCAAGGATCATAAAGATGTACAGAGACGCCAAAGTCAGCAGGATGAATCCCGCGACACCAAAAAGACCCTCCATCAGGTTCCGGAAGAAGTGGAGAATCATGCCGTCTTCCCCAATGAGAATCATCACACCGACCAGGAAAAACGCGATGGCAATGATGGCAAACAGGAACCGCAGCGGGAAGGAGTACTGCTCCAGCTCCGCCAGCTCCACCGCACGGTTCGCGGCAGATTCCGGCTTCTTCCCTTTCTTGGAGGGCAGGGATTTTCTGGAAGCGGCAGCCGATGCCTTGGTCTGCTTGGATTGTTTCTTTTCAGCCATAGAAACCTCCTAGGACGCGGTAAGGTACAGGATCAGGCAAAGCAGCGCTGCACCCCAGTTGTAGAACGAAAAACGGGCAAAGCCCAGCTTAACGGAAAGAAAACGCATAAGACGAATGGCAAGATAGCTTCCGATACCGGCCGCGATGCCTCCCAATATGTAGGGGACGAAGCCTCCGACAATGCCGGCGGATTCGCCCGTAAAGATTCCCACCAGATCCAGGGCGCAATCGGCGATCAGCCCGGGGATACAGAGAAGCAGTGTAAACCGCAGGCCGTAGCTCCGGCTGACACCCCGCATTTCCGCGGCGGAAACCATGGCGCCGGTGCGGGAGAGGCCGGGGATTGCGGAAGCCGCGCCCATGATTCCCAGCAGAACACCGTCAAACCTGGTGAGATTCCGGGCATCCTTGTTCCCTTTCGCGTAAAACGTGGGAAGAAACAGGATGATGCCGTTGATCACCAGCATGACGGAGAGAACCACCAGGGAATTGGCGTATTTTGCCAGCTTCAGCCGAAACAGCATCAGCAAAAGCATGGGAATGACCGCGGTTTCCAGCATACGGACGGTCAGAATCGTCTGAAAATCCGGTCTGCGCTTTCTCCTGCGGGGTGGAATCTGGGCAATGGCCCGCTCCCGGCGCAGCTTGAAAATGTCATTCCGGCAGGAGATGACAAGGGCAGCCAGCGCGCCCAGATGGAGAAACAGGCAGAAAACCGGCGGCACCAGAGGCAGCCCCACCAAATTGCCCACAATGAGCCTGTGAGCATCGCCGGAAACCGGCAAAAAATCCGCCAGACCAGACACCAGGCCGATCAGAATGCTTTGCAGATAGCTGATTGTCATGCTCACACCTCCCCATAGTAAGTTCTTATTGTAGCACAGGATTCCGAAAAATTCTACCCCGAAAACAGGTTTTTTTCTTTTCCGGGTCTTAAGACTGCTTTTCCTGTCTCCCCTGCTTCTGAATCATCCGGTGCAGACAGGAAAGGGCGTCGGATAGTCCCCCCAATTTGTCAATCAGGCCGGAGGAAACGGCTTCCTTTCCGTACAGGATGGTGCCCACATCCGTGGCCATCTCCCCGGTTGCCATCATATAGTTTTCAAAGTCCTGCCGGGAGATTTTGGAATTGGCGGTCACAAAGTCTAAAATCTGCTCCTGGATCCGCTGGAAATAGCGGAAGGTCTGGGGAGCGCCGACCACAAGCCCCGTCATCCGCACGGGATGCACGGTCATGCTGGCGGTGGGGGTGATGAAGGACTTCTTGGTGCAGACCGCCAGAGGGATGCCGATGGAATGACCGCCGCCCAGCACCAGCGATACGGTGGGCTTCTTCATGCCGGCGATCATTTCCGCAATGGCCAGCCCCGCCTCAATGTCCCCGCCCACGGTGTTGAGAAGCAGCAGCAGACCGTCGATCTCATCGCTCTCCTCGATCCCGGCAAGAAGGGGCAGAACGTGCTCATATTTGGTGGTTTTCGCGGTTTCAGGCAGCACCTGATGTCCCTCCACCTGCCCGATAATGGTCAGTGTGTAGATGTTTCCCAGCTTGCTTTTGGTAATGTCGGAGCCAAGCTCCACCACCTGTTCCCTGTCCTGCTCGGTGGCCTCCGGTGTTTGTTTGCTGTTCATAGGATCCCTCCCCGTTTTTTCGTAGTATCCCCCGCTTTTCGGGAAAAATTCACTACTTGAAAAAACCACGTTGTTATCGTATAATGTTCGTGGGTGATACAATGGCAGGGAAAACAACGAAAACCAACGCAGTCCGCATCGCGGAGCAGGCGGGGATCGCCGTCCGGGAAGCGTTTTACGAATTTGATGAAAACGATCTGGGCGGAATGCACGCCGCGGAAGCTCTGGGGATGGATCCGGAGCAGGTGTTCAAAACGCTGGTTGCCAGAGGAGAAAAAACCGGTTTCAACGTTTTCTGCGTCCCGGTGTGCCACACCTTGGATCTGAAAAAGGCGGCAAAGGCCGCCGGCGACAAGAATATGGAGCTGATCCCCATGAAGGATCTGCTTTCGGTGACCGGGTATATCCGCGGCGGCTGCAGTCCCGTGGGCATGAAGAAGAAATTTCCCACTTTCATCGAGGAAACGGCCCAGTTGTTTGACGAAATTGCGGTTTCCGCCGGTGCCAGAGGCCATCAGATGCTTCTGGATCCCGGGCATCTCGCGGCCCTTGTGGATGCCGCCTTTGTTCCCCTGACCGACGAATGATATTTGTGCAGAAAGGAAGATCATTATGCAATTTGAATACAAGACCCAGGGTACCTGCTCTTCCCGCATTCTCTTTGAGCTGGAAGACAACAAGGTGAAGAATGTTCAGTTCATCGGCGGCTGCAACGGCAACCTGAAGGGCATTGGCTCTCTGGTGGAGGGCATGGACGCCGACGAGGTGATTGCCCGGATCGAAGGCACCCGCTGCGGCATGAAGCAGACCTCCTGCCCCGACCAGTTGGCAAAGGCACTGAAGGCTGCAAAGGCGCAGCAGGCGTAACCGCCCGGTACAGTTGCTCAAAAAAGATTTGCCATAACGATGGTTTTCCCCATGACGAAAACCGCCGTTATGGCATTTTTTTGAAGAATTACAGCGCCACCTCGATGGCTTCCCGCAGGTTCCGCACACGGTAAACCGTCAATCCTTCGGGAATCTCCAGTTTTTCCGATCCTCCACGGGGAATGATACACTTTTTGAAGCCCAGCCGGGACGCTTCTCCCAGCCGCTGGTTCATGTGGGAAACCGCACGGATTTCCCCGGTTAGCCCCACCTCTCCGATGGCGACCAGATCGTCGGCAATAGGCCGGTCCCGGAAAGACGATGCCACCGCCAGCACCACGGTCAGGTCAGCCGCGGGCTCGTCCAACTGCATACCGCCCACCACATTCAGATAAGCGTCGCAAGAGGACAGATTCATGCCGCCGCGCTTTTCCGCTACGGCAAGCAGCATCATGGACCGGTTGTACTCGATGCCGTTGGCGGATCTCCTGGGCACATTCAGGTTCGTCCGGGTCACAAGCGCCTGCACCTCCGCAAGGATCGGTCTGGTTCCCTCCATGACACAGGCAACGCAGGAGCCGGAGGTTCCCTCTGGTCTGCCGCTCAAGAGCATCTGGGAGGGATTCGGCACCTCCACCAGTCCCCTGTCGCACATCTCGAACACGCCGATCTCATTGGTTGAACCAAAGCGGTTCTTGGCGGCACGGAGCAGGCGGTAGGCGGTGTTGGGATCTCCTTCAAAATAGAGAACGCAGTCCACCATGTGCTCCAGCACCTTGGGTCCGGCAATGGATCCCTCCTTGTTGATATGTCCCACCACAAACACCGTGATCCCCTTGTTTTTTGCCAGAGTCATCAGGGTCATGGTGCAGTCCTTCACCTGGGAAACGCTGCCGGGTGAGGATTCATTCTGCTCAGAAAACAGGGTTTGTATGGAGTCCACGATGAGAATATCAGGATTCCACTCCTCCGCAGCCTGTTCAATATCTGACATCCGGGTCTCGGACAGGATGCACAGGTTCTCGGAGTCCACATTCAGCCGCTGCGCCCGCAGTTTAAGCTGCCGTTCACTTTCCTCGCCGGAAATATACAGCACCGTCCGTTCCGCGCAGAGGCTGTGGCAGATTTGCAGCAGCAGGGTGGATTTCCCGATGCCGGGAGCGCCGCTGACCAGCACCAGAGCGCCGGCAACCGCGCCGCCGCCCAGGACACGGTCCAGTTCTTTCATGCCCGTGGAAAAGCGGATCTCGTCGTCACAGTCCAATTCCCGCAGGCGCCGGGGTGTCCGGCTCATTCCCACCGGGGCAGACTTTGCCCGACCGGGTGCCACGGGCTTTTCCTGATGCTCCACCAGGGTGTTCCAGCTCTTGCAGGCAGGACACTGGCCCTGCCAGCGGGGGGATTCATTGCCGCAGGCGGTGCAGAAAAATACGGTTTTTGTCTTTGCCATGGAGGTTTCTCTCCTTTTTCTTCGTTGGTTCGATTATACCAGCTTCCACCCTGCCCGTCAAGCTATACCACGGTTTTCGCCTGATTGAGGAACCGCTGCAGCTCCACAGCCACCACGCAGCAGATCCGCTTCTGATACAGAGGATCCCGCAGTTTTGCTTCTTCCTCCGCGTTGGACAAAAAACCGCACTCGATCAAAATGCCCGTGCAGTCAATGTGGTTCATCAGGTATACCTGGCTCGCCTTTTTTTCCTTTCTCCGGCTGCCGGGATTGAGATTGGACACCAGGGACGACTGCATGGCGGATGCCAGCTCCCTGCTGTCCCCTGTGTCTGCGTAGAAAACCTGGGCACCGCTGTACCGGGCATCCGTAAACTGGTTTTGATGAATGCTGACAAGGAGCGCTTTCGGCGTTTCATTGACAATCCGCGCCCGTTCCTTCAGATCGGACACCTTCTTCTGTGCAATCGTGTCCCCTGTGGTATAAACCGCCCTGTCCGTGGTGCGGATCATCACGGTATCGTAGCCCAGAAGATGGAGCATATCCTCCAGGCGAAGCGCGATCTCCAGATTGATGGCGCTCTCCAGCACCCCTGTGCAGGAGGTTGCGCCGCCGTCTTCCCCGCCGTGTCCCGCGTCGATAACAATTTTTGTAGGCGCTTCCGGCGCGTATTCCGAAACCGTTGTGACGGCACGGCTGAAAAACACCGCGCAGAGCAGTAAAACAGCGAAAATACAGCAATAGGAAAACCAACTCTTCCGAACGAATCCTTTCCGATCCACGGACAACACCTCCGTTTTCTTTCTATGCGTTCCAACCGCCGCAAAGAACAATCCGACAACAGTCTGCATAGAATGACCAGGAACGACAGTTCAATCGATCGAATTGGAGGAATGAATCTTGGACGAGAAGAAAAACAGGGATCGCTGCGGCAGGCTTCCGGCAATGGCACCGCTGGCAAATCCCTATGTTCCCTTCCAGCAGGAGAGCCCGAAGCGCTATGAGCCCCGAAAGGGTCTGGTGCGGGGCACCCTGTTCCCCGGGCTGGATCTGCCATTCATGGGTATGGTCAATATGCGGGAAAAGCCGGTAACCCCCATGACCGAGCTGCAGGCACTGGGTTTTGTGATCCAGGAGCTGGCGCTGTACCTGGACACCCACCGGGATGACCAGGAAGCGTTGGAGCTGTACCGGGTCTACCAGGAATTGTACCGAAAAGGCGCCGAGGAATATACCCGGTGCTATGGCCCTCTGAACCACGGCAGCCCGACCGAAGGAGAATACACCTGGCTCTCGGACCCCTGGCCCTGGGAATACGCAAAAAATCGGGAGGGTTAAATCATGTTTGTCTATCAGAAGAAACTACAGTACCCCGTGAAGATCGACCGGCCCAACCCCAGGCTTGCAGCCCTTATCATCAGCCAGTACGGCGGGCCTGACGGAGAGTTGGGCGCGTCCTTACGGTATCTGTCCCAGCGGTATTCCATGCCCTTTGACGAACTCAAGGGACTCCTGACGGACATCGGCACGGAAGAATCAGTACCACAATGTTTGAAATGGTATATAGCGCGCTAGATAAAAGCAAAGCCCCCACCGGGCGGAAGTTTGATTTTCCGAACGATGGGGGTCTTGTTATTGTGTTAAGATGCTATTGCGCAAGCAACCGCTGCAGCACTGTCGCGACTTCAGCCCTCGTCATGGCGCGATCCGGCTCGAATTTTCCGCCGCCGACACCGACCATCAGACCATTTGTCGCAGCCCAGATCACGGCGTCGTGATACCAGGCGGATTCCGGCACATCGTCAAAGACGATCGCGGAATCGTACTGCGGGCGGATTACACAAAGGATCTGGGATGCGTTTCGGGTTCTGCGCATCACCTCGCCGCCGTTGCTGTCGTTGCCGACTGCGGTATTACCCTCAATGCAGATGTACTGACCACTGTTGGTAACGGATTCGACGAAGCCACAGTGGTCTCCACTGCCGTCGTGATCCCAGTCAAAGATCACGATGTCGCCGTACTGCGCCTGCTTGGTAGGAACGATCAGACCAGCCTTTTTACCCCACGACACAAGCGCGGGAACATAGGCGGTCTTGGCTCCGTCGTAGTACAGCTCCGGCGCACCTGCCATGCGGATGATATCCCACACGAATACACCGCACCAGGCGTAATTGCTGCCGCTTACCTCCCTGCCGTAGTAGTGGGTATTGAACACCACGTTGTTGCTCCCCGCCGGATACTCCTTGGTGCCAAGATAAGACACCGCCAGATCCATTACCTTTTTCGCCGTTGCGCCCATATCATTCTACCTCCTCATTTGCTACTGTATCGGGAAGCTCTGCATTGCTCCCGAGATCTTCCGCAGCCTTGTCCACCATATTCAGCGTGATTTTCAGTAGCTTGATCAGCCACGCGGGGACTTTCGCGCCCAGCTTTACCACATTCTCCAGGATACTGCCCAACTCGGTGATGATGTACCAGGCGCAGGAAATCGGCAGCAGAAGCACAGGCCAGGAGATCCCCATGCCAGGGATCTGCCCGCAGGCAACGACCAGCACCAGATCCAGCAGAATCGCCACCATTACTGCCAGCACCATACCTGCTTTGTGCCAAAGTCCGTTTTTGGCTACAGAGCTTTTCCACTCGTGATTTTTCCACGCCACAGCAGTGCCGGAGATATAGTCCAGCACCATGGCCAGCACCCAGATCATCACCAGCACGCCCTTCCAGCCGATTAACGCGGCCGCTGCGGCTAAGAACGCGGTGATCCCGCCTTTTACGATTAACAGTTTTTCATTCATTGTTTTACCTCCTTATAAATCAGCGATTGCCTCCGTGGATTCCTCCAGCTTGTCCAGGCGCTTTGTGTTGGAGGATGCGCTCCGCTCAACATCCTCCAGTATCTCTGCAACCTGCGCTTCGGTGAGTATGCCCTTTTCCAGCGCACGGCGCACCATATCCTCCGTCCATAGTCCCTGCTCGTACCACTTCTTAATTTTCTCGTACATCAGCTACACCTCCAAAAGCGTGTCTGTCATCATAGCGGTGTAGGCCACCTGCGCCTCGATGATGTCAAGTTGACTTTGCACTGCTACTGGCTTCAACGCTTCCTCCTGCTTGCCGATTTCCTCGGCGGTGCACTCCACGGGCTTGACATCAATCAGCTTATAGCGGTAGGCACCGCCCATAGTTCGGATGGGCTGGGGGAGGTAGTTGCCCTGTGCGTGGTGATACTTGTCGCCGTATCCGCTGTCGATTTCCGTCCATCCAGCGGTGTCGCTCAGAAAAGCGGAGGAATTTACGGCGGTGATGTGGCCGTTGGAATTGGTTTTCGCATATACGATATATGGCTCCATGTGTCATACCTCCTTTACAAATCTGCTGAAAGCGTGATTTTGTTAATGATTGAGTTTTGCTGCGTTGAAAACAATCTTAGCGAACTATCGGTTGCACCATTACGTCCTTCAATAGTGCCATCAATTTCTTCGACGGTTGGGACAATTCGCATTTTTGGGAATTGAATCAGAATACTATATACCGTAAGATCCGCATATGAATTTCGATATAGATATTCATCTGGTTGTATAACGTTATAGTACCTCTGACACTCCGCCAGCTCCGCCCCGTATCCCTTCGGCTGATACTCCGGCAGGGTTTCTGCGGCGCAAAGCAAAACATCCTTGATAACGCCGCCGGAACTTGTGATAGTCAATTCACCATTCGTATACGATACCGTTGCCGTTCCGGAAACCATTTCGACCTTTGCCTTGCCTGTAGCTGGGGGATTTTCGACTTTCTGCCGAATGGTTCCGTTTAAGATGATGTTTTTGTAGCCGTTGCCGTCAGCATTTGCTATGCCTGTCACCGTGCCGCTGTCCAGGATCCAACGGTCACCAGCATACGCCTGCGTTCCGTGAAGTCCCCCCACGCCAGCTTGTGCAACAAACTGTGTAAAGTCAGAGTTGTGCGCATAGTTATAGGGTGCAGCCTTTCGGACAGCGGCGTCAACATACTGCTTGTTGGTGGCATCACCAGATTGTTCCGGTGTTTGGATTCCTCTCAAAGTAACAGGCTCGTCGCCAAGCTGACCGTAAAAAGCAAGTACTGGCGTGAAGTCAGCAGATGTCTCATCGGTGACATAGGATCCGTTTTCCCCTCCGAAAAATACGCGTTTCTGTTTCGGAATTACAACGTCGGCATTCTTCTCTTGCTTCCTGCCATCCATGTCTATAATATCATTTCCCAATGATTCGACAGCCTTTCCGATTTCGGCTATCGCGTCACCGACCGCCTTTGCCTGTGCTGCCTTAACTTTGGATGTCAGCGTTTCATCCAGAGAATAAGATGGAGCGCCGCCACCAATGACAGGAATAATGTTTCCGGCATCATCTGTCCCTAAATATACATTTGGTTCCCAGCCGGTGGATTTTACATAGCTCCGCATATTTGTATAGTCTCCGGACACAACGTTGATACCGGGATTGGGATGAACTGTAATATTGATGGCAAATGTGTTGATCTCAGCGTCGCCATAAACCAGACCAACGGCAAGCAGCACAGCGCCGGGTGCTGTGCAAACCTGCGGTGCCAGCGCCACGGTGAGCTTATTCCCGCTTATGATGTAGGCCGTAGACCCATCCGGCATAGTGTCATAGTTTCCACCTGTGCCATCGCTTTTCCTAAATCGGATCACCGCTGTTGTACCGTCCGGGATGACCCATGGCGCGCCGTTGGCAATCAGCGGGATTTCCAAATTCCGGCTGTATTTATCATCCTGGACAGTGTCCACCCGCTGGGACACACTTCGTTCCGTCAAGTCCATGGGCCGTAGTTTGTGTGTGATGACCATGCTTATACCTCCTCCTGCGTTGTAAATATTTAGATCAGGCCCAGCACTTCCTTAAGCGCAAGGCGAATGCCTGAGCCCATCGTGCCGGATTCGGAAATCGCGTTATAACCTGCGTCCTCCAGCGTCCAGGTGTCGCCGGAGATGGAGCAGGATACATAGTAGATCTCCCGCTTATTGATGGATGTTCCGCACCAGCCACCAATTCCACGGACCACACTGCCCTGCTTAACAGCCAGTATGACAGTTTCCTTCGTAGCCGTGCTGGACCCGAGCCGGATCGCAAACAACTCATAGTCGTCTGCACCAGAGACATTACAGGTATTGCCCTGGGCGCAATAGCCGGAGTACAACTTCTTACGCCAGCCAAGCATGGTCTTCAACCCTGTTTTACTCCACGGTGTCCCAAATACCATGGGTGTCCATTGGCTGCCAGGCATCTGCTCGATCTCATCGATCCGCAGAAGCCCGCCATGGTCTTGATTGCTGGCGTACATTCCGGCATCCGGATTCGCCCAGCTTCCGCCAACAGTGGCACGATTGGCACCAAATTGTCCTCTGCAAATCATATTCCCGTCGGCATCGTACTGGGTGAAATACAAATAGGCAACACCATCGTCGAAATTTTCCACGGAAAATGTCTCCATGACATTGGATGACAGGGCAACTCGCGCACCGTCGATCTCCAACGTAGAACTTCCGTTTACGGACCGAACGTGGTCTACAATCAGATTGATGATTTTTACAAGCGCTGCGTTCAGCGTTCCGGCTGTAATGATGTCCGCCAAAAATCCATCCTCCAGTGTGGCACCCAACACAAATGGGCCATTGTAGCCATTCTTGCTGGCGCCAAACCCTTCGTAGTTGATGCGCCACACCTTGGTGGCTTTTTCCGGATCCGGGTCATTGGCAACATATACGGTGTCAGGCATACCGTCACCGTCAGTGTCCAGTTTTCGGATGCAGCCGCCCTTGGCGCCCAGAAGCGTCGATGTCAGGTCGGCGACCGCGTTGAGGATCGTTGTAAACTGCTGTTTGCCCTGGTCATCTTGTGGCGCACCGGAGATGGATCCGGACAGCGTACTCCCGGTTCCGTCAAAATAAGCCGCCTGCCTGGTAAGCTTGATCTGCCCTACGCTGGGATTTACCAGATCCTCCTCCATGGATACAATGTCATAAAGCCCGGACAGTTTATGGGATTCAGAGTCGGCATAAACACGCTGCCCGACACAAAATGCATCCAGACTGGAGTCCTGCCGGGACAAGTCCAAAGCAGAGATCTGAATTGTTTCCGGCATAGCACTGGCGCGGTCTACATCCCGCTGCGCTGCTGCCTGCAGCTCTGCGGGATCCGAAATGCCATTGTAGATCTTCGGGATCTCAATTACACCGTACTGGTCAAGTGCTTCCGCATTTTCGACATAATCCTTGCCGTCGATGTTGATGGTGATGCGGTTTCCATCCTTGTCTATGGATCCATACGGGACGATTCGCGTTGCAAAAGAAGACGAATCGGTGGATGTACTGAAATCAGTCATATTGATGCCCCACCGGATTCGCTGGTTGCAGGCATATGGGAGAGCATCATACCAGTTGATTCTGCGGGTCCCGTCTGGTGCAGAGTCAAAAAGAATGTACCCGCCGTAGGATTTGATTAGGCTCTGAACAGCCGAGTATACGACCTGCGCCTTGTCCGCAGAGAATGTAACCACAGAATCCGCCGAAACCGTTACAGTGCCAACCGCAAAACGCTTCCACGGTTCCACCGTAGCGTTATAGGACTGGATAATCTGTGTAAAGATTGTTGCCGGATCTGCCGTGATGGTACACGGCCGCAGTGTAGCGTCCTGAAGGAAGCACAGCTCCCCCTCGCAGGTGATGGTGCGGCGATTGTACTTGTCACAGGAGCCCGGCAGCGGCCGCCCACGCCACCGAATCTTTCCGTCACGATAAATCACAACATCAGTCTGAAAAGCCCGGAAACCGTCACGCAGAGGGTGCTGAGGCGGCAGAATGAGAACAGCAGATCCTCCTTTATTGATTGCATCGCTGATGCGGATGGACTCCATATTATAGCCCTTTTCATCGGGCAGACGGCTGTCATAGGCCAGCACACCGCCCGCGGTAACTTGAACATTCATAGATTTGCCTCCCGGTATTCGGCGGTCATAGCGCCGCCTGTAATTGCAACGGATATACTGTCTTTGCCTGGAATTGCCAGTTCCGGCATAAGATAAGTGCCGGCCGTCAGAATCTTTTTCGTGCTCCCGGATTCGATCGTCACATCTGCATCATGCACAGTGATCTCAGGCACTGCGGTGCGCCGACCGGAATTATTCCATGTGTACTGCACCCGGGTATCGGATGCAGGTACTCTATGGATTACAGGCAGGATGCGCAGCCGCCAGGGTTTACATGACGCGGTGATTACAACGGTCCCGCCCTCTTTCAGCGCAGCCTGGAGGATGTGCGTATTCCCGATTACATAGCTGCGGGGATCATCCGGCAGGACGATGGGGATAGTCATTCCCTCCAACTCGGTATTCAGCCTTTCGATGATGTCCTCAGGATTGCCCAGCATCCGAAATTCGGCTTGCATGGTACGGCTCTCATATGTGGGCTCACCAAGTCCCTGCATATAGTCCAGGTCACCATCGGCGCCAAGGACGTTGACAAGATTTCGCTTCCTTTTTGCTGTGGAAAAGACACATTTCACAAGATCCAACTCGTAGTAGGACAGCGTCGATTTCCAGTTAAATGACATTTCCATCACTTTGCCCCCCGATCAGACAGCATTTTATTTTGCCCCAGCGCGGCATCGTAACTGTCAACCGTTTCCCCGACGAGCACATCAGGATACAGGACAAGTTTTTTCCCAGCTTGGACTCCTGCCAGTATTTGCTGCAGGAGCAGATACAACTTGGAATTGTCAGACCCGGCAGGAATTGCAGACGCAGCGGAAACCAGCGACGGAATCACAGCCTGCTTGGACAGGATTGCCCCCAAATAGCCGGCATCGGAAAGTTCTCTCGCCTGCGCTTCCATTTTGGGGACGGCTTGCCTGTACACCTGCAACGGCGCTGCGACCTCCTGCTCGGCCAGCCACATCCACTTTTTTGACGGGGAATTGATTTGACTGGCTTCCTTATATCCCATTTGACTTGCATAGGCTAATCTGCCGGCAGATGCATTGATAGCGGATTTACGCGAATTCTGTCCAGCAATCAGTCCATCCGCGCAATGCTCGCCGATCTGCTTCCACTGATCAAACCAGGACGATGAGATTTTCTCCAGTCCGTCCGAATATGCTTTTTCAACCGCTGACATCGTGGTCGCCGCGTTTTCTTTTGCCGCCTCGCTTTGGTCAAACGCGGCGTTCAGTTCGGCGATCTGATCATCCGTGGCTGTGACAAGCTCTGCGAGGATCTGCATGGATTGGGTCGAACCGTCGGACAATTTTTGCACCAATCCAACATCAATGCCGCGCTCCAATGCCAGTTGAATATTTGCGGAATAGTTGTCAAATGCAGTGATCTGGGATTTCAGGTTCTTGATCATATCCTCAGTGGAGTTTTCACACTTACCACTGAGATCATCAAATAGTCCAATCTGTTTATCCAGGCTGTCTTTGGCAGACCCATAGAGCTCATCATATGCATCCCGGAGTGTCTGCAAAGACTCTCCCACGCTTCCAGCCATGCCCGCCGCTCCTTCGGTAGCGCCATCAGACGCGGTTTGCAAAGACTCAGCCAGATTCTTATACGCCTCGTCCGCCGCTTCCACTTCCGTTCGGCAGGATGCTATGGTCTGGTTTCCCTCCTCGATGGCAAGCCGCAGGATTCCCTCCTCTGCGTTGATATCAACCATCTGCGCCTGCAGGGCATTGTATTCCGCCGTCAGCGCATCCACCTGCTGCCGGGCTTCCATCTGCTCCCGGCTGCTGGCGCCCAGATAGGCTGAGCCTGCAACTGTTGCATTGTTTAGCCGGTCCTGTGCATCGCTCAGCTCCTTTGTAACCTGGGCAAGCCGGTCCTTCGTTGGCTGATTCTCCCGCTCAAGTACATTAAGCCTTGCTTGATTTAGGTTAACTTCGTACATCGCATCAGCCAATGCATCGTATTCAGATTTATACCTGGTATAGGCAGCCTCGGCGATGGCATTTTCCTTCCAGGCTTCCGCCTGATCCCGGAGTGCGTCCGCGCCGCCTTTCACAAGGCCTGTCTGTACATCCAGTTCAGCGTTGAGCCCCGGCATGATGCCGTTGATCTTATCCAGGATCATGGAATATTCCAGTTGCTGCTCATCCGTTTTCAGCCCCTGGGCCTCCAGCTCTTTCAGCCGGTCGATATAGCGGTTCACCGTCGAGACAGCGGCATCGGCGGATATCACGGCATCCTCATAGGAGGCATTGCCCGCCTCAACCGTTTCGCTGAGATTACGGGCAGATTCCGTGAGGGCATCCACCTTATCCTGGGTGGTTTCGATCTGGGCTACATATGTTCCAAGCGCCGCCACAACCCCGGCAATCGCTACCGCTACCAGTGCAGCGGGATTGGCCGCCAAAGAGATATTCAATTTAGTCATGGCGGTCGCCACGGCCTCTGCAGCCGTAAGCGCTGCCAGCCCTCCCGCCAGCAAGCCAAGAGCCGTTACTGTGCCGGAGATTGCTGCCACAATTGCAGGGTTCTTGGATACGGCTTCCGTGGCTTTTTCCAGCACGCCCGCGCCGGTTTCCCGGATACGGTCCAGAACCGGGTTTAGCTGGTCACCAACGGCGATCTTCAAATTATTGCAGGATACTTTCAGCCGCTGGCTGGAGTACTCGGAAACCTCCGTCATTTTTTTATAGTTCTTTTCCACGGCTCCGCTGCTGTTGGACATCTCAAGCAGCGTCTTGTTAAAGGCGTATGCACCGCCGTTTACCAGAGATAGTGCAGCCTTTCCGGCGGTCGCAGAAGACCATAGATTGGAAAACTGCACGTTATCGTATTCCACACTTGATCCGATGATATCCAACACATCGCCCAGGCTGCGTCCATCGGCCATCAGCTCGGAAAAGGACTTTCCGGTCTGCTTCTGCAGTACGGCCGCCACGCTGCTGCCGCTGTCCGCCAGCTCATCCAGCATGGTTGCCAAGTATGTAGTGGAGTTCTCTGCGTTAATGCCGGCGGCGGTCATGTTCGCATACGCCGCGGCGATATTGTCAAGATTCACGCCATAGGCAGCCGCGGACGGAATGACCCGGCCCATTACCTTGCCCAACTGATCCACCGTGACCTTACCTAAATCCTGGGTCCTGACCAACGTGGAAGCCACTTTTTCGGTTTGGTCGGCTTCCAGCTTGTAGGCGTTGAGAATCGTGGTAAGGACGTCAACAGCCGTGGCAGTATCAGTAAAACCAGCCGTTGCCAATTTGGAGGACTTGGCGGTAAAATCCAGCACATTCGCCGTATCCACGCCCGCGGATAGGGCATTGTAAAAGGCGCCTGCCACCTCATTTGCATCCTTTCGCAGATCCGTGGAAAGCTGCAGGATCCCTTCCCGCATTGCCTGGGTAGGAACCACCGATGCATCCGCGATGGTGCTCACCTGAGCCAGGGAAAGCTCGAAAGTTTGCGACGCCTCGCTGCATTCCATCATGGCTGCCGCCAGATCCTCCACTTTCTGCTTTATTCCGCTGGCCACCATGGCGGATGCCATAGCTTCCACTGCGGACGTGGTTTCTTCTGTACCGCCTCCAGATTCCCGGACAGCGTCGCCGTAACGGTCAATGGAGGGTGCGCAGCCATCAGCGGACTGCTTCGCTTCCTCCAGCAGGCGGTTGATTTTCTCCTGCTCTTCGCCCAAATCGGAAAGCTCAATTTCAGCCTTGTTAAGCTGGGTGGCATAGTACTGATATGACCGGGTAGAGGCATCCAGCTTCGCCTGGTTCTGAATAATCGCGTCCCGAAGCTTATCAACTTCGGCCTTTTGCTGCTGGTATTCCTCGCTGGTTTCATCGACCGTATCACCGAGAGATGCAAGAGCCTTTTTCGCTTGGTCATACTGTGCGCGGAGATCCGAAACAGTTTGCTCCTCCGCATCCCTGGTATCCTGGGCCTTTTGCATGGCACCACGAAGCAGCTCAACCTTCTGCTGCTGGGTGTCGTACATTTTTGTCATGACTTCGCCCTTTTTGGTCAGGGCCTCCATGCTGTTGGCGTTGCTTCGGAAATCGCTGGTCACTTTGTCCAGCTCGGATTTTAGAACCTTCAGCTCCGAAGTGCAGTTTTTCAGCGCGGTTTTGTACCCAGACTCATTCTGCACGCGCAGTATGGTGTCAATCGTCCGTTCGCCCAATATCATCCCTCCGTTTCAAACCATGCTGCTCCATCCAGAGGTCAAACATGCAGAAGACCTCTCCCGGGCTTAGCAGCAGCAGGGCTTCCCGGGGGTGTATATGATTCACCGCGGCCATCCGCAGAAACAGTGGTCGCGTTAAGGTTTCGTTTTTTTTCCAATTCCGCAAGCCCGGTATCAATATCTCCGGCATCGTCCGTCCCGGGCTGGCTGTAACCATCGTTGATCGCTTGTATCACCGCGGTTCTAAGGCCAACGATCTGCATGGGGCTAAGCAGGATCTTAAGTTCCTCGACGGTGGGTATTCGTGCCGGAGTGTATTGCAAATACCGGCGGCAAAGCTCACCCTGCGTGGCGAGGATATGGGCGATCTGACAAAGCATATGAAGTCCGTCGGAATCGGTCCGCATCATGCTGGAAACAGCGTCGCTCCCATCGGATAAAGTATCATCCAGAGCCTGGATAGCAAACATTGCTTCCCCATTCATGTACAGATGGAGCGTTTTAGGGCCTATGTTAAATTCAATCGTTTTCATGGTGATACCTCATTTCCCCAGGGCAAAGCCCTGGGGATCGGAGTGTTATGTGGATGATGCCGGCGCACCGGCTCCAGCCTTCGGCAGGCCGGGAACAGCAGCCGTGCCGGCAAAAATGGCATCGATGTACGCCTTGGCGGCGGCCTCGGAAGCGAAGTCCTTCACGACCTTGTACTTCCGGCAGGCCGGAGATTCGATGTGGAAGGGCATCTTATCGGTGGTGAAGTTGATGGTGTCGCCACGGGTCTCGTAGGTCTCGGCGGTAGGAGTTGCCTTGACCTTGGGGTAGAAGATTGCCTGGAAATAGGTCTTCGTCTTGCTTACATGGTGCGTGATAAAGCCGTAGCCGCCGTAGGGGGGCTTATCATCATCGCCATGGGAAAGACCATTCTCTTCATCGCACGATGCGCCAAGCATTGTAGCAGCGTCCTTAACCTGCAGGTAGACGCTTTCCACATCCATGCTGCCATCCTTGAAAAGCTTCTCATAAAGCACGATCTGGTCATCGCCGGGCAGAGAGCCTTCTTTGAAGTTCAGCGTCTCATTGATTTTGTTCAGCTCGCCGACGCCTACAGGGGTGTCGTACTTGGGCAACGCTTCGGTATTGGTATCCGCAAAATCTTTTGCCCAGGGTGCCCAGCGGGAATAACGTGCGCCATATTTTGCCATAATGTTCCTCCTATAAGTTATTATTTTTCATGTAGTTGTCATAGATGACGTCCGCTGCGTCGAACGCCTGGTTTTTGCTTTTCTCAATGCCCTTTTTGAGCCATTCCCGGCCTCTGATGCCACGGGATTTAATGCCATATTCGCCGATGTATCCGACACGCCCTGCAGAAACGATGCCGCTTTTCCCGTCGGACGGAAGGTATCTGTGGTGCTCCCCTGTCGGACCGATACAAATGGCTATTGCGCCGAAGTGTTTCACTTTTCTGCGGCGGATGGATCGCAGAAGCTTACCGGTTCGGACCAGCCGTTCATCCACGATGGATCGACGGAGGGCGGGTTCAATAACATCCGCCTCAGCCTCAAGAATATCAATCCGAAGCTGCGGTGTTTTCTCAGCCATGTCATAAATGCCGGCAAGAAGAGCGTCCATGCCGGATACTTCAATCCGCGCCATCCACGATCCCCCCAAATGTCTCGAACTCGTATATATACCGCTGTCCGGCGCCGTCAGTAGCATCATCCTCGCTGGGCCAAACGCCGGTAATGGTCTGGATCACTTCACGGATCTTTCGGCGCAGCGCCCTGCGGTCATACGCCACAGGGGCAACATACACAACCGTCCAACGCCTGTATTCCAGACAGGGTCCGTCGTCGCCGTACAGGGTTCCATCGCTGTCATATCCATAGACCACATATTCAGACTCAGCCGTGGTGTCCAGACCGGGCTGGATGGGCAGGCCCATATCCAGGAAAGCCTCGGAAAATCGATCCTCATATGTCATACCGCTTTTGCCCTCCTTTTCACCCGGAGTTCCATCCAACGGTGGGCGCCGCCCACATCATTGGGCGGGCTCATGAGATCATAGGATCGCTTGTTGTCTCCGCTTCCCACGACCACAATGCAGTCGGATGTAATCCTGGGATCATATCGCAGTGTGAGCGTTGCGGTATCCGTCAAACCTAGGCTCTGGGCCTGAACCGCTTCGTTGCCGAAAGCGGACACCCATTTACATCGGATAGTCCGATCATCCGGGTAGATATTGACATAGTTGGGATTCCGGTACCCACCTCCGCTTGGATTATCCTTGGGGGCGAGAATGCGGATTGGTGTCCGCATCTCGCATGGCGTTTCGCTTTTTGCCATAGTACCACCTCAGAAAACAGGATTGTCCAGTTTGAGCTGATTGATGAGCCGTTGAACGCCGTCGGGCAGCGGAGTGCCGTCATACCATTGCAAAACCAGCCCCGCAGCGGCCAGCCAGGAATCATCCGGATCATCCGACACGGCTCCGCCACGCTTCAAATAACGGCTTGCGGCAGACCACAACACCTGAATCAGTGCATCGTCGTCATCGTGATCAACGTGCATGTACTGCTTGAGCAGCTTCAGCTCATCCGATGTCATTATTCGCCTGCCTTAAGTCCGGTGAACTTGACAGCATCGTTGTCCACGCCCTTACAGTCCATACGGCAGGTGCAGCGGATCTCGGTGGTATCGGTGTCCCACGCATCGCCGCCGATGTCGGTGGAACGGATCCGGGTTCCCTGGCGCAGGAAGAGGGTGCAGAACGCCTTGAAATCGCCGACGTAGAAGGGATTGTAACCGGTGTCACCAACAGTAACATCAGGAATCAGGTCCGCATCGGCATACTGTACGGGGCGGCCCTTGAATCGGCTGAAATCATTACCCTTGGGATCGGGCACCAGGATGGGACGGCCATTGGTTTCCGCCCAATTGTCCATAACGTTGTAACCAGAGGCGTTGGTCAGGATGGTGGCGCGCTTGGCGTGGGCAGTGTTCAGGCCGGTGTTCATCAGGGTTTTCAGCGCCTTGATCTGCTCCGCATCGGTGGCGCCTGCCAGAGCGGAGAACGGCAGTGCTTTCAACAGAGTCAGGATCATCTCGTTTTTGGTCATGACGAATTTGGGCGCCCACCACCCGGCAAGATAGGTAATCAGAGCGCCGGCATCTGCCATCAGCTCGTTGGAAATAATGAGCTTGTCGGCATGCTTGGAACAGTGATACGCAATCCGCTTGAAAGAGGGCTGCTTTCCGGGATTGATCTTCCCCAGTTCATCCACCTTGGTCAGAGCGGTACGGGTGCCGGTGGTGTCGTATACACGCCAGCCATCGTTGACGCTTACCCGCTCCACAGTCACCAGCGCAGACAGGTCGACATATTCCTTCATCAGCTCGTTGACCTTTGTGTCAAAGTCAATGGGAACCAGGAAACCGCCGTCTTCACCGGGAGTATCTCCGCCGGCGATACTAAGTGCCTTCATGGCACGCTCGGCCTCGTACAGAGGCTGCAGGGACTGGATGCCAATGCCTTTGTCCGGGGAGATGCCCTTCCGGACGGATTCCAGCCATGCGTTTGCATACTTTTCCGTTCCGCGGATGGTATCCACCAGAGACAAAGCAGCCTTGGTGCTGCGCTGCCCGGAGGCGCCTGCTCCGGGGAATTCCTCGCCGCCGAAGGATTTCTCCGTCTCAGAGATCAGACCGTTCAGAGTTTCCAGTTGGGCGTTGTAGCCCTTGACCGTCTCCATGTCAGCGTCATAGCCGGTCATGTCGCCGGAGTTGTACTTCTTGGTAGCGGCCTCCAGTGCATCGGCCCGCTTCTGCAGCAGGTCAGTTCTTTTGGTGATGAGTGTGTTCAGATTGTTCATAAAAACCTCCATCGTTCATTTTCGATTTGCAGCCTGGCCTTTGCCCTGGACAAGTCCGAAGGGGTAACGCCCTGGCTGTTAATTGATTTTGTTACGCCCGCCTGGGGCTGAGCCGGAACCGCCACGAAAGACATTTCGTAGGCGTCAACAGGATCCATCAGATCACAATGGCATTTTTCGCCATCGTAGATGACTCCCTTCTGATGGCCGCAGGTACCGTAATCATTTCCGCAGATGCTACAGACAGCGCGGCTAATCGCGCAGCCAACGGATATCTCACGGATAATTCCACCCTCGATGGCGGCAATCACATCCACGGTGGAGTCGTTTCGGAGCATATAGCACTCAGCTATGAGACAAGTTCGGTTTTCCCGCTTCTCCACATATGCCTTGTAAACACGGGCCTGCTGATTTGCGGAGGACCAGCGGTGATCCGCGATTACGGTTCGGCCAACATACATGGATGCCAGTTTCTCAAGCGTCTCTACGGGAAACCGTTCGAAATCCCTATCGACAAGATCGTTACACGCCTCCACCTTAAAGGTAAAGACTTCCTCCGGCGTCAGCTCCTTAAGAGCCTGGGCATTGATAAGGGACATATCCGCACTAGACACTGAAGGCTTCTCGGCAGAGGCGGATTTATTGATTATTAGGTTCATTTCAGACTCCATTTCTTTGGTCAGACAGTCGCTGGAAGTCTTCCAGAGGGACGTAATTCAGCGATGCCAGCCGAACATCGCCGCCAGAAACATCGGGTTCGTCCTCCTTGGCGAGAATATTGTTGACCGAGTAGGCGCCGATTTCGTGCATGGTCTTATAGAATTCCGCACGGCTTTTCGCATCGCCGCGGAGAGCCGCGTCCATGTTCCGACGAATACGGTATTCCTTCTCCTGGTCCATACTGGATAGCAGCTTGAAACTGTCCTCCTCTTCGCAGGCCGTCACCGTGGACAGAGCCGTTGTCTGGACATATTCCACCCGGTTCTGTTCGTTGCTCTCGTAGCTTTGCTTACCGGACATCAGCACATGGAGCGGTACGCCGAAGAACCTGGCGATATCCGCAATGGTGATATCGTTGGATTCTACAAACTGGGCGTCAGCGTTGCTCATGGATGATATCGGCTGATATTTCAGACCCAGATCCAGAACAGCCGTCCGAAAAGCGTTATCACTGCCGGCATGGACTTTTTCCCATGCCCTGCGGACAAGCTCCTTTTTGCTAACCTTGGCTTCATTTCCGTCGGCATCCTTCACGATTTCAATACCGCTCAAGTCGGCATCGGTCTGCAGTACGCCAGACGGTCTTCCACCGTTATTGTACAGCGCCCGCTCGTAGGCTTTTGCTGCCCGGTCTTTGGTGATCACGTCCCTGGCGTAGGCAAGCGGAGAAATACCGAGAACGCCATCAAGCGTAAAGGCCTTGTAATGAATCACCTGATTGGGAAGCAAATGGAACAGTCTGCCGGAAATCGGATCCGTGTACAGGTAGTGAAGATGCCGTTCTTCATCCATCCAGATGTTCACCAGATCCGGCGACAGCGGAAGCAGCTCCGACACACGCCCGGTTCGGTCGCTGCGCCGAATATAGGCATACCCGTTTCCGTTGAGCAGCCGGTTGGTTTCCATCAGGCTTTTGTATTCCGACGGGGTCATACATTCATTTGGCCGGATGGTCAAAATTGAAAGCAGAGGGTGATCGACTACGCGTTCCCGCGTTTTCCGATCCATGATGTAAAACGGCATGACGGATATGGTCTGGGCGCTGAAAGTAACTGCCCGGTACACGGCAGATACTTTTAAGGATGCGTCAACACCGCCGCTTTCAAGGTTCCAGCCGGATGCGCTTCTGAGAGAAAGCACATCAGGAGGCCGCGGGGCGCTGGGATCTGCTGCTTTCTTCCTGGGTACTATCAATTATCATCACACCTCCCTTCCAATCAGCCAGCCAAATGCCATGGCCAGCGCTCCGCCGACGATAATGCCTGCAGCAACGTGAAGCATACTGACGCCAAAACTGACAGCAATTCCGCCGGCAACCAGGAGGATGTCAGAAACGGCCTCCCGGCGGCTATACTTGCTTTTGCTCATATGACCTCCTACATCTCATAGCTGCTGTTGATCGCCTTTTCAAGGCTTGGCTGTTCACGGAAGATCAGCGCCCGGGCCAGGGCATTCATTGCGGCAGCCAGCGGATCGATTCTTTGCGAATCGTCCTTATGCTTTTTGGATAATTTAATGTCTCCGAAGTTGTTTGCGATCTCCACGGCGTTTTTCAGGCACCACATAGCCAATGGAGAATACTCCATCACGATCTTTCCCTGGAGCAGAAGCTCCCGGAAGCCCTTGACAGCCAGGTTTTGTCCGGCGCAGGTCTGGCGGATCTCCACGCAGAAATCATCCCGGTTTTCTTCCTCGCACATCTGGATTGCAAGATCGGTGGCGTTGTGTCCATCATAGTCCACTTCCTGGACAATCCATCCGCAGGAAGCCCGGTTGCTCTTGATCCAATTCCAAACCCAACCATTGTCCGTAACATCTCCAGGTGTTGCGGTGACAAATCCACGATTCACCCAATCCTGATACGGCACCTTATCGGTGTGCTCATGCCGTGTGATGCCGTTCTGCGGCATAAAACCGTGCATTTTGATGGCCACACGGCCATCGTCCAGGATAAAAACAGCCGCCACGCCGGAAAGGTCAATGCGCTTGCCCAGATCAAACCCGCACCAGCATTTCCGTCCGTTGGTCAGCTCCGCAAACTCCTTCCGGGGGAGCATTGACTTCCGGGCAAGATCCAAACAGTTTTCGTCCAGATAGCTGTTTTTCACTGCGGTCTGCCACTGGCACATCCGGCGGGTCAGCCATTTGCGGATTTTGTCGGAGTCCATGGATCCATAAGCCTCGCTGTATTCGCTTTCGATATACCGCAGCAGAGTCGCGCTATACTCGTTTGGATAGCGTAGAACCGGATTTGCCCAAAGCCATTTGGATTTATCATGCGGGTTTTCGCTGTTTGGCAGCTCCCGAATCATGACAAAATAGGTTTCGTCTATCACATCGCCGTCCAGGATTTGCTTTGCAATATCCTCCTGCCGCCTGGCAGGACGGTTATCCGCATCGTCGCCGGCGGTCATGATGCAGTCCAGCAGAGACTGGGTTCGCTTACCGAAAGAGTTCAGGCCCAGGTCGTAAATGTCCGATGTTTTATGGCTCTCGTATTCGTCTACGCAAAAATAACATGGAGCGCCGGAATCTTTGTTGCCAATATCCTTTGACAGCGTTTTTAGGCTGCCACCCCTTGTTTTGTGGGTCATTGGATTTGACTTAGGGATCAGTAGGCGCTTACGAATTTCTGGGGTAGCCTTGGCAATTTTCCGTGCGTCCTCTGATACGCGCTTTGCCTGGCCTTTATCAACTGCGGCGCACTCCACCTCAGGCTCCAGCTCATAGCGTGCCAACTCCGGGTGATATGGCGGATAGACAGCATCCGATGTCATGGCATACAGAGCTTTCCCACTGTTTTCAGTTGACTTGAACTGCCCTCGGCCACGGACGCTAAGGCACTTGCTAAACCGCCTGGCACCTGTATCCATGGAAACCCAGCCATATAGGCACCCAAAGTCAAAAACCTGCCAGGGCTGGAGCTGGATGCGCTGCCCTGCATAGGGACCGCGCACCTGGACAAGCAGTGCCATAAACCGGAGTATCCGATCAGCCCGGGTGCAGTCGAACACAAATGGAAACTCCGGGGTTCCCTGCCTGGATAGGTCATTCAGATGCCGCTGGCAGGCCTTGATCTCATATGGGCAGCACATATCATGCAGCCGTCCGGATACCACCTGCTTGGCGTACACCGACACTGGATGGTGGAGGCCTGTCGGGTTAGTCACCGAATAGATCTCCATTCGGCTCATCCTCTGCCGCCGCTGCGGACCGCTTCTGTGCCAGACGCACCCGGCCGGATGGTGTGCATCCCAGATCGGAAGCAAAGTCCCGGATCTTTGCGTCCTTGGCATTCAGTTGTTTGGTCAGCGACAGGATCAGCTCCATGTCCGGCTCCTCCCCATCCTTCGGAGACCTGGCCTTTTTCAGATCCGCTTGCAGTGCGTCCCGCTCCTGTAGCTGGGCACAGTAGATTGCCAGCATCTCCGCATCCAGGTCATCCAGAATTGCGGTCCCCTCCATTCGTGCCAGGATCGAATCCCAGTACCGCTTTCCCCTGCCGGTAAGCCAGGTAGGCCGTTTCAGAACTACCTCGCCACGGTCAGGAATGACAGATGCCTCTGCCTCAAGACGGGCGTCCTTTTCGTCGCGTGTTAAGTTTTTCGACATAGCGTCCAGGGTCTTCGCAGGTGTCGGCATCGGTGGCTCCTTTCCGGCCCGAGGGCCTGAATTATCTGATCGGGGAAATTTTCTCGCAACCGAGGCGGGCCGCGGCTGTGGATCCCCGCCCCAAAAACTTTTTCAGGGTGGGGGTATGGGTGGAGCGAAGCTCCGGCGCGGACAGGCGCGCATATGCGCACCGACGCGCCTGTGCAGGCGTAGGCTCAGCGTCAAAAACGCATCCGGTTTTCGGTCATTTCCGCCATGGTTTTGCGGCTATGGCAGGAGTGACACAACGACTGTAGGTTTCTTCGGTCGATAAACCTGGACCATACACCACGGTGCGGTACGATGTGGTCAACGTCCGTTGCCCTAACCCGCATCAGGTACGGAAGACCATCCCGCACCGCCCGCCGGGTGCATTCCCGGCAGAATGGTTCCCGCAGAAGCTGCGTAGGTCGGAGATCGTTCACCCAGACCGGCAGAGTGTACCAGGTGTGCCAGTCTGATGCTTCCGCGCTTCTGCGCTGCCGATCTTTCGGTCTGTGCTTGCTGCAGTAGCCGGCCCGGACCAGCTCCGGACAACCAGGGTGAGCACAAGGCCTCAGTGCTTTTTGCGCCATTATGATCACCTCCTGGAAAAACAAAAAACCAGCACCACGTTCGCGATTCGCGATACATGGCGCTGGCTCATAGGCGCTGGCACTCTGGCAAGATATTGACAACGGATTCCCGGTGGCACCGTTTGCAGTACACCAGGAGATTTTTCGCTTCGGTATCGGGACGCAGCCTGAGAACCTTCCTATTGCCGCAGGCCGGGCAGATCAGCCACCCGTTGTTCGTCTTTATTCTATCACACGCAGGAGAATTATGCAATACCCCGCAAAAAGTTTGTTTGGGTGTGTCCATTGGTTAGTACCTCCCTCCAGTCGCAATAAGAGGGGTCGCCTCTTAAAAATCACATATTCTCGTAATAAATAATCGTCTTGTAGCCGCCATAACCGGGGAGCTGGATCGGCTCACTCAGCTCGGTGCAGCCAACCGGGACGCTGATATCCACCGCGTCATTGTCGATCACGGTATACTCAAACTTAGGACGATAAAGCCCACGGCTTGCCGTCCACATCTGTTCACCCGGGACATAGACGCCCAGTTCCCGTGGTTCGCGGCACATATAGTGCGCCTTGTCCAGGATATCCTCATAGTCTTTCAGTTTGCGGACATGTACGACCTCGCCCCACTTCCAAAGGCTTCGGATTTTCTCCTCGTCTGTGTCGTCCTCGAATCGCATCACCATGTGGTGGTGGAGCCGACGGCCGCCGTTCCTAGTGGTAAGCTGGGTACAGTAAACATACAGCAGTGGTTCTTTGTTGTCTTTCCTGTATTTTCGGTACCACCGCATGAATTTGCGGAAATATGGATGTGCCTCCTCCCGGTTTTCCGGGAGGTGTGCATCATCATATGTAAGTGTCACCCACCAGTCGCCCGGTGAAAAGTTCGCGCACATCAGCATCAGCAACTTCTCATAGGATGTTTTGAGGTTTGCTCGGAGTTTTTCTTCCTTCGGGATGCTGATAGCCCGATGCCTCCGGTTTGGGTTCGGATCCCGGGGACTGTAAAGGGCCTGACGGACTACTCTGCCAGCCCGAAGTGTACTAAGGATTTTCACTCGCCGAACCTCCTTGGTCGTTTGAAAAATACGGTAAATACGCCGTCTCGATCCTGGGTTACACAGATCAAGTTATAGCCATCGTAGTTTATCGCAGTGATTGTATGCGCCAGTGACACAGGATCTCCACATCGTTCGAAATCAAAAACGGACGGGAACCTCTTCCCGCTGCCATCATGGCCGCTTCTAGAAAAACGCACGTAGAATTTTTTCATTTCTGAGTACATTCCTTCCGGATTTCTGTTTTGGTGATTTTCCGGCCATTGATGCGGATGGTATATCCATTATCCAGCAGATCCAGCTCCACATGCCGGGAATAGCGGCAGGATTCTGCAGCCTGCAGAACAATCCTCCCGGCAGAATTATAAACCTGATATGGCAGAAGCTCCATGGTCAACCATCCTCATCAATCCATCCACAGCGGGAATTGCACTCATCAGGACATTCGCAGCAGCATTCATACGGTTTTTCACAATATGCGGCGGCACCGCAATGGCCTGAGGGGCTCAACCCGGTTTTGCACGATTCGTTCAATGGATAATCTACAAGCAATTCGTGCGGTCTGTGGATCCAGGTGAGGACTTTTGCATCCTCTAAAAGTGGCTCGCCAAATTCCAGCCACTTCTCACCGTCCCAGTGCATATCCGCCGAAGATGCGCCGCAGTCATCGCAGTAACAAACCATCACGACATAATCGCCAGGATCCTTCGGAGCCCCAGTCCTCCATGTGTCCGAATTGGACACATTTTCCTGTGCTGGCGCGGTGTCCGAATTGGACACATCTCTACCAAGAAGATAATCAGTTGAGCAGCCGAGAAGATCCGCTACAGCGCAGAGCCGCATGGCATCCTCATATCGGAAGTTATATCCAAACGGAAGCGTGGTATTGACGCTTATTTTTGCAGCTCCGGATTCCATATCTGATTCCTTCTGATCATCCGATTTCGCATAGAATACTTTCTGCGCACGGTACAGATCTTCCACGGTCGCTCCGCAGGTCTTACGGGACTTACCAACCCGATCATATACGCCCTGAATATAGTCAATTACCGGCTTTTCCTTTTTCTCGGTCTCAACCTTTTCCTGCTGCCGCTCTTCCTTTTTATGTGCCTTGATCTGCTTGATTTTTTCAGCCAGCATCGAGCAGGCATTTTTACAGGTAGTCAGTTTATCACATACATCACAGCATTTTACGCATGGAGTATCAAAATATCGCTCTGTGTGAACCGACTGCCTGAGCTTTGCCTCCTTGTTCAAGCAAGAACCAGATTTCGAACAGTTCAGCCCACAGTTCAGTTTATCGATTTGCGCCATGCGCCCCGCTGCAGCCTTGATATCTTCCGCATAGAGAAATCGAAAATTTGACTTCATTGCCCTTCTCTCTTCATAAACGATCCTCTGCCATTCCTCTGGCATGTGCGAAAGCTCATAGGCTGTTGACTCGCAGATGATATCATCCTTGTAAGAAGACCTCCAGCATTCCGCAAGATTCTCCCGGATCACTCTCAGGCGTGCCAATTTGGTCTTGCTGGTGTTGACGGCCTCGGCCACATGGTCCCGCATACGGCCTGGAAATTCGTAACCCTCCTCTTTAAGTTGATACAGCAGTTTTTCCACCTGGGCAGCCTGTTCTCCCAGTTCTGAGCTAGTCATTGTCCGGGTATTGGCGTTGGCATAGATCAAACGGAGCTGCTGCAACGCGGGAGAAACGGAATCCCGTTCTACTATACAGGGGACGTCCCCCCATCGCTCCGGGTCGTCCTTAGCCAGCAATTCCAGCGCCGCACGTCTTCGGTGGCCGGAGACGGTCACAAAACGATCGGGATCTTCCGGCTTTTGGCGTACCCGGATGGGCTGCTGCAAACCGCAAAGGGAGATATTCGCCGCCAAATCCTCAATGCCTTCAATCTTGTAGAAATTATTGGAATCAGATTCAATACGATCCAGCCGGATATACTCGATCTGTTCCCGAATTGTGTCCAAATTGGACACATTTTTCAGCATAGCGCCTAAATCAAAGCTCATTTTTCTCCTCCCATGTACTCCGCCACAAATTTACGGTAGTCAATGCCCGCCCCGCTGTTTGGGCTGCTGACCAGCAGGGCCTCCTGGCGAAATGTCATCCTGTCCACGGTGTCCGAACGGCGTATGTGCGGAAATATCGGAAGCCTTGCATCCCGTAGTTGGGTTTCCGCATCCATGATTTGGGGATCGCTGTACCACATGGTGGGCAGACACCCCGCAAGCCGCAGTCGCGGATTGATCCGGCGCATATTCTTGATTTGCCGCATCAGGTTGCTCATTCCCCGCAGGGAGAAGGCATCCAGTTTGATCGGAATAATCACATCATCAGCAGCAATCAGGGCGGCAGCGCTGGCCGCGTTAAACGCCGGCGGGCAGTCAATCAGTATGTAGTCATACAGTGCCTTAACCTGCTCCACAAGCTGCCGCAAAATATTGACGTTGACCCTTCCCAGTTCCACTTTGCTCAGGTCAAGATCCATCAGACTGTCATCACCGGGAATAATGTCAATATTCGTAAATTCTGTGCTTTGGATGCAGGCGCCTGCTTCCAACATTGGATCATAGCAATCATCGGACAAACGCAGAATATCCGCAAGATTGCCACTGCTTGGAGTCGCGCCGAAAAACTCCGTTGTATTGCACTGACTGTCCGCATCGATCAGCAGCACACGGATGCCGTAATCCTTTGCCAGGATCGCCGCCATGTTGATTACGGTGGTGGTCTTCGCAACCCCGCCCTTCAGGTTGAGGATTGCTGTAGTTCTGATTCCCATAATGATCCTTCTTTCTGTTTTTAGAATGGTACCGGTGTATCATCCGGAAGCACTGTCATTTGCGAAAGGTCCTGCACATCAGGCCGGTATGTAACGGCGGAATAATCAAATGCCTTTAGCGGCTTGTCTCCTTTACCAACATACAGAAAACGCTGCAATCCACCATCAAATTCCAGTTTCGTGGTTCCTAGTTTTCCGTTTCTGTTTTTGGATATGACGAATTCAACCGTATCGGATTGTCCCTGCGGCCTGTGCAAAAATGCCACAATATCCGCATCCTGTTCCAGCTGACCGGAGGAACGCAAATCCTCCAGTGTAGGCCTTGCTCCCCGGAGCCGGTCAAGCTGACTAAGCGCCAACACGGTGATACCGGTGCTTTTGCATAACTTTTGCAACTCGTGGGAAACCCGTGTTACACGGTCGTACTCCTTTTCTCCTCGTTCTGGAACGATCTGAAGGTAGTCGATGATGATAATGTCAAGATGCATTTTCAGTGCATTCGCCCGGATATCAGACACCGGATGCCCTGACGCCGGTATCACGTACAACGGCGCTTCGCTTATTTTCGCAGCGATCGCCGCCACGGCCTGAATCTGCTTTTCTGATATCCTGCGTTCCATCACATCCTCGAGCTGAACGCCGGCGCACATGGAGACGAGTCGGTCAGTCAGTTCGTCGTCACACATTTCATCGGAGTAAAATCCGACGCGCAGCCCACACGCAACCGCCCAAAAAGCAGCCGCCTGCATAGCAAAGGCGCTTTTTCCGACGCTGGGTCTTGCACCGATTATCATATAATTCGCCTTTTTTAAGCGAATCAGTCTACGCATCTGCGGGATGAACCAGTTATAATATCCAGCAGGATTCGCGTACCGTGTGAACCAATTGGAAAGCAGATTTTTCAGACTAATGGCTGTCAATCCGTTTCCGGAGACCAGCGCGCCATTAGCACTGTCCATTATCTCCTGCGCCTCAGTGATCCCATCCACGTCCATAAGCCGCAGACCGACATCACGCATATGGAGGACTCTGGACTGTTCTGCTGTGATTCTGATGTAGTACCGGATATTGGCGGCTGATGGCGTAATCTCCATGAGCTGTCGTATGGTTTCCCGGTATTCACTTCCGACAACGTGCATGACAGTGATTGGGTCAACGGGTTTGCCAGTGGTATACAGGTCAACGATTGCCCTGTACAATGGCCTATACTCCGAAGCAAAGTCATCTTCCCGCAACCCAAACACGATTTCAGCAGCGCATTTCTCCTCGATCAGGCAGCAGCCAAGAACACTGGCCTGCGCCTGTATCCATGTTTCCTTCGTAATCTTCATGGCCGCCCCCGCTAGAAATAATCCACCGGTTCAGGTTCTGGCTTTTGGTTCCCGTCCGCTGCCTTTAGCTCATCTTCCCATCTGGCGTTGTTGAGCCATGTGCTTGCATATGGGACTCCGATTCCCGCCTGCCAGTCCGGTGACCTGATCTGCTTTTGGAGTGCCCTTCCCATACGGTCGATCAGAGCGTCGTCCGGTTGCAGACGATCCCAGGCGCGAATAGCTGCCTGTTTGCTCTCCCCGCGGCAGTGTGTACGGTAGTACTCCCAAAAAGCGGCAAACCGCTCCGGCTTCCAATCTGGCACGGATTTGGTGGCTCGCTTTTCTTTTTTATTTTTCTTTTTATTATTTTCTTTACTTAATATATCTTTATTTAATTGCGTTGGGTTTTCCGATAACGGTTTTTCCGATAACGGGTTTTCCGATAACGGGTTTTCCGTTATCGGAAAATCCAACAACGGTGAGTCGCAGACTGGTGACTCGTGGATCACATATTCATTACCGGCAAAATGTCCATTTTCGTCCTGGGTCTGGCGGCGCTGGATGTAACCAGCCTGTTCCAGTTCCTGCACAGCCGCCCGGATTGCATCCACGCCCTCTTTGTTGATAGCCGCCAGTCCGGATAGTGTGTAGTCCCATTCTTCCGGAAGGGATAGCATCTGAGATAGTAAGCCCTTGGATTTCAGAGAGAGCGAGTTGTCCCGTAAGTGGTAATTTGACATAACGGTATAATCTTTGCTCTTCTCTACCCGAAAAACAGCCATTTTTTCACCACCTTATTGTGCCGTCCTCACGGCGAAAATAAACAATAATCACAGTTATTCTCCTTCCGCTTTCTGCTTGAGCCATTTCATTATGCACTCATCACATTCGTCGCAATCGTAACTGTACCTATCGCACTCCACAAAATCGCACGGAACGAACTTCATAAGAAGCTGGCACAGCTCCTCATCACTCATGGAGCGGATTTTCTGTGCGTTGGTCATGGGCTTTTGCTGATGTTCTTCGATACATCGTGCCATCTGCTCCTTATCTTGGCAATTTGCCAAGCCTCGCAAAAATTCAAAATCGTCTTTCATCGCTCCACCTCCTTCGGCAGTTCCGGCAGCGGCTTCCAGTGTGAAATATGCGGTCTGCGTTGGTCATAGGCTTGGCCTCCACCGCCCGGTTGAATTCGGCGCACTCGCTGTCCTCGGTAAAGGTGGCATCATCCAAAGTACCGCACAGGTGCCGGGTTGGACACATGGCATAGGCTCTTTTACTGCATCTTTGCATTAGGATCCTCCTTCAGAAAGTAAATCCAAACCCTTAGATTTTCGTATGTGGTTGGGACAGGCTGGAATCGGACCAATCTTTCTCGCTGGGGATATCGCACTATTACCCCAGCGGCCCCACCAGGGAGCCGTCCCATACTGCCGGTCTCTCCCGGCTGTCATGCTGCCGCGTCTGCCTTCGCATTAAGTCCCGTGAACGCGCGGTTGCCACATGGGCGTATTCCCATCCGTTCCCATGCCTTATCCAGGTCTAGCACCTGTTGGGCCTATCACTGGTGACTGGATTTCAGCCAGTCGCTGGAGGGTTTGATTTCTTTACCTTGAAACGCTGTTTTTGGACAGAGCATAAACAGTCCGCAAAACTCTCCCGACCCCACTACGGTTTATTTACATCGGAGGCGCCTCTCCCTGCGCTATTCGCATTGTTCCTCCTTGGGGGTGGTAGCGGGATTCCGCCCGCTGCGGGCATACCCTAGCATGCTTAAGGGGGTTGTTTGTTTCGCAACTACTGATTATCATCCCATTTGATAATGCTCGCTGGATGGGAGGGCACAAAGCAACCAAAAAGCCCTGGGCTGAGATTCGCTCCCAGCGGGCGCTGCAGCCTGTTTAGCCTGATGCAGATTCGTGCTTTCCGGTTTCTTTACGATTCGAGCGAACGAGAACCAGAATAAGAAAGGCCTCTTGGTGTGGCAGGAAGGATTTGAACCTCCGACGCACTGGTACTATGGGGTGGTGCACCACCCCATAGCGCAGTTGCTCTACCTGCTGAGCTACTGCCCCATATAACCGCCTGGTATGGCAAGACCCGGCGGGCGGTCTTTCCCTGCTGTCAGCATGATTTAGGAGCGTATTGACGCAAACAGCGTAGCGTCTGGAGGGCGGGGCCGGAATCGAACCGGCTGTCTCCTGCTGTGCTTGCAGGTGTGTTTCCGAAAACACTTCCCGCCCGTGCCGCCGCCACCCTGGCGGCGAAATTGTTCTATGTAGCTTGTTCTGCATCCTTGGATTGGGCACTGTTCCGCTCTTTTAATGCTTCGGCACGCAAGTTCGCAATTGCCAATCTGATCGCAGCCTGTTCAATGGCTTTCATTCGCCTGGCGCGTTCCTCTTCTGTCAAGATAGGATGATGTATGCGGATGATTGCATTTTTCGTAATGACAACCTGCACGTTGCTTTCTTCCTGCATATCGATTCCTCCATTCATGACATTTCTTTATTGATATATGCGCCTGCGCGGATCAATTCCCCTGCTGCGTCCTGAATCGGCACTAATCAGCCATTCCCGTCACAGTCCTTTCGTTCTCCGTAGGAGCAGAAATCGTCGTCTTTTATATCGGCATACAGACAAGACTTCCAGTGATTGCAATACGGCTCAAAATCTTTGCCGTATTCTGCCCACTTGCAATCCCTGCACCGCACCACTTCCACTGCATCCACGGTGGGTGTATGAGAAAGAACCCATTGGACGGTTCCGGCAGCGTCTGGTGATAATTCAACATTTGCGATATGCTGTGCAAACCTGACATCAATCAGCCTTGCCATCGTCAACCCTCCTGTTCCACGCTTCGATTGCGAGCTCAGATGTTGCGTAGTATGTAGTTTCTACATACACTTATGCGCTTACGGATTTAGGCGGACTGGCTTCGATGGTTACGTCTTGCCTATCCCTGATCTGCTCCGCCATTGCTGCAACGCCCTCGGCGAAGCCGATAAAGTACTGCTTCTTTTCCTCGGGCAGGGCCGCAATTGCCGCCTCCATGTTACGGATACTCTGTCTTTCGTTTTCTGCCATTGCGATCACCTCCTGTTTTGTGTTGTCGCGCTTTCTGCTTGGGTTGTAAACACAGTATAGCACCGTAGCACTGTCTTGTCAACCCATCTTAAAAAAATATTTTATTTATTTTGTGTTGACAACCCAGTATTTTTGCCGTACAATATCTGCAAGGAGGTGGAACACATGGATACAATAAACGGACGATTCCGGGACCTTCGTGAAAATCTTAATTTATCGCAGGAAGAGTTTGCCAGAAGGATCAACCGAACCCGGAGCGAAATCAAAAATATTGAATATGAAAAAACCTCTCCAAAGGAGGAAATCATATCAAGTGTTTGCGCGGCGTTCGGCGTAAATGACTATTGGCTCCGTACCGGTCAGGGCGAAATGTTTAGACCGATAAGCCGCGATACAGAAATCGCTGCTTTTATGGGCGATGTCATGCGCGGAGAAAACGATGACTTCCGCAGGCGGCTCATTGCTGTTCTGGCCAAGCTGGACGCTTCCGAATGGGAGCTTCTTGAAAAGATGGCGCTGAAGCTTGCCGATGAATGCAAAAAAGGAGACTAGGACGGATCCTAGTCTCCCGTATGCGGGGATTCTTATTTGCGGGTCAGAGAGCGGATGAATTCCAATACAATCCACAGCTCTCTGTCATTGGCCGTTTTCAGCAGCTCCACAATCATGAGAAATATCTCTTTGTTTTCATCCATCATTTGCCCTCCGTTCTTTTTTTGAAGTACACTTATAATAGCAAACAAATGTTTTGAAATCAATAGAATATTTTTCATGCATTGAAATCAGTCCAATAAATTGGTATGAATACAACAGAAATTAGGGTGAAAAACATGGAAAGCATTATTGCATTACCAAATGATTATGTTGTCATTGACCTGGAGACAACCGGTTTTGACTATAATTGGGATGATATTATAGAAATGGCCGCTATCCGGTATCGCGACGGAATAGAAGTACAACGGTATGAGCAGCTAATCGAAGTTGGTTATAGCCTGCCAAACTTTATCACAGAACTGACTGGCATTTCAAACGAAATGCTTTCTGGATGTCCACATATCGAAGAAGCAATTCATGTTTTTTCTCAGTTTATAGGTGACGATATCATCATCGGGCACAATGTTAGTTTTGATATGCGTTTTCTTAATAAAGCTTATCGCACCTATCTGGACAAGTCCATTGATAACTCATATGTTGACACGATGCGAATCTCCAGAAAACTATTTCCGAACTGGGAACACCACAGATTAAGCGATCTAGCCGAACATTATGGATTAAGCCATGAGCACTCGCATAGAAGCGCGGTTGATTGCGATATTACGAATCGCTGCTATAGAAACATGCGAGAGGCGATATTAGTTCAGGATACAGAAGAAGGTTTCATAAAGAGGTTTACTTATCACTCGCATAGGGTTAAAGCATCTGATATTAATGCGAGTACCGATGAATTCAATCCAGATCATCCACTCTATCATAAAAACATTGTGTTTACCGGTGCGCTTAGCCAGATGACCAGAGCTGAAGCTATGCAGCTTGTCGCAAACTGCGGTGGCATATGCGGGAACGGAGTCACCAAAGAGACGAACTATCTGGTTGTAGGCACATCTGACTTTATTTCGGCAACAGAAGGGAAGAAAACAGCGAAAATTATAAAAGCCGAAAAGATGATGGCCCAAGGATATGACATTGCATTAATCTCGGAAGCAACCTTCTTTGATTACATTTCAATACGCAATTCTTAAGACATCTATATACAGAAGCGACAGTAACAAATCAATATTTGTGTCCAATTTGGACACAAAAATGCCGCTCCCAATGAACAGGGAGCGGCAGACAGAAAGCCTAATTTGATTTGACCGTATATTTCGTACTCTTTGGTTTGTAGTCTTTTCGGTACGCCTTACAGGCAGATTCCAACTTCTTGAAGTTACACGATATTGATACAAGGAATTTGTTTTTGTTGTTCACAACATCGAAGTAGGTCATCTGTGCATGATTTAGGATATCCGCCTTCAGACGATTGCATAGAGAAGCCTGTCGTTTAAGCAATGCACGATATTTTTCATCCGGCTCTGCATCGATGTCAAATTCAATCAAAGCATCTTTATGTACGGGAACCATATTGTTAAAACCGAGCAGGCCATATCTGCCGCCATCGAGTTTCATAATATGCTTTCCTGGTTTGATATTTACATGGTTTGGCTTCGGTGATTCCATTGGAACAAAATACATGAACCCGCCAAAACTGAAAACAACCCCGACGTAAGGACGATGAGCGTTTTTATTGTACTGAACTTTTGAATCCCATTTGTTCAAAAACCGTATATAGTGATCGCTAACACGATAGATGCGCAAGTTCTCCATAATACGTCCCCTCTTTCTGTCTACGAAAAATGGCGAGACAGGCTGCCCTATCTCGCCATTTTTGAGGTCCCTACTTAACGGCAAGGGCTTTCCGCTTTTTTAAGTCCCAACTTACGGTATGGGCTTACCGCTTTTTCTGGTTCCAACTATACGGCATGGACTTTCCGCTTAAATGGGGGGTGAATGATAATGACGATGCATTATAATCACTCATGCGGATATATCCGCACGATTATTATACCCGCTTCTGATTAGAATTGTAAACAGTCATTCTAAACAAATTGTTATTCATTTTATTTTATATTTGTGACAATTTTTACCCACATTCATTCACGCCCACCCAATTATATGTACAGCACTGCGATTAGTTGCACGTTTATGTGCGTCACGCCTAATCGTATCGCAATCGTTTCTTTAGAGCCACCTGGGACATGATTTAACACTTAATACAATGGAAGGAGTGATGATCCGTGTGGATGCTGCCGAAAATGTCAGCTGAGGATATCCTGATGTACCTCCGCAAATCCAGGACAGACGATCCGGCGCTTACTGTAGAGGAAGTGCTATCCAAGCACGAACAAATGCTGGATGATTGGGTTGAACGGAATCTATCCGATTCCAAAATAAAAATCCCGGAATCGAACCGATACCGTGAGGTCGTTTCCGGCGAGACAATCGAAAGCCGCCCAAAGGTGCAGGAGCTGCTTCGCCGGATCGAATCACCAAGAATCAAAGCAGTGCTGATCGTTGAGCCGCAGCGGCTTAGCCGCGGCGATCTTGAAGATATTGGCCGCCTGGTGAAGCTGCTCCGATACACTAACACCATTGTGATTACGCTGCAGTATTCCTACGATCTTCGGGATGAGCGTGACCGTGACATGTTCGAGCGAGAGCTGAAACGGGGCAACGAATTCCTGGAGTACCAGAAGCGCATTATGGGAAACGGCCGCCTGCTGTCTGTCCAGAACGGAAACTTCATCGGGCAAAAACCGCCATATGGGTATAAAAAGGTGGTTATAAAGGACGGGAAGCGAAAGTGTCACACTCTGGAACCGGATCCGGAGCGGGCGCCTGTGGTCAAGATGGTGTTTGAGATGTATGCCAGCGGAACCAGTGCGGCGCAGATTGCCAAGACGCTGCGCAACATGGGCATAGAAACAAACGAGGGTGGTAAGTGGTCTGCATCAAGCGTCAAGCATATGCTTACCAATGACCACTATATCGGTATGGTACACTGGGAAAAGAGAAAAACCGTTAAAGTGGTCGAGGATGGCGAAGTCAGAGCCACACGCCCCCGCAGTAACGATTTCCTTGTGTATCAAGGAAAACACCCACCCATCATAGAAAAGGAGCTGTGGGACGCTGTACAAGCCATTAAGGGGAAACTTCCGCCAGTTAAGGAAAAAGCGAAAAACGCGAATCCTTTTGCCGGCATCGTTTTTTGTCAATGCGGATCCAGGATGTCCAGGCGCCAATATTTCCGGGACGGCGTCGAGCGCTGCTCCCCCCGCCTGCTGTGTGACAATCAAACACAATGCGGCACGGCCTCCTGCACGCTGGAGGAATTCTCGGACGCTGTCATAGACGCCCTGGAGAAAGCAATTGCGGATTTTGACATTAAGCTTGCGAGTAATCAGGACGATCAGATATTGATACACGAACAGGTCATTGCGCGCCTGGAAAGCCGATTGAATGAATTGGACAGAATAGAGCTGTCCCAGTGGGACAAGTATACGCAAGAAGCTATGCCAAAGCACATTTTCGACAGGCTCAATGAAAAAGTCATTCAGGAAAGGACCGCTGTTCTATCTCAGCTCGAGGCTGCGAAAAGAACGATCCCGCCGAAGGAAGACTATGCGCAAAAGCGTATGACCTTTATCTCGGCAGTGAATAGCCTGAAGGATGCTGAGGTGTCGGTGAAGGAAAAAAACCTGCTTCTGAAACAGTGCATTGAAAAAGTCGTGTACAATCGAAAAAAGAAAGAATCGGATAACCGTCGATTCGGAACGCCGGAGCCATTGGAGCTTGACTTCCATTTCAAAGTCTAGCGACAAAACCGCTCCGGTAAAATAAGAAAACCATTTCAAACATTATGGTTCTAATGAACTTGGTCATCTGGAGATGATTGCGGCAATCGTTCACCAGCTCACCCGGAATTTGAAGGACAATCAGATCAAGGATCCGGCTTTTGCCCCCTATTTCGTGGATCACACCGCCGGGATCTACCCCACGGCAGCCTCCGGCTTCCCCTGGAGCGCCGCTTCCATGGCGGTAAAGGGCGATCCCATGGCGGATCTGACGGAGGATCTGGCTGCCGAGCAGAAGGCCCGGGTCACCTACGACAATATTTTGCGGCTTTCCGATGACCCGGATGTGAATGATGTGATCAAATTCCTGCGGGAGCGGGAGATCGTCCACTTCCAGCGCTTCGGCGAGGCCATCCAGCTCCTGCGGGAAAAGCTGAACCAGAAGAATGTGTATTATATGAACCCGGCTTTTGATATGTAAGGAAAGACCCGGAGCGGAAAGCCCGCTCCGGGTGAATTTATGGCCGTCCCGGTCCTCCGAAGCCGCCCATGCCGCTGAAACCGGTAGAGATGGATGTCAGTGTCACGCTGACACTCCGGGCGCCGCAGGACACGGTGTAGGTCTGCCCTTCTTTCAGATCCGGGCTGGAAAATACCACATTCTGATAGGTTTTTGTGGGATAGAAGGACGCGATTTCCTCACCTGTCCCATCGTACACCACCAGCTTCTCGCCCGCGGCGCCGTTCAGATTCACCATGAAGGAATACTGGGTGGATTCCTGTCCGAAGCCCACCGCCATGCCTCCGGCTCCCACCGCGAACACCGTTCCGCCGGTGATGGTACCGCTGAAATCATAATCCAGCGCGCCGTTGTCGTTGCTTGTGGGGCCGTTGACATACAGGGTTCCTCCCTCTATCCGCAGCGTGCCGTTGGAATCCACGCCGTCACCGGAGACATCCACGGTGACGGTGCCGCCGGAAATCAGAATACTGCAGTCCCTGCCGCCATTTTCACCCGCAGCGGCGTTGATACCGTCGTCAGCAGAAACGAGCCGGATCGTGCCGCCGGAAATGGTCACATTCTGCCCCTCAATGCCTTCATAGCTTCGCGGAATATCGATGGAGCCGTCGGCAATCCGTAGCTCCGTTTCCGCGTGGATGCCGTCATCGCCGGCGGAAACGGTGAAGCTGCCGCCCAGGATCTGAAGCGTTCCGTCGGAATGGATGCCGTCTCCCTGGGATGTCAGGGTCATGTCCACATTCCAAAGAGAAATACTGTCCTTTCCCTTCACGGCGCTGTCCACCGCGTTGACGGTGTAAGTGCCGCCGGTCAGGACAAGGTTGTCCTTGCTGCGGATGCCGTGGGAGTAGTTTCCGTTCACGCGCAGGCTGCCGGAGCCGTTGATGGTCAGGTCACACTTGGCAAACAAGCAGGCGTTTGGCTCGTCCTCCCCTTCCTCCAGCGTGTAGACTGCGCTGTCCGAGAGGGTGTTTTGCCCCTCCAGGGTGATGATCAGCTTCTCCGTCTTCTTTGTTTGCAGCGCGGGGCCATCCGGGGAGGTTACGGTCAGATCCCGCAGGATCAGATGCACCGCTTCTCCATCGGCTTTGACCAGGATCTGCCCGGAAAGGTTCCCCGTCAGTACATAATCTCCCTTCCCGGAAATGGTCAGGATCCCCTTTTCCCACTGGGCGCCTGCGCCGTCAACGAATATCTCGGTGCCGCCGCAGGCGATATTCACCACGGTGTTTTCGTCATATCCTACCTCCAAATCCGCTTCCTGAATGGGGGTTTCCGTCCCATGAACCGTGGAATCTTCCGGGGCGGCACAGGCAGAGAGCAGCAAAACCGCCGCCAGAACACCTGCAAAGATTCTTGTGTTACGCAATTACAGCACCTCCGTCCGTTCACCGGTCATGTCCTGATAACGATTCCTGGCCGGATCTTGTCAATCGGCAGCATGGCTTCAGAACTCCGCCTCAACTCCCGCTGTTCTCTATAGAATAGCAGAATTTCATCAAGAAATCCATCACTTTTTGCCCTTCCGGGATCACGATGCATAAAAAACGCATCCCGGGATGCCTGACAGCATTCCGGGATGACCAATCCATATTTATGCCTTGGGATGGCACTTATTGTACACGCTGGTCAGGTTCGGGCTGAGCATATGGGTGTACATCTGGGTGGAAGAAATGTCGCTGTGACCCATCAGCTCCTGCAGGGAGTTCAGATCCGCGCCGTTTTCCAGCAGGTGCACCGCAAAGCTGTGCCGCAGGGTGTGGGGTGTGATCTCCTTTGTAATATGCGCCGTAGACTGATAGTGCTTCAGGATCTTCCAGAAGCCCTGTCTGCTCATCCGCTCACCGCCAATGTTGACAAACAGCGCGTTTTCCAGGGGCGAAGCCAGCATGGAGCCCCGAACCTCCCGGATATACGTGGCAAGGGCTTTGATGGCAGCGGGATACAGGGGAATGTTTCTCGCCTTTTTTGCCCCGCACTTGATCATGTGCAGCTCCAGGTTCACATCCTCCAGGTTCAGACCGATCAGCTCACTGACCCGGATCCCCGTGGCATAGAGCACCTCCAGCATGGCCTTGTCCCGGATGCCCTTGGGATCCACGGCGGCAGGCTGCTGCAGCAGAAGCTCAATCTCCCGGTTTGTCAGAATCTGGGGCAGCTTCTTTTCTCCCCGGTCCACATGGATCTGCTTCACCGGCGTATCCTCCAGGAAGCCGGAAGACACCACATAAGAATAAAAATTCTTCAGACTGGCGAGGGATCTGGACTTTGTTGCCGCGGAACGGCCTTCTTCTTCCAGATGGAGCAGATAATCGCTGATATTCAATTGTGTGGCATCCAAAATATCGCAGTCTTCCGACAGCCGCAGCCACTCGGCAAACTGCCGAATGTCCCGCAGGTAGGAACTGACCGTATTGGCAGATGCCTGCTTCACCCGGGTCAGGTGATTTTCGTAAGCAGAAATCAGATCGATCATTGAAATCAGCGAGCCTGTCCTTTCTTTAGAATGAGATCCATGAAGCTACGGGAGAAAAAACAAGAATCTGAAGATCAACTACCAGCAGCGTGTAAACGAAGCAGGAAGCAAGACGCTTCAGCGCTGGTGATTCTGGGCTGCGAAGGCTGAACCAGAGCATTGCGGGCAGCATCAGAAGATCCGATACCAGCGTGTCCGGCGGAAGTACCCGACAGCAAAGCCCAAACAGCAGCGCGCGGAGAAAGCAAACCGGTAAAATGCTCCACTTCCCAAACGCCTGAACGAAAGCAGCGCAGATCAGAAAGGGAAGCAAGCGGAGCCATAACGCCTCCATACCCACGGGGAACCACTGGGATTCCAGCGAAATCAGAGTATCCCGCATTGGAAGAAAGCTGTATACCGGGAACATACCAACCACAAGACCCAGTGCCCAGGACAAAACCAGACACAATGGAAAGTGGTCACAACAATCTTTATGTGGATAAACTTTAGAATAATCTTGCATAATTAACCACCGTATTTCCCATTACATAACAGAAAGAATGCATCATCAATGGGAAACGGCAGAAAAAGTCCGCAAAACAGCCTAACCACAGCATAGGCTGTTTTCATACTATACTCCAAAAACGACTAAAATTCAAGACTTTTTCTTACCATTTCCGATTTTTGTAAATTATGTACATAATTATGTCAACACCGTTATGTCAACTAACGCAACCAGTAGGATTATTCATATTATCCATTTTCAACTATTTTAGAACATCTTGGGTTTTGCAAATTCATTCCCCACTAAATATTGAAAATGCAAGGAATCCTGCAAGGTTCATCTAGTGGGTAAATATTATTTACCCACTAGGCAATTTATACAAACATTATCTCCGGAAGCCCTTCCCGATTTTGTATTTGTGCTTTTTCCCAAACAATCCCAGCAGCGCAGCCGCCAGAGAGGTGCCCATGATCAGCAGCACCGTCACACCCACCCCGGCATATTGTCCGCCGAAGAACAATGCGTTCGTACTCAGAAGCACGATCAGGTAACACAGTCCGCTCAAAGCGCAGGACAGCAGCCGGTCACGGCCCGATGCTCCGGCAGCGACCATCGCTCCCAGAAAAGATGCGATCATCAGGATCGCTGCCACACAAAGCCCCGCTTGTTCCTCCCCGATTTTTTCCGCCTGCATCAGCCAGGCAAACAACCATGTCAGCGCCAGTGTCGCGGCAATCGCGCAGACAAGTCCTACTGCCACCGATTTGACCAATGATCCGTTTCGGTTTTTTCCCTTTGCCTTCATTCCCCTCTCCCCTTTCGCTTCCATGGTATGCGCCGCAAGATAAAAAAATACCGGGATCCGTCCTTCGACAGATCCCGGCATCGGGGTTTGATTTACTTGGACATCTGCGCCACCAGCGCATCCAGCAGCTCCTTGGCTTTTTCCTTGGTCTCGCCCACAGCGGTATAGTAGAATTTCACCTTGGGCTCGGTGCCGGAAGGACGGGCAATCACGCTGCCCTTGTCGCCCAGCAGCATCTCATAGACATTGGATTTCGGCAGGTCAATGACCGTCTCCTTGCCGGTGGCAACGTCCCTGGCAATTCCGGTCTTGTAGTCCCGGATGCCGGTGACCGCAACACCGCCGATGGTTGCGGGGGTGTTGGAACGCAGGTTTGCCATCATTGCGGCTGCCTTCTCCATGGCATCGGAGCCGGTGAGCTCAATGCTCTGGACATGGGCAAGATAATAGCCGTAGGTCTTGTATACATCTTCCAGGGCATCCAGAATATTCTTGCCCTGCTTTTTCAGGGAAGCCGCCATCTCACACACCAGCATGGAGGCGACCACAGCGTCCTTATCCCGGGCGTAGGTGCCCTTCAGATAGCCGCAGCTTTCCTCAAAACCGAAGATGAACCGGTTTTCTTCGCCCAGCCCCTCCAGCCGCAGGATCTCACCGCCGATATACTTGAAGCCGGTGAGCACCGTGACCATCTTGCAGCCGTAGTGCGCTGCAATCCGGTCAGCCAGCGGAGAGCTGACAATACTGCGGATGGTTTCCGCGCCCTCGGGCAGATCGCCCCGGGCAGTCCGTGCCTTCAGCACATAGTCCAGCAGCATGAAGCCCAGCTCGTTGCCGCTCAGCTTGCGGAAGCCGTCGCCATCGGGGACGGCAATGGCAACCCGGTCCGCATCCGGATCGGTGCCCAGGATCACATCGCAGGGTGCCGTCCTGGCGACTTTATAGCTTTCGTTCAGCGCCGCGTCGGTCTCGGGGTTGGGATATTCGCAGGTCTTGAAGTCACCGTCTGGCTTCTCCTGGCATTCCACTACCGTGATGTTGACACCCAGTCGACCCAGAACTGTGCGGACAGGCTCGTTGCCGGTGCCGCAAAGCGGGGTATACACAATATTCAGCCCCGCGGTACGCAGGGTTTCAGGATCCACTGCCTCCGCCATAACGGTTTCATAGTACTTTTCCCACATCTCCTGCCCGATATACTCGATTTTTCCCTCTGCCATGAAGGCAGCAAAGGACTTGCTCTCGGGCACAAAGAACGGGATCCCGCTGATCTTTTCCGTCACCACCGCCGCGGGTTCATCGGTCATCTGGCAGCCGTCGGGGCCGTAGCACTTCACGCCGTTGTACGCGCCGGCGTTGTGGCTGGCGGAGATCACGATGCCGCAGCCGCAACCCAGCTCCCGAACCGCGAAAGACAGCATGGGAGTCGGCGCCAGGCGGTCATACAGGAAAGTATGGATGCCCGCTTCCGCGAATGCCACCGCGCAGACTTCCGCGAAAAGCCTCGAATTATGGCGGGAATCATAGCCAATGGCGGCTTTCTGAGGCAAGGTAGTGCCGGAAAGCCAGGCTGCCATGCCCTGTGCGGCACGGCGCACCGTATAACGGTTCAGCCGGTTGCTGCCGGCACCCATGATGCCGCGCATACCGGCAGTGCCGAACTGCAGGTCACTGCCAAAGCGGCCTTTCAGCTCTTCCGTGTCCTCTTTCAGCCCAGAGAGCTCTTTTTTTACATTTTCGGGGAGATCCGCATCGCACCAGAACTGATAACGTTCCTGATAGGTCATTTCAAATTCCTCCGTTCATTCAAATATCCCGAAAAAACAGCCCAATTTTTTGGGCTGTTTTTTACTTCCAGATCATCAGTCGATGCTCACATTGAAGGACTGCGCGTTTGCGTCCGCCTGCTGCGCGGGGGCCACAGGGGCGGCAGGGGCAGCCTTCGCCTCGCCGGAGGTCACGGTGCGGAAGCGGGTGCGGGTCTCACGGATCTCGTTCAGCGCCTGGGCAATTGCCTCCTCGGTGCGGCGCAGGGAATCGTCCACATAGTCATTGCTGACCTGCTTCAGCTCACGGATGCGGGCCTGTGCCTGGCGAACCATCTCCTCGCACTGGCGCTTGGTCTCCTCATAAATGGCCTCCTTGGTGACCATGGCTCTGGCCTGTGCCTGAGCCTGGCGGACAATGCCCTCCGCCTCGTGACGAGCCTGACCCACCAGCTCATTGCGGGACTCCACAATCGCCCGGGCCTGGCGGAATTCCTCGGGCATCTGGCTGCTGATCTCGTCCAGCAGATCAAGGGCCTTGTCTCTCTCGATCATGCACTTATCGGCACTCAGGGGCACGGTACGCGCGTCCTGGATCATATCATACAAAACGGTAATCAGTTCTTCAATGCGGTTATCATTCATTCTGGGTTCCTCCTTAACGGTATTGTTTTATTCTCTCTCTCACATCCGAGATAATTTCTGTAGGCAAAAAAGTGGACAGATCCACATCATAGGAAGCCAGCTCCTTCACGGTGCTGGAGCTTAAGAAGGTGTACTGCGGCTCAGCGGACAGGAACAGGGTATCCAGGCTGTGATTGATCTGGCGGTTGATCAGCGCCATCTGGAACTCATTTTCAAAGTCCGACGCGGCACGCAGCCCCTTCACGATCACACACTGTCCGTGCTTCCGGGCATATTCCGCCAGAAGCTCCGGGGAGTGGTCCACTTCCACATTGGGGATATGCGCCGTGACACGGCGAAGCAGCTCCACACGCTCCTCCAGAGAGAACATGGGTGCCTTTCCAGAGTTCACCATGACGCAAACCACTACTTTTTCAAAAATACCGGCAGCACGCTCAATGATATTCAGGTGCCCATTGGTCACCGGGTCAAAGCTGCCGGGATAGATCGCAACTTTCATATTGTCATACCTGATTCTTCGGTCTTACGGTAGGTTGTCAGCAGGATTGTTCCATACTTGTAGTCTTTTGAACGGACATAGCCGTCAAAATCATAGGGCAGGTCTTTCCCGTAAGGGCGCTCCAACATTATTATACCACCAGATTGCAAAATGTCAATTTCTGTTATTCTTTTTAATGCGTTTTCCAAAAAAACTTCCGCGAAAGGAGGATCCAGCAGGATCACATCGAACTTCCGTCCGCACCGGTTCAGATAGTCCATATAGTCGCCCCGAACCACGGTTCCCCACTGCTCCAAATGTGTCTTTTTGAGGTTTTCCCGGATGAGCCGGCAGGCATCCTCCCGGTGATCCACAAACACCGCGCTGGCCGCTCCCCTGCTCAGCGCCTCAATACCCAACTGCCCGGTTCCGCCGAACAGATCCAGCACGGCCGCACCCGGAAGGGCAAACTGCAAAATGGAAAACATGGCCTCCTTCACACGATCCGCCGTAGGCCTCGTAAGCGCACCCTCCGGCGTTTTCAGCAGGGTTCCCCTTGCCGATCCCGAAATCACACGCATGGCGTTCCTTCCTCTCCGTGAAAATGATGATAGACGGCAGCAGCCGCGTCTCTGGGCAGCAGCCGCTCCAGCTCCGGCAGCGATGCCTCCCGGATGGCTGTGATGGACTTGAAGGTCTTCAGCAATTCCTGCTTCCGCACCGGCCCCACCCCGGGGATCTGATCCAGCTCCGAGTAGCGAAGGCGCTTGCTGCGAAGCTGGCGGTGGTATGTGATGGCAAAGCGGTGGGTCTCCTCCTGGATGCTGCCCACCAGGGAGAACACCGACTGGTTGGTGTCGATGCCGATCTCCTGCCCCTCCGGGGTTACCAGCGCCCTGGTCCGGTGCCGGTCATCCTTCACCATACCGAATACGGGCATGGTCAGTCCCAGCCGGTTCAGCGCGTCCACAGCCACTTTGGCGTGGGTAATTCCTCCGTCGATCAGCAGCAGATCCGGCGCTTCCTCAAATCCTTTATCCCCATTTTTGAAGTGGATAAACCGTCTGGTCACCACCTGGAACATGGACGCGTAGTCATCCTGATCCGCGAGACCTTCCACCTTGAAGCGTTTGTAATCGGATTTACGGGGCCTGCCGTCCTTGAACACCACCATGCTGGCCACAATATCCGTCCCCGCAATGTTGGAAATATCAAAGGATTCGATCCGTCCGGGCGGCTCTATCCCCAGCATCTTCCCCAGAAGCTGCAGGCTGCCGGAGATCCGCTCTTCCCTGGAGGTGACGCGCTGCGCTTCCTCCAGGGCGTTCTTTCTCGCCAGCTCCACCAGCCGCATATTATCACCACGCTGGGGAATCCGCAGCTTGGGTTTTCGTCCCAATTGCTGCTCCAGAAGCGCGGCGAACAGATCCCCATCCTCCACCGGGAAGGGCAGCAGCAGAAGCTTCGGGGCAACGCCTCTGCTCAGATAGAACTGGGTCATCAGCGTGGAGACCGCAGCGTCCCGGTCCTCCGGCACGGGAAACACCTCGTAGTCCTTGTCCAGCAGATTTCCGCCGGAAAAGTGCAGAATCACAAAGCATGCCTTGGTTTCCGTCTGGGCATATCCGATCACATCCGTATCCGCCAGGGAAACAGCGGTCACAAGCTGCTTTTGTCCAAGGGCCTCCACAGCTTTCAGCCGGTCCCGCAGGCGGGCAGCCTGCTCAAACTCCATTCGGTCGGACGCGGCGAGCATCTCCTTCCGGATCAGATCCGCCGCTTGCTGATACCCGCCGGATAAAAGCTGCTTCACCTGGAGCATGGTCTGTCTGTATTGTGTGCAGGAAAGGTTCTCCTGACACCATCCCTCGCACTGGTTCATGTGATAATTCAGGCAGGGACGATCCTTCCCCACATCTCTGGGGAACTGCTTGTGGCAGCCGGGCAGCTTGAAGGTGAGCCGGATGGCTTCCATCAGGTCCGATGTCACGCTGCGGCTGCCAAAGGGTCCGAAATAATCCGCGCCGTCCTCCGCGATCCGGGATACCATGGACAACGCGGGGTACGGATCCTTCCAATTCAGCCGGAGATAAGGGTATCCCTTGTCGTCTTTCAGAAGGATATTGTATTTGGGCATATAACGCTTGATCAGCGAGCATTCCAGCACCAGCGCCTCAAATTCCGACGCTGCCACGATCACATCAAAATGGTCGATCCTGCTGACCATCATCCTGGTCTTTGGGGTGTGGGAGGCGGTATCCTGGAAATACTGACTGACCCGGTTTTTCAATTTCTTCGCTTTCCCGACATAGATCACCTTGTCGGTCTTGTCCCGCATGATGTAGACACCGGGTTCCAGCGGCAGCGAAAGCGCCTTATCCTTCAGTTCATCAAAGGTCATACACTTCTCCAAAAAAAAGACCGCCTCAATGCGACCGGGAACGGAAAGCACTGAGGCGGATCAAGGCATTTTTATCAATAGGCATCCCGCTGGAGCAGAACTTCCAGTGCATTGACTGCTTCTTCCTGATCCGGACCGGAGGCGGTCAGGGTCACGGTCGCACCGGTGACAATCCCCAGAGACATAATGCCAAGCAGGCTCTTCGCGTTCATCTTCCGATTCTCGGATTCCAGCCAAATGCTGCTTCTGAACTCATTGGCCTTCTGCACAAACAGGGTGACCTGCTTGTTGTGCAGACCCGATTCGCAGCGAACGACAATTTCCTTGGAATACATTCTTAACATCTCCTTATGTACTGCGTCTCATCAACCGGGCGCAGCTCTTTCCTCTACATCATAGCAAATATAGATAAAAAGTCAATATAATTTTAGCACATTTTCACAATGGAGGGGAAATTCAGCAAATATTCACAAGGAAAGGAACCCGATTACCGCCCCAGTTGGTAATTCAGAATTCCGCAATGGTCACCCCGTCTTCTCCTTCGCCGTAAACGCCGAGCCGGAATTTTTTCACGAACTTGTTCTTCCGCAGGCTCTGCTGCACGGCGGCACGGAGCGCGCCGGTGCCCTTGCCGTGAATGATCCGAACCTGCTGCAGGTTCCCCCGCATGGCTTCATCCAGGTACCGGTCCAGCACGCAGATGGCTTCCACGGAATCCATACCGCGCAGGTCGATCTCACTGGCGGTTGCCGCCATTTTCATCTCCCGGCCGGAATGGGCAGGATGGCTCTTGGGCTTGAAGGTGTTTTCCTGCTCCAGCAGGTAAATCTCTTCCTTTTTCGCGTTCATTTTCAGAATGCCTGCCTGAAGCTGGTAGGTGCCGTCCTTGTTGATGGCGATGATGCTTGCCTTGGTGCCCAGCTTGATGAGCTCCACGGTGTCACCCACCAGGAAATCCCGCTTCTGCTCCGGGCGCTTCCTCTCGGGCTGATTCACCCGGAGCTTCGCCTCCGCTTCGTTCAGGCTGCGGCGCAGGTCGGACTGCCGCTGATTGATGCCCTGGGCATCCGCGGTATCCGCAAGCTGCTTGCGCATGGCTTTCAGCTCCTCGCTGACCATATTCGCCGTGGCTCTCGCGTTATCAATGATGGTCTGGGCTTCCCGTCGGGCGGATTCCATGGCCTTTTCCTTCTCTTTCTGAAGCTGGGCGTTGAATTCCTCGCTCTGCTTTTTGATTTTTTCCGTCTCGAGACGGAGGCGCTCGGCTTCCACTCTGGCGGCCTCCATCTGCTGGCGCTGCTGCTCCAACTGGGAAAGCACATCCTCAAAATCCTTGTCGGACTTCCCTACCAGATCGTCCGCTTCCTTCAGGATATCCTCGGGCAGTCCCAGTCTCCGGGAAATCGCGAAAGCGTTGGATTTGCCGGGAATGCCGATCAGCAGCTTGTAGGTAGGCTGCAGCGTCTCCACATTGAACTCACAGGAAGCGTTTATGACCCCCCGGGTACGCATGGCGTACAGCTTCAGCTCCGCATAGTGGGTGGTTGCCACCACACGGCTTCCCATCTTCCGGCAGAACTCAATCAGGGCGATGGCAAGAGCCGCGCCCTCAGCGGGATCGGTACCCGCGCCCAACTCGTCAAAGAGAACCAGCGTTCTGCTGTCGCACTGGTCCACCACATCCACAATGGTACGCATATGGCTGGAGAACGTGGAAAGGCTCTGGGCAATGGACTGCTCGTCACCGATATCCGCAAGGATCGCGTCAAAGGTGGACACCGTGCTGCCCGCGCCGGCGGGAATATGGAGGCCGCACTCCGCCATCAGGGTCAGAAGTCCCACGGTCTTCAAGGTCACCGTTTTGCCGCCGGTATTGGGGCCGGTGATGATCATGGTATCAAAATCCGAGCCAAGGCGCAGGGAAATGGGCACCACGGTCTTGGGATCGATCAGCGGATGCCGTGCCTTACGCAGCTCCACACGGCCTTCCTCGTTGATCTCCGGCGCGCCGGCACGCATACGGAACGCCAGTTTCGCCTTGGCAAAGATCACATCCAGCCGCACCAGCATATCAAAGTCCATCTGAATATCTTCCCGGTGGGCTGCTGCCTCCGCGGAAAATTCCGCGAGAATCCGCTCGATCTCCTTCTTTTCCTTGACTTCCAGCTCCCGCAGGGCGTTGTTG
>JBJDYP010000095.1:0-5705 GCA_051867435.1 Faecousia sp.
ACTTGGCTCTCCCTTTGGGAGAGCTGGCGGCGAAGCCGACTGAGAGGGTAAAAATATGACCATACCAAAAGATAACAGCCAATTGGAAAATGCCCGGCGGCTTCGCAGGGAAATGACCCCCCATGAGCGCAAGCTCTAGGCTTGGAGGTTTTGCGCTTTTCCAACCGGGATATTGACAGGGATTATTGTGGTGTGTGCGAACAAATTGATCTTACCATTCAAAATCGGCGGCAAATCCCTCTCAGTCACCTGCGGTGACAGCTCTCCCACAGGGAGAGCCAAGGGTGCTTGCAGCCAGATGTTCGGATATAAGAAACGGAGCGTACCAATATCGGTACGCTCCGTTCACTGTTTTATGAACACCCCTCAAAAACCGGGGCGGTTATGTGAGAAATCAGCCCAGCTCGGAGAAGTACTTGATGGTACGAACCATCTGGCTGGTGTAGGAGTTCTCGTTGTCGTACCAGGACACGACCTGAACCTGAGAGGTGCCGTTGCCCAGATCCTGAACCATGGTCTGAGTGGCATCAAACAGGGAGCCGAAACGCATGCCGATGACATCGGAGGAGACGATCTCGTCGGTGTTGTAGCCGAAGGACTCGGTCGCCTGGGACTTCATCTGGGCGTTGATCTCTTCCTTGGTGGGGTTGCCGGCCACAACAGCGGTCAGGATGGTGGTGGAGCCGGTGGGAGTGGGAACACGCTGGGCGGCGCCGATCAGCTTGCCGTTCAGCTCGGGGATCACCAGGCCGATGGCCTTGGCAGCGCCGGTGGAGTTGGGAACGATGTTCACCGCGCAAGCACGGGAGCGGCGCAGGTCACCCTTACGCTGGGGGCCGTCCAGAGGCATCTGGTCGCCGGTGTAAGCGTGGATGGTGCACATAATGCCGGACAGGATCTTCCAGCCGTCATTCAGAGCCTTTGCCATGGGAGCCAGGCAGTTGGTGGTGCAGGAAGCGGCGGAGATGATGGTGTCGGTGGCCTTCAGCTCGGTGTGGTTGACGTTGTAAACGATGGTGGGCAGATCGTTGCCTGCGGGAGCGGAGATGACGACCTTGCGGGCGCCGGCGTCGATATGCGCCTGTGCCTTGGCCTTGCTGGTGTAGAAGCCGGTGCACTCCAGCACAACGTCCACACCCAGCTCACCCCAGGGCAGCTCGGCAGCGTTGGCCTTTGCGTAGATGGTGATTTCCTTGCCATCCACGATGATGGAGTTCTCGGTAGCCTCGACGGTGTGACCCTGAGCGACGTAGTTGCCCTGGGTGGAATCGTACTTCAGCAGGTGAGCCAGCATCTTGGGAGAGGTCAGGTCGTTGATGGCAACAACTTCATAACCCTCAGCACCGAACATCTGACGGAAAGCCAGACGGCCGATACGGCCAAAACCGTTAATTGCAACTTTGACAGACATGATTAATTTCCTCCATTTCAAATCTCACTGCGTTTGGCAGTGTACGCGAAAAAGTGACATATTCGGGAAAATTCCGAACACTTTGATTATACAATACCATGGTTCCGTTGTAAAGTAGCAGATTCGGAAAAAAACGCTCTATTTTCGGGAATCTTTTTTGGTTTTTTTACGAATTTGCGAAAAACGCCTCGATCTCCGCTCTTGCCGCTTTTACGGAGCCCTGGAAAAAGCCGTCCCTGCCGCCGCCTCTGCCGGAAAGGGCCTGATTGAGCTTCCTCCCCAGCTCCCGCAGGTCTCCGTTTCTCGTCACCAGGGCACAGGCATAGCCCTCCCCGTCCGCCCCGGAGAACACCGCCGCGATGCCGCCGCAGCGCTCCGCGATCCGGTCCGCCAGCATCCGCACCGATCCGGGGGTAAGGCTCTGCTCAAAATGCAGCACATCGCCCCTGCCGGAATAGGAATCGGCAATGAGGGCAAACAGCCGGTTTTCCAGCCCCGCGGCACGGTACTTCTCCGCTGCCAGCATGGCGTTCATCTGCCGGGCAGCGGCGCCGGTTTCCAGCACCTTGGCGGAAAATGCCTGGGACACCAGCCGGTTCTGCTCAAATACCTGCCGCAGATAGGAAAGCGCCTTGTCTCCGCAGACGATCTCCAGCCGCGCGCCTTCCCGGAACCGGACGCAGGACAGAATCTTCATCATGCCCACCTCGCCGGTGGATGCCACATGGACACCGCAGCAGGCGCAGCTATCGTAGCCCGGCACCCGGACGATACGCACCGGCCAGGGCAGCGCCCGCTTGGTACGGTAAAACACATTGGGCAGCTCCTGGGGGTCGGGCGTGAAAATCTCCAGGGGAATATTCTTCCAGATGGCTTCGTTCACCCGGCGCTCCAGTCCGGGCAGGGCTTCCGCCGGGATCTCGCCGTCAAAATCCACGGTGACCACCTGCTCCCCCATGTGAAAGCCGGTGTTGTGGTAGCCGTAGTCCCCGTAGACCAGACCCGACAGGATGTGCTCGCCGGTGTGCTGCTGCATCATGGAGAACCGCCGTTCATAGTCGATGCTGCCCTCCACCCGGGCACCCGCTTCCAGCGGCCCGTCGCAGAGGTGGCAGATTTCGCCGTCAATTTCCCGGGTGTCCAGCACCCGGACACCGCCAAGCGTGCCGGTATCGCCGGCCTGACCGCCGCCCTCCGGGAAAAAGGCGGTTTGATCCAGCACCACCCGGAAACCGTCTTTCCCGGGCCGGCAGGACAGAACCACCGCCGTAAACCGCGCCAGGTGGCAGTCCTCATAGTAGAGTTTTCTTGTGTCCATGGTATCGGCTCCTCAACAAAATGGATTGCGTCCATTGTACCATGGCGGATCCCGCCGGTCAAGGCGGGTGCCCGCCCAAAAAATCCCTCCAAACCAAAAATTCGGACTTCCATCTTTCCCCATGACCGTGTATAATGGGCGTATATACCAAATTCCCTTTCCCCATTCCCACAGGAGGTGCCCTATGCCCGCGAATTACGCCCATTACCGTCTTGGTTTCCAGTCCATCCCCGCTCTGCCCGAATCCGCCGTCCGTGCCATCCGAAAGGAGCGCCGGATGTTCGACGTGGGGCTCCACGGCCCGGACTTCTTTTTCTACGCCGACATTGTGGGCAAAAGCGATCTGGGCGCTCTGGGAAGCGGCTATCACCACCGCAGCGTCCGGGATCTGTTCCAGAACGCTGCCCGTGACCTGCGGCTGAAGCCCTCCGACGAGGGCACCGCCTACCTTTACGGCGTTCTGGGGCACTTCTGCCTGGACACCCTCTGCCACCCCAGGATCCGGGAGCTCCACCATTCCGGCGCGGTGACCCATACGGAGCTGGAGACGGAATTTGACCGGTATCTGCTGTGTCTGGACGGAAAAAAGCATCCCAGCGCCGTTGACACCGGCAAGCACATCCGGGTCAATGCCGCTCAGGCCGCCCGGATCGCCTCCGTTTATCCTCCCGTCACCGGCCGCCAGGTGGAACGGTGCATCCGGCGGATGGGGCTTCTGAGCAGCTTCTTTGTGGACTCCGGCAGGGTCAAGCACGCCGCCATCTCCCTTGTGCGCCGGGCTGCCTCTCCCCGGGTAGCGGAGCTTGCCGTGCAGGATCAGCCCAACCCCAGGGCGCAGCCCTACAACGAGATGCTGCTCTCCCTGTACGACCAGGCCATGGAGCTGTACCCCAGGCTGGCAAAGCAGCTTGCCGACCACCTGCACCACAACGCGCCCCTTGGCCCCGAATTTGACCGAACCTTCGGTTGAAGAAAAGGGAACCTCTGAATCAATCGTCTGCGGCTGATTCAGAGCTTCCTAAGAAGACAGAAAGTGAGGAACCCCAATGAATGATCAAAAATTCAAGCTGACCCCACTGGAAAAGAGCTGGATCCTGTATGATGTGGGCAATTCCGCCTTTACCATGCTGGCCTGCTCCCTGGTGACGGTGTGGTTCAAGTCCCTGGCAACCGGTCAGGGTGTCAGCGAAACCAACGCCACCGCCTACTGGAGCTATGCCGCCTCCATCGTCACCATTCTGGTGGCGCTCATCGGTCCCGTCTGCGGCACCATTGCCGACAACAAGGGCTTCAAAAAGCCCATCTTCATCACCTCTCTGTCCATCGGCGTTCTGACCTGTGTGGCTACCGGCCTGATCTCCAACTGGTTCGCCTTCCTGGTGGTCTTTATCGTCTCCAAGGTCGCCTACCAGGCCTGCAACGTGTTCTATGACTCCATGCTCACCGACGTGACCGAGCCGGACCGGATGGACGCGGTATCCAGCCACGGCTATGCCTGGGGCTACATCGGCTCCTGCATTCCCTTTGCCGTGGCGCTGGTGTTCTATATGGCGGGCGAAGGGATGTTGGGCGGCTTCACCGTGTCCCCCACCCTGGCGAAAATCGTGGGCTTCGGCGTCACCGGCATCTGGTGGTTCCTGGTTTCCGTTCCCCTGCTGGTCAAGTTCCGGCAGAAATACTGTGTGGTTCCCAGGAAAGGCGCCATCGCGGAGTGCTTCCTGCGTCTGGGCGCCACATTGAAGAAGATCGCGAAAGAGGACAAGAAGGTTTTCTACTTTCTGATCGCCTTCTTCCTGTACATCGACGGCGTACACACCATCATTGACGACGCGGTCAACATCGGCACCTTCCTGGGTCTGGACGAAGAGGGTCTCATCATTCTGCTGCTGGCAACTCAGGTGGTGGCCTTTGCCTTCTCCCTGGTGTTCGCGAAGCTGTCCAAGAAGTACAAGGCCGTCAATCTGCTGCTGGTCTGCATCGGCGGCTATTTCTGCGTGGCAATCTACGCCATGTTCCTCAAGACCATGGTGCAATTTGCCATCATGGCCTTCGGCGTGGGGATGTTCCAGGGCGCCATCCAGGCCCTGTCCCGCAGCTACTTCGGCAAGATCATCCCGCCGGACAACGCGGGGGAGTATTTCGGTCTTTACGACATCTTCTCCAAGGGCGCCGCGTTCCTGGGTACGCTGGTGGTTGCCGTTGTGACCCAGCTCACCGACAGCATCAACCTGGCAGTGGGCTGTCTGGCCTTCTTCTTTGTGGCAGGCTTCTTCTTCCTGCGCAAGGCAGACCGGACAGACAGCGGCCGGTAAACGGCAAAACGCCCTCCGGTTCGAGCGGTGTTCGTAAGGCAGTAAAATACGCAAAAGGCGTGACTTTTTTAGTGGGCACGCCTTTTGCTTTAAGCGGATAGCCGCTTTAGCGGCGCAAGGGATACAGTCCCTTGTTCGGAACGCAGTGCCGTAAAACGCTCCGGACAATCAAGTACCCGGGGCGTTTTGCTTCGCAGAGCACGCTTACTGGATTACCCTGTATAGAAGTGCCTGTTCGATAAACTGGAAGCTGTCAATTTCTACAAGCTAAAGTTTTACTTAAACAAATTCTGCGCCTTCTTCTTTTAATTTCTTAAAATACTTATTTCTGGCTTTAACAAGTATTGTACCGATAGCCTTTTCATTAACTATAACTTTGTACCCTTCTTTAATTGCTCCTAATGCAGTCAGAGCAACACATCCTCCACCATCTACACCTATAACTTCAACGCACTCAATACCACTTCTTTTCAAAAACTCATTAAGGGCGGGGTTAGAGAACGCATTCCCTTTATTTTTTGTAAATATATTATCTGATACTATCTGAAGATTATTAACTAATTCGACATCTTCCGTACCTTCATATGCATGAAAAGGCACAAATTTATTTAGGGCAATACCGCACAGAAAAAAGTGCCAAATACCGCCGAGTGTGATATAATAA
>JBJDYP010000096.1:0-5417 GCA_051867435.1 Faecousia sp.
TATATCACACTCGGCGGTATTTGGCACTTTTTTCTGTGCGGTATTGCCTTAAGAATGAGTATGAATGCCCAGTTGGAATATCTGGCGCAGCAGTGTGTACGGGAGTTTGAGAAAGCGCGCGGCCCCATTCCCCTCCGGGACGAGGATCTTTACAAAAAATAACGGAAGCCCTTTCGGTTCGCTCCGAAAGGGCTCTTGTCATAGCTTAACAGCAGCGGCAGCATAGCTGCATCAGGAGGCACCACAGGCAGGGAGACGAGCAGACAGACCCGTCGCCGGAGAAGCCGCGGTATTCGCTTGCCCTCTGGCGGTAGGCATCGCCGCCGTGCTCGATGACCTCCAGCGTGTGCAGGTAGGTCGGGTTGCCCGGATCCATGGAGACTGCCCTGCGGATATGCTCCAGCGCCGCGACCTGGTTTCCCACCCCATTGTTGGCCAGGGCACTGACATAGTACCAGTAGGCGTCCCGCTCACCCTGGGGCACATTGCTCAGCGCCTGCAGCGCCTCCCGGAAGCGTCCGAACCGGATGTACTGCATGGCGGACTGGGCATAGTTGGTGCCCTGTCCGGCATAGGACTGCTGCCCGCCGTAGGCTCCGTAGCCGTACCCGCCGTAGCCATAGCCGCCGGCGGTACCGCTGCCCGCTGCCTTCTGGGGGTTCTTGATCTGCTCATAGGCGGCGTTGATCTCCTGCATCCGCTTTGCAGCCTGTTCATCCCCGGGGTTGGCATCCGGGTGGTATTTTTTCGCAAGCTGACGATATGCCTTTTTGATTTCTTCATCGCTGGCATCCGGGCTTACGCCCAACACCCTGTACGGATCCTCTATCATTGCTTTCCCTCCCGGCGATTCTTCCCGCGGCGATTATAATTGATCCAAACGCCGCTGTAAAGGATATTGTCCAGAATCCCCTTGTCCTGCACCAGGGGCAGCCGCTCGAAGCACTCCGTACACTTCGCCATGGCAAGCACCAGATACTGCTCCCACGCCCCGGGATCCTCTCCCTCCCCATGGGCAAGCAAGGGGTTGTAATCGTGTCGTTTTTTGTCCTTCTCCAGATCCAGAACCGCGTCCGCCAGGTAGATAAACCTTCCCAGCGCGAAGCCCATTTCCCGCAGCGTGGGCGCCCACAGATCCTCCCGCAGCACCAGCAGCTCCGCCATCAGTTCTCCAAAGCACCCGGCGGGCTGGTCGGGGTCGGGGCAGCCCTCCGCTTCCAGCGCGCGCAGGCGACGGATGCCGCCGTCCATGGCGGCGCACTGCCTGGGATATTTCTCCCGGATCTTTTCCATATGCCTGCCGAACACCCCCGCCATGGCACGGGCAGACAGCTTTCTGTCATCCTGCCAGTCGTCCAGGCAGTTGTAATAGGCCAGCGCCACATTCATGTCCGCCGCGTAGGTGATCACCTCGCTGTCCACCCAGGGACGCCTCCGTACAGGATGCAGCAGGCAGGCATCGGTGCCCTCCCGTTCCTGCCCCTCATACAGGCTTCCCAGCAGCAGGGCAAGGAAGGCCATGTCATAGCTCAGTCCCAGGCGGCAGGCGGGAGATGCCTCCTCCCGGATCCGGCGGCAGATGCCGCAGTAGCAGGCGGTATAGCGCTGTTTTTCCTCCGGGGACAGCTCATCCATACTTGCCGTGACCAATCCGAACACAAATACCGCCTCCTTCTTTCCATTTTATCTCAAAACAGTCAGCCATTGGTAAACAAATTGCAAAATTTCCAAAAAAACTATTTCCGCAGCCAGGATGCCAGCAGCCGGTTCAGGGCGGCGCCGTAGAACAGGATGGAAATGCAGAAATACAGCCAAAGCATTGCCACCGCCACGGTATACACCGAGCCGAAGATGTTGAAATAGGAGGAGAAAAACTCCACATACATGGAAAACAGCTTGGAGCAGGCCATCCAGCCCAGGGACGCGAACACCGCGCCGGGAATGCTGCTGAACAGGTTGTTTCGCCGGTTGGGGAACACCATATACACCGCGGTAAACAGCAGGATCTGCACACCCACCAGCAGAAGGAACCTTCCGTCGATGATATCCGCGATGAACTGGATCAGGGCGTTGGAGGACTGGGGAATGTAGGAGGCAATGGTGCGTCCGAACACATGGAGCACCAGCGTCAGCAGCACCACCAGCAAAAACAGGAAGGTATACAGCACACTGATCAGCCGGATATAGAGGTAGCTTCGGTTCTCGCGGACATCATAAATGGCGTTCATGCCCACAATCAGGCCGTAGATTCCCCGGCTGGCAGACCACAGGGCCGTGAGCGCGGACAGGGAAACCACCACGCCGGTGGAGCCGGCATAGCAGGCATCCACCAGCCGCCGGAGCAGCGGCAGAACCACATCGGGCACGATCCGCTCCAGCAGCTCCATCAGATCCCCGGGCTGCAGCGCGGTATAGCGCAGAACGGAGATGATGAGAAGCAGGATGGGAAACACTGCCAGTATGATAAAGTAACAGGCATTCGCCGCGTATACGGGAATCTGCATCCGCCCCAGCGTTTCGATCAGCCGCCTGGTGCCGGATAGCACCTTGCCGGTGCCTTGCTTTTCCAAATCTGCCATCTCCTTCCTTTCCGGAATAAAAAATCGGAGCCTGATTCCTCGGCTCCGGTTTTTCCTTTTTATTCAGCCGAAATCATATAGTAGTAGACCGGCTGACCGCCGCGAAGCAGATTCACATCCGCGTCCGGGCAGATCTCGCTGAACAGGTCCGCAGCCTTCTGGGCATCCTTCTCGGCAATTTCCTCGCCATAGTAAATGGTGATGTACTCCTTGCCGCCGTCTCTTGCTTTCTCCGCCAGGCTGCGCAGCAGCACCCGGATGTCCCGGCTGGTGCCGAAGAGCGCGCTGCCGTACATGGCCAGATAGTCACCCTCGTGGATGGTGTAGCCGTCGAAATCGGAATTCCGGGCCGCGTAGGTGATCTGCATGGTATCCACGGTCTTCATGGCCTCGGTCATGGTCTGCGTGTTCTCCTGCTCGTCCCCTTCGGGGTTGAAGCTCAGCATGGCGGTAACGCCCTGGGGAACGGTCTTGCTCTCAATGACCACCACATGCTTGGGGGTCAGCGCGTCCACCTGCTGGGCAGCCATGATGATGTTCTTGTTGTTGGGCAGCACGAAAACGGTCTCCGCGGGCACCTGATTCACCGCCAGCAGAATATCCTGGGTGCTGGGGTTCATGGTCTGACCGCCGGAAATCACCTGATCCACCCCCAGGTTCATAAATACGTCGGCAAGGCCGCTGCCGGCACAGACCGCCACGGCACCCAGCTTCTTTTCGGGCTCCGCGATACTGGGGGCGATCTCCTGCTCCGTCATCACCTTCTCGGTGTGCTGCAGGCGCATATTCTCGATCTTCACGGTGACGAAGGAGCCGTACTTCAGCGCCTCCTGCAGCGCGGTGCCGGGATTGTTGGTGTGCACATGGACCTTGATGATTTCATCATCATCCACCAGAACCAGGCTGTCGCCCAGCTCGGACAGGAAAGCGCGCAGCTCCTCGGGATCGTTGCCGTTTTCCCGGGAGACGATGAACTCGGTGCAGTAGCTGAAGGTGATGTCCTCGGTGTTGAACTCGGAGAAATCCGCCTGCTCCTTCACCTCCACGGTGCCCTCCTCGGGCACGGTCACATCCTCGCCGCGCATGGCTGCCAGCATGGCCTCCAGGGCAAAGACCCAGCCCTTGCCGCCGGCATCCACAACCCCCGCCTTCTTCAGCACGGGGTTCTGGTTCACAGTATTGGCCAGAGCAACCTTCGCTTCCTCCAGCGCCGCCTCATGGACGAACTCCAGGTAGTTGTTTTCCGCCGCCGCTGCCAGCGCCTTGGCTGCCGCCAGTCTGGCGACGGTCAGGATGGTGCCCTCCGCGGGCTTCATCACAGCCTTGTAAGCCGCGTCCACGCCTTCCTGCAGGGCGTTGGCCCACAGCACGCCGTCGCACTCCTCCGCGTTTTTCAGCTTCTTGGAGATCCCGCGCATCAGCAGGCTCAGAATCACGCCGGAGTTGCCCCTCGCGCCGCGAAGCATGGCGGATGCCGCCACATTCGCTGCCTTGCCCAGGGTGGGATCCTCGGTCTTGCGAAGATCCGCCGCCGCCGCGTTGATGGTCATGGACATATTGGTACCCGTATCGCCGTCGGGCACAGGAAACACATTCAATTCATTCAGCGTCTGCTTATGAATTTCGATAGAGGCGGCCGCACTGATCACAAGTCTGCGGAAATCGGCCCCGTTCATGGTCTGCCTCAATGAATTACACCTCCGAAACGTATCATTCGATCATCATGGAATCGATATAGACATTCACCGCACGAACCTCGGTGCCCGTGCATTTTGTTACCACATAGCGCACTTCGGAAATAATGGAAGCGCCCACCGCGGCAAGATTCACGCCATGGTCGACCATGATGTGCAGATCAATGGAGATGGAGTTGTCCTCGTGGAACTCCACCAGAACACCCTTGCTCACAGATTCCTTGCGGAGCAGATGATACACGCCGTCCGTAACGGAGCGGGCAGCCATGCCCTTCACGCCGAAGCAGTTGATGGCAGCCGTGCCGGCAATATCCGTATACACGCTGGTGCTGACACCAATGGAACCGATGTCATTGTTGTGATGAATCATGAATCACGACCTCCTTCATGGGTTTTTCAGAAACATTATGTGGAAATTACGGTTAATCGCGCCGGATCAGACCATGCTGTCTTCCCAGCAGTCGGGCTTTTGAATACCCATCATGGCAACCACGGTGGGTGCCACATTCGCCAGACCGTAGGCGCCCTCCCGGATGGTCCACGCCTTGTCCCGGTCATAGATGATGAAGGGTACGGGATTCAGGGAATGGGCGGTGCGGACGGAAACCTTGCCCTTCTTCATTTCGGTCATCTGGTCGGCATTGCCGTGGTCGGCGGTGATCAGCACGGTGTAGCCGTACTTGTCGGCTGCCTCAAGGATGGCCTTCAGGCCGCTGTCCACGCACTCCATGGCATACACAACCGCTTCCATGACGCCGGTGTGACCCACCATATCGCCGTTGGGGTAGTTGCAGCGCAGGAACTGGAATTTGCCGGAAGCCATGGCCTCCACCATGTGCTCGGTGATCTCCCTGGACTTCATGGCAGGCGCCTGCTCAAAGGGAATCACGTCGGAGGGGATCTCCTCGTACACCTCCAGGCTCTCGTCCACCTTGCCGGAACGGTTGCCGTTCCAGAAGTAAGTCACATGACCGTATTTCTGGGTCTCGGACAGGGCGTACTCATGGATGCCCGCGGCGCACAGCACCTCGGTCAGCGTGTTCCGGATCACGGGGGGCTGCACCAGATAGTGCTCGGGGATCTTCAGGTCGCCGTCGTACTGCAGCATACCGGCAAACTTCACGCCGGTGTAGTCGCCCCGGTC
>JBJDYP010000097.1:0-74709 GCA_051867435.1 Faecousia sp.
GCGAAGGCTGTTAAACCCTCGCTTAAATATTACCAATTCCAATTTGTCGAACTGACAAAGGGCGCACTTCTATACACCGTTCGGTGTAGTGCGTTACGTGCGGAACTTGGCTCTCCCTTTGGGAGAGCTGTCGGCGCAGCCGACTGAGAGGGAAAAACATGACCATACCAAAGGACAATAGCCAACTGGAAAACGCCCGGCGGTTACGCAGGGAGATGACACCCCACGAACGAAAACTCTGGTATCTTTTCCTCCGCAAATATCCGGTGAAGATTTATAAACAGCGAATCATCGGGAGATTTATCGTAGACTTTTATTGTTCTTCTGCCAAGTTAGTTATTGAATTGGATGGTTCTCAACACTATGAGCCCCAGGGGATGGCCTATGATTCTGCGCGTTCCGCATTTTTGACAGCGCTTGGATTGGAGGTTCTGCGTTTTTCCAACCGAGATGTCGATAGGGATTTTCGTGGCGTGTGCACACAAATTGATATTACCATTCAAAAGCGCCTGCAAGGCCCTCTCAGTCACCTTCGGTGACAGCTCTCCCAGAGGGAGAGCCAAGGAGGCTGCCTGCAACTGCGCCATAGGTCATAATGGCATAAGAAACGGAGCGCATCTGTACCGATACGCTCCGTTAACTGTCTTACGAGCACCCTCCCAACCGGAGAGGTCCTGTTTTTTGGATGAAAGCGGTGTTTATCGGCTGCCCTTGTCGTAGGGAATGCCTTCTGCCTTGGGCGCATGCGAATTCTTGGAGGTCAGCGCCAGAATGATGAGAGACACGATGTAAGGCAGCATCAGATATACGCTGCTGGAAATGTGCAGGTTTGCCAGGAAGGGGATGCCCTGGTTGACATTGGACAATGCGCGGAACAGGCCGAACAGCAGGGCTGCCAGTGCGATCCGCTGGGGCTTCCACGCGCCGAAGATCATAACAGCCAGCGCAAGGAAACCGAAACCGGCAACGCCAACTTCAAACTTCCAGATACTTGCGCCTGCGCTGATATAAACCAGACCGCCCAGGCCGCCCAGGAAACCGGAGATCAGAACGCCCGCGTAACGCATTTTGTAAACGTTGATGCCAACAGAGTCCGCTGCCTGGGGATGCTCGCCGCAGGCGCGGAGCCGGAGGCCAAACCGGGTCTTATAGAGCAGAATAATGGAGACCACCAGCAGAATTGCGGTGACAACCACAAACCAGTTCAGCTCAAATCCGCCAAAGGTGGAATGGAATGCCTTCTTTGCCTCAATGTAGGCGATTTCGGAAGAATGGTCATCCGGATTGATGGCGGTGTTCATAGACTTGACGATAACGGTTGCCAGAGCGGTACCCAGCAGATTCATAGCCGTACCGACGATGGTTTGGTCAGCGTTAAAGTTGATGCAGGGAACAGCCAGGAACAGGGAGTAAATCACGCCGCAGGTCACGGATCCCAGGAACACCATGACGAACATCTTGATGTCTTCGCCCAGACCAAGCGCGGGATTATAGGGCAGGAACCGCATCACCAGAGCGCCGCCAAGAGCACCCATAACCATGATACCTTCCAAGCCGATGTTGATGATGCCGGAATGCTCGGAGAAGCAGCCGCCCAGGGCAACCAGGAGCAGAACAGCGGCAAAAATAAGTGTATACTGAAGAAGAAGTAACATTATTCATTGCCCTCCTTTTTCGTTGCTGCAGCGATCTTGGCAGCGCGCTTTTCGTCGGCGCGGTCCAGCCAGGAGTTCATGGAGCTCTTGAAGAAGAGCACAAAGCCGCAGAGGTAAATGATGACGGACGTAATGAGGTCAGCAATCTGCGCACAGTAATGGCTCAGATCCACATTACCGCCGCCCAATGTGATGTGCTGGATGAAGAACGAAGAGAAAATAGCGCCGATGGGATTCAGTCCGCCCAGGAATGCCGCGGCAATGCCGTTGAAGCCCATGCCGGGGACAGAGGAGGCGTTCACGTTCCACTGCTCAAAGTCAGTCAGGAAGTAGAACGCTGCACCCATGGCAGCCAGACCGCCGGCGATGGCCATTGTCAGGATCATATTCCGGTTTTCCTTCATGCCGCAGTACTTTGCTGCGTTCAGGTTATTTCCGGTTGCCTTCAGCTCGTAGCCGAATTTGGTCTTTTCCAGGACCACCCAGACGAGAATGGCCATGAGGATGGTAAGAGGAATGGCAATGGTTACATACTGGTTGTTGCTGAACAGTTTGTCCAGACCCAGGCGGGGCAGCATGGAGTTCTGATGGCCCGAGGTGATCAGGCGGTATGTATCCTTACCGGTAGGATCCATGGCAGGCTTCAGCAGCAGGTTGGTCATGTACAGGCTGATCCAGTTCAGCATGATGCCGGAGATGACCACGTTGACATTGGCATAGGAACGGAGCACGCCGCACAGAGCGCCGGACAAAGCGCCGAACAGGACTGCCACCAGCAGGCAAACCCACCAAGGCAGGTTCAGGAGAATCGCGCAATACAGGGAAGCTGCCGCGCCCACCACATACTGGCCGGCAACACCGATATTGAACAGACCGACCTTATACGCAAACAGCACAGACAGGGAGCACATGATGAGAGGAGCGGTCTTGACCAGGGTGTTGCCAAAATATTTGAGCCGGGCGGCAGCGGAAGGATACTGCAGGAAGTTTTCCAGCACCGCGATAATGGCCCGGAAAGCGCCTTCGGCGTTGATGACCAGCAGTACCAGATAGCCCACGATCAGACCGATCAGGATGCACAGCAGAGAGGAGAGCAGCGTCTGCACGGAATTATTGCGCAGCAGGGGATTTCTTTCCTTTTTCATAACTTACTGCACCTCCATTCTCTTGGCACCGGCCATATACAGACCCATTTCCTGAACGGTGGTAGTCTTGGGATCCAGTTCGGCGACAATTTCACCCTCGTACATCACCAGAATCCGGTCAGACAGAGCCATCACCTCATCCAGCTCCAGAGAGACCAGCAGCACGCCCTTGCCGGCGTCACGCTGGGCAACGATCTGCTTGTGAATGTATTCAATGGCACCCACATCCAGTCCACGGGTGGGCTGGACAGCCACCAGCAGTTCAGGATTCTTGTCGATCTCACGGGCAATGATCGCCTTCTGCTGGTTGCCGCCGGACATGGAACGGGCTGTGGTAATGGAGCCCTGACCGGAGCGGACATCGTACTGCTCGATCAGGCGGTCGGAGTAGGCCCGGATATTATTGCGGCGCAGAATGCCGCGTTTCGTAAACTCTTCTTCGAAATAACGCTGCAGGATCATGTTGTATTCCAGAGAATAATCCAGCACAAGGCCGTGCTTGTGGCGGTCCTCCGGGATGTGGCTCATGCCCATGATGGAACGCTGGCGGATGGGCGCGCGGGTAATATCCTTGCCCGCAAGGGTCAGGCTGCCGGAGCGCAGCTTTTCCAGGCCGGTGATGCCGTAAACCAGCTCGGTCTGTCCGTTGCCGTCGATACCGGCGATACAGACGATCTCGCCGCGGCGAACCTGGAAGGAAACATTCTTGACCGCGTTGTTGTTGTGCGACTTGGAGGCAACGGTAATGTTCTTCACATCCAGGACAACATCGGTGGGCTTCGCAGGCTCTTTCTCTACCACAAAGTTCACATCCCGGCCAACCATCATGCGGGAGAGCTCATCAACGGTGGTATTCTTGGTTTCTACGGTGCCGATGTACTTACCCTTGCGCAGAACGGAGCAGCGGTCGGATACTGCCATGATCTCTGCCAGCTTGTGGGTGATGAACAGGATGCTCTTGCCTTCATTCGCCAGGTTGCGCATGATGGCCATAAGTTCGTCGATTTCCTGGGGAGTCAGCACGGCGGTGGGCTCGTCAAAGATCAGAATGTCGTTGTCACGGTAGAGCATCTTCAGGATTTCGGTACGCTGCTGCATGCCAACGGTAATGTCGGAAATCAGCGCATCGGGATCCACTTGCAGGCCGTACTGCTGCGACAGGGCAATGATCTTCTCGCGGGCCTTCTGCTTCTGCAGGAAACCCATCTTGTTGGGCTCAACGCCCAGAATAATGTTGTCCAGGACAGAGAAACATTCCACCAACTTAAAGTGCTGATGCACCATGCCAATGCCCAGATCATTCGCATCGTTGGGGTCCCGGATCTCCACTTTCTTGCCATCCATGTGGATTTCGCCCTCTTCCGGCTGATACAGGCCGAAGAGCACGCTCATCAGAGTGGATTTGCCGGCACCGTTCTCACCCAGCAATGCGTGGATTTCTCCGCGCCTGAGCTGAAGTGTGATGTCGTCGTTCGCGATAATGCCAGGGAAGCGCTTGGTGATGTGCAGCATCTCAACTGCGAAATTTTCCAATTCTGCATACCTCCTTCAGTAAACTCCGAAAAAGGTGTCCGATCTGTCAAATTTGACAGTCTGCGCCCTGTTCTCGAGTTCCTTTTGTTTTATTCTACCATATCTCGTCCTGCATTGTAAAGCATTTTTTTGCATTTCTCTTAATTACCAAGTCACTTGTGAGGGCGTTAAACCCGAAAAAGAAGCATTTTCATGAGGAAACAGAAAAACCTCCCGGATCCGAAGATCCGGGAGGAAGCAAATTCAGTTGAAACCGAAATTACTTAATGTTGCCCTGATAGTCAACAGCGATGGAGACTTCAGGAGCGTTCTCAGTGTCGTTGGAAACCTTAACGGTGCCTTCGAACATGGCAGCAACCAGAGCCTCGTAGTCAGCCTGGGTGAAGCCTTCGTTCCACTGGGTGGATTCGCCCAGAGCGACATAGTTCTCGGAAGGATTCTTGGAGATCAGGCCCAGAGTGGTAACCTTGCCGGAGTAGTTATCCCACTTGCCGGCAGCCAGGTCGGACAGAACGGTGTTAACGGTAGCAGCCAGACCCTTCATAGCGGAGGTAACGGTCAGACCCTCGCCGAACTGGCTGTCGATAACGCCAGCCTGGTCGACGTCAACGCCGATCACCTTCTTGCCGGTAGCTGCAGCAGCCTCAGCAGCGGAGGTGAAGATGCCGCCGCCGCAAGCGAAGACGACTTCGGTCTCACCGGCATACCAAGTGTCCATGTAAGCCTTGATGTCAGCATCGCCGTAGAACTGGTTGCCGTAGACATAGTTCACGGAGACTTCGCCGGTCTTGCCCAGCTCTTCGGCAGCAGCGTTAGCGCCCTGCACGAAGCCGTAGCCGTAGCGGATAACAGCGGGAACAGCCATGCCGCCCAGGAAGCCCAGCTTGGTGTAGCCCAGCTTCACTGCAGCGTAGCCAGCCATGTAGCCGGGCAGCTCTTCCTGATAGACAGCGGAGAAGACGTTGGCGGGAACGGGATCCAGGCCCAGGTCGAAAGCGGAGACGTCCAGAGCGACGAACTTCACTTCGGGGTAGTTGGCAGCGGTCTCAGCGATGGTGCCGCCGAAAGCAAAGCCGGGCAGCAGCAGGACGTTGTAGCCATCAGCAACAGCCTTGTCCACCATGGCAACACGCTCAGCGGTGGAGTCACCGGTGGGCTTGTAGTAGGTGTAGTCGACCTTGTTGGCTTCGCACCAAGCCTTGCCAGCCTCGTAGGTGGTCTGGTTGAAGGACTGGTCGGTGATATCGCCGTAGTCGGTAATCATGGCAACACGGAAATCGGCAGTGTTGCCACCTTCGCCGGGCTTGGAACCCTGGCAGGCGACGAGGCCCAGAACCAGAACCATAGCCAGCAGAAGTGCGATGATCTTTTTCATTGTTTTACCTCCAAATTTTTTCATTTACGGTATTACGCATACCGCAGTGTATTATCTCATAGTTCTGCCGAAAAATCAATAGATATTTTCCTGTTTTTGGATGGATTCGGAGAATTTCGTCACATTGACAGTTTTCGGGGAGAACAGACAGATTGCGCGGACCGGATTTTTCGCGATCAACGCATATGCTCGGACGCGGAAAAGCTGAACGGAAGGATCTCAGCCAGCGTATGGATTTCGCAGGATCCGTCCGCACCGACCATAATGATCCGGAAATCGTCCCTGCAGAATTCCCGCATGACCTGGCGGCAGACACCGCAGGGAGGGAACGCGCCGGTCAGCTTTCCGTCCTTGCCGCCGCATACCGCGATGGCGGTAAAGTCCCGGTGACCGTCAAAGACGGCCTTGAAAATCGCGGTGCGCTCGGCGCAGATGGTGGGGGTGTAGGACGCGTTTTCAATGTTGCAGCCCTGATACACCGTCCCGTCCGCACACAGCAGCGCGGCACCCACCTTGTAGCCCGAATAGGGGGCGTAAGCGTGAGCCATTGCCTCGATGGACAGATCCGCCAATTCCTTATAGTTCATTGCTTTTCCTCCTAACATTTTCCGCGGAGACCCCTCCCCGGTACCGAAGCACTTGCCCGGGTCTTCGGACGGATCCCCGTTGGGGGTTCCTCCCGGCGGGAAGATCATTCCGGTTCTTCCCAATTTTCCCCGTCTTCCGGCAGGATTGTCACTTTCTCCGACTCCAGTGCCTCCAGCAGCTCCCGGGCTTTCGCCAGATCCCCCCAGCGGACAAAGAGCTTCTCCTGTTCCGCTCCGGCGATGCCGTAGAAGGACAGGGACTTGCCGCCGCAGCGCTGGGCAACAAAGGGGATGCCGCTGTGCGTCAGATAGTCCTTCAGCGGCTCGCTCCACAGCTTGTCCCGGGTGGCAAGATAGCAGTAATCCTCCCAACGGGCAGGCCGCAAATGCCGCCGCTTACAGACGGGGCAGCGGGATTCCTCCGCGGCGGCGCAGCAGTTTTCGCAGTAATACATCAGACGATATCCGCCGCGAAGCTCTTGCCCGGAGTATCCAGGGGAACGCCCAGCAGCTCTGCCACGGTGGCGGCGATGTCCGCGAAGCTATAGCGGGTGCCCAGGTTCACGCTCTTGATTTTGGGACCGGCGATGACCAGCGGCACATATTCCCGGGTGTGGTCGGTGGTGGCAAGGTACGCGGGATCGCAGCCGTGGTCGGCGGTGATCATGACGCAGTCCTCCTCACCCAACTGCGCCATCAGGCTGGGAAGCCAGCCGTCAAACTCGGCAAAGGCTTTGGCGTAGCCGGGGATATTTCTGCGGTGGCCGTAGAGCATATCGAAATCCACCAGGTTGGTGAAGCACAGACCGTGGAAATCGCGCTTGGCATAGCCCAGGGTCTTCTCCATGCCGTCGGTGTTGCCGGTGGTATAGATCTGCTCGGTGGTGCCCCGGTGGGCGAAGATGTCATAGATCTTGCCCACGGAGATGGAGTCCAGCCCTGCCTTCTTCACCGCGTCCAGCAGGGTCTCCTTCGGAGGCTCCAGAGAGAAATCGTGACGGTTGCTGGTGCGCTTGAAGCCGTCGGTGGGGTTGCCCACAAAGGGACGGGCGATGACCCGGCCCACGCCGTGCTTGCCCTGCAGGATCCTGCGGGCGGTACGGCAGGCTTCGTACAGCTCCTCCAGAGGGATCAGCTCCTCGTGGGCAGCGATCTGGAACACGGAGTCCGCGGAGGTGTAGATGATCCACTTGCCGGTGCGAAGCTGCTCCTCGCCGTAGTCCCGGATCACATCGGTGCCGGAGTAGGGAAGGTTGCACAGCGTGCCTCTGCCGGTGGCCTTCTCAAACTCGTCCAGAACCTCCCGGGGGAAGCCGTTGGGGTAGGTGGGAAGGGGATCGTCGGACACAATGCCCGCGATCTCCCAGTGGCCGATGGTGGTGTCCTTGCCCATGGAACGCTCCTGGAGCCGGGCAACCGCGCCGGTGGGATGGGCTTCGGTGCCCAGGAAGGAAAGACCGTCAATGTTGCCCATGCCGATCTTCTTCATGTTCACGGCGGAAAAATCCGGGTGGGAATGAATGGACTCGATGGTGTGGACACCGATGTCGCCAAACTTTTCGGAATCCGGCGCGGCACCCGCGCCGCAGGAATCCAGAACGATCAGAAAAACGCGTTTCATTGCGGGCACTCCTTACTTTTCCATCCGGACAGCCACTTCCAGCGCGACCTTCATCATGTCGGTGAAGGAATTCTGGCGCTCCTCCGCCGTGGTCTCCTCGCCGGTGAGGACGTTGTCGGAAATGGTGCAGATGCACAGGCCCCGCTTGCCGTAGCGGGCGGCGTTCATGTACAGGGCGGCGGCCTCCATCTCCAGCGCCATAACGCCCATCTTCTTCAGACCGTAGACGGAATCCAGACCCTCGGGCACGCCCACATGGTCGCCGTAGAACACGTCGGAGGAGTTGATGTTGCCCACATGATAGCGGACACCCAGCTCCTGGGCGGCTTCCACGGCGTTGTGCAGCAGATCATAGGAAGCGATGGGCGCGAAGGTGCCGGGCAGATGGAACTGGGCAGCCCAGTTGGAATCGGTGCAGGCACCCTGGCCGATGACCAGATCCCGGATCTTCACATCCTCCTGGATGGAGCCGGCGGAGCCTACACGGATGATGTTCTCCACGCCGAAGATGGTGAACAGCTCATGGGTGTAGATGCCGATGGCGGGCATACCCATGCCGGAGGCCATGACGGAGACCTTCACGCCCTTGTAGGTGCCGGTGTAGCCCTGGACACCGCGGACGTTGTTCACGAGGACGGGATTCTCCAGGAAATTCTCCGCGATAAACTTGGAGCGCAGGGGATCGCCGGGCATCAGGACGGTCTTGCCGAAATCGCCGGGCTTCGCGTTAATATGGGGGGTGGGATAGTTCGCCATAATCATTCTCTCCTATTCTGTTCCGTTCTTAATATCCGGTGCTGTTGTCTTTTTTGCCGGCTTCCATTGCCTTGACGATCTTCACCACCCGGGATGTGCCCAGACGGGAAGCGCCCAGCGCCATAAACTTCTCCGCGTCCTCCAGGCTGGAGATGCCGCCGGCGGCCTTGATCTTCACGTTGGGGCCAACGTGCGCCGCGAACAGCTCCACATCGTGGAAGGTGGCACCCGCGGTGGAGAAGCCGGTGGAGGTCTTGATGAAGTCCGCGCCGGACTCGGTGACCACCTGGCACATCCGGATCTTTTCCTCGTCGGTGAGCAGGCAGGTCTCGATGATGACCTTCAGGATCCGGCCCTTGCAGGCGGCCTTGATGGCTTTGATTTCCTCCAGCAGCTCGGCGTACTTGCCTTCCTTGACCCAGCCGATGTTGATGACCATATCCACCTCGTCAGCGCCGTTGTCCACGGCATCGGATGCCATGAAGCACTTGGAAGCGGTGGTGGCGTAGCCGTTGGGGAAGCCGATGACGGTGCAGACCGCCAGTTTATCACCCACATAATCCTTGGCCTGCTTCACGAAGGAAGCGGGGATGCAGACGGAAGCGGTGTGGTACTTCATGCCGTCGTCGCAGATCCCTCTGATCTGCTCCCAGGTGGAAGTCTGACCCAGCAGGGTGTGGTCGCAGGCCGCGAGAATCTTCTGAATGTCCATTGGTATTGTCCTCCTAAAAATGTGAAATGAGTTTTTACAGGGATTCGGGTGACCCCTGGCCGTGGAGCTTGATGACCTTGTGCTCCTTGATGCCGCGGATCCAGCAGCGGTGGCACATGGCAATGTAGCTGTCGTTGCCGCCCAGCAGAAGCTGCGCGCCTTCGGTCACAATGTGGCCGTCACTGTCGATCCGGGCGTTGACGGTGGCCTTCGCGCCGCAGTCGCAGATGGTCTTGATCTCCAGAATGGCGTCGGCCACTTCCATGAGCCGTCTGCTGCCGCCGAACAGGTGGCACTGGAAATCCGTCCGCAGTCCGAAGCACATGACGGGAATATTGAAGTCGTTGACGATGAAGCGAAGCTGGTCGATCTGCTCCGGGGTCATGAACTGGCACTCGTCCACGATGACCACATCGCAGTGCCCCTTCTGGCTGCGGGCAAAGAGCTGATAGATGTCGGTCTCCGGGGGGATCACCTCCACATCCGCTTCCAGACCGATCCGGCTGCGAAGACGCTGTACGCCGTCCCGGGTGTCCGCACTGGGCTTAATGAGCCAGACCTGGAGATCATTCTCCTCGTAGTTGTACTTGGTAATCAGCGCCTGGGCGGTTTTGCTGGAGCCCATCGCGCCGTACTTAAAGTATAGTTTCGCCATCGGCTATTCCTCCAATTTAGTGTCTTATTATTATCTTACAGCATTGTGCAAAATTCAAGTATTATTTTTCGATTTTTTCTTGTGAAATTAAACAAAAAACTTCACGCTTCCGGACAGCGGTATGCTGTCCGGGAGCGTGAACAGGGTTACACATACTGCTGGGTCAGCACATCCAGCACACCCCGGGTGGTGAGCCGCAGGGTGGGGATCACGGGAAGGCTCATGAAGGACAGGGTCATGAACGGATCCACACCGGGATTCACACCCAGCAGGTGGGCGGCTGCCTTGGCGTTTTCCAGCGCAGCGTTGACGCTGACCAGATCACATTCGCTCATCAGCCCGGCGATCTCCAGCTTCAGCTCGCCCAGGATTTCGCCGTCCCGCACCACAACGATTCCGCCGTGGTTTTCCGCGATCCGGTTGGCGGCGGCAGCCATGTCCGCGTCATTGGTGCCGACCACGATGATGTTGTGGCTGTCGTGGGCCACGGAGGTCGCCACGGCGCCGGCTTTCATTCCGTAGCCGTTGAGGTAGCCGATTCCGATGTGGTGGGTGTTTTTGTGGCGTTCCACCACCGCCATTTTCAGAATGTCCTTTTCCACATCCACCCGGGAGGCGTAGCCCCGGTCCTCCGTGACGATCTGCCCGGGGATCATGCCGATGACGGCTTTCTGCCGCTTTTCCCCGAAATCCTCAGGGGTCAGATGCCGCAGATGGAAGGTATCGTGGGCCTTGTTTACCAGGTAATCGGGAATATGGGGAGCGGGGAAGTCCACCACCTGGCCGTCCCGGCAGACCAGCTTTCCCTTCTTGAACACCATGGTCACATGGAAATCCTTCAGATTGTCCAGAACCGCGAAATCACCCAGATAGCCCGGCGCGATGGCGCCCCGGTTGTTCAGCAGGAAATACCGGGCGGCATTGTGGCAGGCCACCTGCACGGTGCGAATGGGGTCGGCGCCCAGCGCCACCGCCTTGCGGCAGATATAGTCGATGTGCCCCTTCTCCAGCAGGTCGCTGGGGTGCTTGTCGTCGGTGCAGAACATACAGCGGTCGTAGTATTTTTCGGAGATCAGACCCACCAGCGCTTCCAGATTCCGGGCAGCGGTGCCCTCCCGGATCATGATGAACTGGCCCATCCGCAGCTTGGCCAGGGCATCCTCCATGTCGGCGCACTCATGGTCGGAATAGACGCCGGCTGCCATGTAGGCGTTCAGATCATTGCCCCTCAGACCGGGCGCGTGACCGTCGATCTTCTTGTGATGCGCCTGGGAGGCCACGATTTTGGCGACGGTCTCGCTGTCTGCCGCCAGGACGCCGGGGTAGTTCATCATCTCCGCCAGACCCTGCACCCGGGGATGCTCAAAGAAGGAATCGATGTCCCGGTAGTCCAGGTTGGCGCCGCTCTCGTCCATGGGAGACGCGGGCACGCAGGAGGGGATCATAAACTGCACATCCAAGGGCAGGTCTTCCGTGGCTTCTAGCATATAGTCGATGCCGTCGGTGCCCATGACATTGGTGATCTCATGGGGATCGGTGATCACGGTGGTGGTGCCGTGGGGAAGCACGGCTCTGGCGAATTCCCGGGGAGAGACCAGGCTGGATTCCAGATGGATGTGGGCATCCAAAAAGCCCGGACAGACAATCTTGCCGGTCATGTCCACTTCCTCGATGCCGCTGTAGCTGCCCATGCCCACGATCAGCCCCTCGGCAACCGCGATGTCCCCATGGGAGATCTCGCCGGAGAACACATTGACATAGTCCGCGTTCTTCAGAACCAGATCCGCTTTTTCCCGGCCTGCCGCCGCGGCGATGATCCGCTGCTTTTTCAGCAGTTTCCGGTTGATTTTCCCTGCCCAGCTTTCCTGATTGTACTGCATATGCACAAAACCTCCATTTTCTTCGCATCATATCACGGGATCGGGGGATTGTCCAACCCGCATATTGCACAAAAAACGGTTTTGTGCTATGATAGGAGTACATTTTTCCGATTCGGAGGATCCTTATGAAGACACTGCTCCATATCTGCTGCGCGCCCTGCGCCAACCAGTGCATCGATGTGCTGCGCGGTGACCATTTTGAAGTCACCGGCTTCTGGTATAACCCAAACATCCACCCCTTTACCGAGTACCGTGCCCGGCGCAACTGCCTGCGGGACTATGCCCAGACCATTGACCTGCCCGTGATCGAAAAAAACGACTATGGGATCCGTCCTTTTGTCAGGGAAGTGGCGGAGGACATGGAATTCAGGCACCGCTGCGTCAAGTGCTACGAAATGCGGCTCTATGAGGCGGCAAAGACCGCTGCCGAGGGCGGTTTTGACAGCTTTACCTCGTCGCTGTTCATTTCCCCCTATCAGCAGCACGATCTGATGCGGGAGATTGCCCAGCGGGCAGCCGGCGAATACGGCGTGGAATTCCTGTACCGGGATTTCCGGCCCTATTTCCGGGCGGGGCAGGAGCGGGCCCGGGAGCTGGGCTTTTATATGCAGAAATACTGTGGGTGCATCTTCTCCGAGGAGGAGCGCTACCTGAAAGCCAGCAAGATTATCCCCTAAATTTTGTAAAAACGGTTGCGTAAGCGGGCAAACCGTTGTATAATCATTGCGACAAAAACAAAGATGGAGGAGATATCCTATGTTCACTTCTATGATCGAAACACTGAAGGCAAATCCCCGCAAGATCGTCTTCACCGAAGGCCCCGATCCCCGGATCCTGGAGGCAACCTCCCGCCTGGTGGAGGGTGGCTTCCTGACCCCCATTCTGGTGGGCAACGTGGAAGAAGTCAGGGCTGCCGCCAAGGCAGGCAACTTCAACATCGAGGGCGTGGAGATCCTGGATCCGGCCACCTATGAAGGCATGGACGAAATGGTGGCGAAGATGGTGGAGCTTCGCAAGGGCAAGATGACCGAGGAAGACTGCCGCAAGGCTCTCGCCAAGGGCAACTACTTCGGCACCATGCTGGTCAAGATGGGCTACGCCGATGCCCTGCTGGGCGGCGCTACATACTCCACCGCCGATACCGTCCGTCCCGCCCTGCAGCTTGTGAAGACCAAGAAGGGTGCCCACCTGGTGTCCTCCTGCTTCATCCTGGTTCGCGGCGACGAGAAGCTGGCGATGGGCGACTGCGCCATCAACATCGACTATCAGGACACCGTGGACAAGGACGGCAACGTGGTGGTTTCCGCTGCCCAGAAGCTGGCGGAGGTGGCCATCGAGACCGCCAACACCGCCAAGGTCTTTGGCATCGACCCCAAGGTTGCCATGCTGAGCTTCTCCACCAAGGGCTCCGGCAAGGGCGGCACCGTTTCCCTGAGCCAGCAGGCCACTGCCGTTGCCAAGGAGATGGCGCCCGATCTGGCGCTGGACGGCGAAATGCAGTTTGACGCCGCGGTTTCTCCCGTGGTCGGACAGTTGAAGTTCCCCGGCTCCAAGGTGGCGGGCTATGCCAACACCTTCGTGTTCCCCTGCATCGAAGCCGGCAACATCGGCTACAAGATCGCCCAGCGTCTGGGCGGCTTTGAGGCCTACGGCCCCATCCTGCAGGGTCTGAACGCGCCCATCAACGACCTGTCCCGTGGCTGCAATGCCGACGAGGTCTATAAGATGGCCATTATCACCGCGGCAATGGTGTAATTCATTCCAACATCGCGCTTCAAAGAGAACCTTTCCACACAAAAGGCGGGAAACCGCCTTTTGTGTGGAATTTTTTGCGCCCGGGCACCGGAACCCGGCACAGTTCTTTCCAATTGACTTTGGATTTTGAAAGTGTTATAGTCTGTTATGTTGAAAGAAGCACTTTTTCGTGGAAAGATGAAGAAAAAATGAGAAGATTTGTTGTATTTGAGGATACTGTCTATCAAGGGAAATTCCACCGGGCGTTCTTTCGGTTCTGTCTGGCGCACCAGATCGGGCTGATCCGGGAATTGCCCCGGATGTGGGCGCTGGGGCTGCTGTATTTTTTCGGGCTGATCCGCCGGGAGCGGTATTTGGGCGGCTTCTGGCGCTTCCTGGGGAAGCTGCGGGAGCCGGAGAAGCTGGAAGCGGCATTCTTCCGGAGAAAGGGCGGGAAGCTGTTCCTGCCTGACCGGGATATAGAGGTTTTGTCTGCCCATCCTGCCATGGTTCTGGAGGGCTGGTGCCGGCAGGAGGGGATCTCCCTGATTGCCAACGCCTATGACCCCCAAACCGGGCGCTTTGAGAGCTTCCGCCTGCCGGGGCAGAATCTGCCGGAAGGGGAATATGCCGCCTACGGCGGACTGCACAGCCGGATCCTGAAGAACGCGGCGCGGAAATATTACATATATGACCGCTGGATCACCTTAAGAAAGGGCGACTGCGTCCTCCAGGAGCTGGTCACATGGTGCTGCCTGGTGCTCTTTGGCGCCGTGCTTGGGCTTTTCAGCCTGTACTATGCCAGCCAGGCCTTTGCCCTGCCCACGGAGCTGTTCGGCTCCTACCTGCGCAATCCTCTGATCCTGGCGCTGAATCTGGCGCCGCCCGTGGTCATGATCCTTCTTTTCTACTTCTGGTTTGACAATGCGGCGGCTGCCGCGGGCGCCGCGTCCCTGCTCACCATGATCCCCACCTGGATCAACCACTACAAGCTGCTGTTCCGGGATGACCCCTTCCTGTTTGAGGACATCCGCATCGCCATGGAAGCCAAAACCATGTCCCAGCGGTATCAGATCGTCATCGGCACAAAGATGATCCTTGTGGCGGCGGTGCTGGCCTTCGGCGTGGCGCTGATGGCCTTTTTCTGCAGGGGAAAGATCCGCAATGCCCGGGTTCGCGGGGCGCTGCTGCTTGCCACGGCAGTGCTTGCGGCAGTGGGATTCCAGAAATACTACCTTTCCGGGACGGTCTACTATCAGACGAGGAATCTGACATACATCAACCAGTGGTCTACCACCCAGCAGTTCCAGTCCAGAGGCTTCTGGTATCCGTTTCTGCACAGCGCCGGGGACGCGGTGGACCGGGAGCCGGAGGGATACAGCGAAGCGGAGGCAAAGAAGATCCTGGAGGGCTTTGCCCCGGAGGATATTCCCGCGGAAAAGCGGGTGAATGTGATCTCTGTGATGCTGGAGGCCTACGGCGATTTCCGCAAGTTTGACACCCTGGAATTTACCAACGATCCCTATGAAAGCATGGACCGGATCGCCGCGGAGTCCTATACTGGCAATCTGGTGACGAATATCTTTGCGGCAGGCACCATCAATACCGAGCGCTGCTTCATTTCGGGACTGTCCACCCTGCCCAGCTTCCGCCGGGCCACGGACTCCCACGCCTGGTTCTTCCGGGATCAGGGCTATACCGTGGAGGGCAGCCACCCCTGCTACAACTGGTTCTACAACCGGCAGAACGTGAATCCCAATCTGGGCTTCCAGAACTATTACTTTGACGAAGACACCTACATGGCGCTGAACAACGGCTACCATTGCAGCGTGAACGGGATCCTGTTTCCGCAGATCGTAAAGCAGTTTGAGGAGGCTGCCGCCAGGGGAGAGGACTATTTCTCCTTCAGCGTGACCTATGAGGGACACGGCCCCTATGCCGACGATGTGCAGTTTGAAAAGGAGTACCTGGCAAACGGCGGCTGGACGGAGAGTACCTACAACACGCTGAACAACTACTTCGCGCTGATGGAGGATGTGAATCTGCGCCTGGTGGAGATGATCGATTCCCTGCGGGATAACCCGGAGCCTGTGGTGGTGATCCTGTTCGGCGACCATATGCCCTGGATGGGAAACGGCAATTCCATCTATCATGAGCTGGGGCTGAACATCGATGTGGCGGACGATACCGGCTTTCTCAACTACTACCAGACTCCCTACCTGATCTGGGCAAACGACGCGGCAAAGCAGGTGACGGGCAATGACTTCCGGGGCAAGGGACCTGCCATCAGCCCGTGCTTCCTGATGAATGAGTTTTACCGTCTGGCGGGCTACACCGGCGATGCCTACGCCATGTACGCCGGTCAGGTTGCCGCGGTGCTGCCGGTGATCAACGACATCGGCGTATGCATGGATCTGGAGGGAAATGTGCTGCGAACTCTGACCGGGGAGCAGCAGGCGCTGCTGGAGCAATTCCTCCGGGTGCAGTATTACAGACGAAACCATTTTACAGGCAAATGAGGAACACATCCGCCGGCGTTCGGAACCGGGAAAACGGACATTGAGACAAAGGTGCCCCCCAATGCGGAAAAAGCCGCATTGGGGGGCGTTCATTGGAAGAAAGAGAATTGTGCGCCGGAATCCGTCCAAAAAGGAATCAGCCCTTCATTCGCTGGATGACCCCTTCGACGGCGGCGGCCAGGGCTTCTATGTCCGCTTCCGTGTTGTCCCTGCACAGGGAAACCCGGAAGGATCCGTCGATGATCTCGGGAGACAGGCCCATGGCGGACAGCACATGGCTGCGGTGTCCCTTGGCACAGGCGGAACCGGCGGAGACGCAGATGCCCGCGTCCTGCAGAAGATTCAGCGTGTTCTGGGTGGGAACCCCGGGAATGGAGAGAGAGAGAATGTGCGGCGCGTCGTGGGCGCCGTTGATGACCACACCGGGGAGTTTACATAACTTTTCGATTGCCAGATCCAGCAGCGCCTTTTCCCGGGAAATGTCGCCGCGGAAGGTGGCTGCGCCGGCAGCGCAGGCGGCGGCAAAGCCGAAAATAGCGGGGGTGCCCTCCGTGCCGCTGCGGTAGGCGTTTTCCTGACCGCCGCCCAGAAGAAGCGCGGGGAAGCTCTTGAGCCTGGGACTGATGTACAGCGCGCCGGCACCCTTGGGGCCATGGATTTTGTGGGAAGAAACCGAGATCAGATCGGCCCCCAGGGTTTTCGCCTGGAAGGGCACCTTCAGGAAGCCTTGCACCGCGTCGGTGTGAAACAGGGCGTTGGGAGAAAGCCTGTGGGTCAGCTTTGCCATCCGGTCAATGGGCATGACCGCGCCGCTCTCGTTGTTGACCATCATGACGGATACCAGAATGGTATCGGGACGCAGGGCGTTTTTCAGATCCTCCGGGGAGACACGGCCCTCATGATCCGGCTGCAGATAGGTGATTTCGTATCCCTGGGCCTGGAGATCCTGCATGGGGTTCAGAATGGCGTGGTGCTCCACGGCGGTGGTGACGATGTGCCTGCCCCGCTTGCCCAGACGTTTGACCGTGCCGTATACCGCCCAGTTGTCCGCTTCCGTGCCGCCGGAGGTAAAGAACACCCGGTCGGGCTCCGCGCCCATGGCAGCCGCCACCTGGCCTCTGGCGGCCCGGAGCTGCTTTGCGGTTTCGATGCCGAAGGAATACAGGGCGCTGGGGTTTGCCCAGTTTTCCGTCAGACAGCGCATCATTGCCTCCACCGCCTGGGGACAGGGCTTGGTGGTGGCGGAATTATCCAGATAAATCATGATTTCATCACTTTCCTACACAAAAACGTTGAAAAATCCGGCTGGTGATATCCTCCCGGACGGTGGCGCCGGTGACCTCTCCCATGGCTTCCATGGCAAGCTCAATGTCGGTGAGCACGGCATCGGGGGTGCAGCCCAGCTTCAGACCCTGGAGCCCGGAGAGCAGCGCCTCATAGCTGCGGCGCAGGGCATCCGCCTGCCGGGGATTGGAGAGAATGGAACCGTCACAGGGGGCTTCGCCGGCAAACATATCATCCACCACATCCGCAAGCAGGTCAAGTCCCGTGCCGTCTCTGGCGCTGACGCAGATCACCTGGGTAAAGGGCAGATCCCCGGGCTGGACGATCCGGGGCAGATCGGATTTGTTGATCAGGGCAATGGCGTTTTCCTTGCCGGCGCAGAAGTCGATAACCGCCCGGTCTTCGTCGTCCAGGGGCTTGGAGCCGTCGCAGACGAACAGGATCAGGTCGGCGTTTTGGGCGGCTTCCCGGCTCCGTTCCACGCCCATGGCCTCGATTTTGTCGCCGGTCTGCCGGATGCCCGCGGTGTCCATGAGCCGCAGCCGGGTGGAGCCCACCAGGACGCTTTCCTCCACGGTATCCCGGGTGGTGCCCGCAACCTCCGTGACGATGACCCGCTCAAAGCCCGCGAGAGCGTTGAGAATGCTGGATTTGCCCACATTGGGCTTGCCCACGATGGCGGCACCCACACCCTTGCGGAGGATCTGCCCCTGGGAGTAGGTTTTCAGCAGACCGTAAAGGGACTTGGCGCTGTCCCGGAGGGAAGCGGTATAGTCCCGCAGGGAGAAATCGTCAATATCCTCGTCGGGATAGTCGAGAACCGCGTGAAAATGGCTGCAAAGGTCGGTGAGGCTGCTGTAAATGGGGGCGAGCTTTGCCTTCAGCGCGCCGCCCACCTGCCCGGCAGCGTTGGCGGCTGCGTCGGCGGTTTCCGCTTCGATCAGGTCGATCACGGCCTCGGCGGCGGTCAGATCCATCTGCCCGTTGAGGAAGGCCCGGCGGGTGAATTCTCCTCTCCGGGCAGGCCGGGCGCCGTTTTGATACAGCGCGTCCAATCCCGCGGACAGCACGGCGGGAGAGCCGTGGCACTGAATTTCCACCGTGTCCTCGCCGGTGTAGCTGTGGGGCGCCCGGGTGTAGACCGCCATACAGGCGTCGATGACCCGTCCGGCGGCGTCGTGGAGCGTACCCAGCACCAGCTTGCGGTTGGGCGCTTCGGACAGGGGAAGCCCGCTCCTGCAGGTGAAGACCTTTCCGGCAACCCGGGCGCAGCCCGCGCCGGACAGCCGGAGGATACCGATGGCGCTGATCTGATTGCCGGTGGAAACGGCGGCGATAATATCGGACATAATATGCCTCCCGGAGAAGTGTTCTGTGGTAATGTCTGCCCGGTTGGTCCGGCGCAGAGCTTTGCGGTATTCCGCACGCAGTATAGTATAACGAACCGGAGGATAAATTGCAATACCCTCCCAATAGTAGTTCCCGGAAGCCGGGCAGACCACAAGATGCTGTTGCGCGACAAATTTCGACGGCAAATTTCTTCAAATCTTTTCGTTGTACCTGCCCGAATCCTGTGATATAATGGGCGGAGATATACAAAAGGAGCGAACAATGAACAACGCTGATCTGATCGTCCGGGAAGAAGATGTACGCCGGCTGCTTTCCGCTGCCAACGCGGATGCCGCCCTGCTTTACATATACACCCATTGCGGCAACCATGTCCGGGACGCGGGAAGGGAACTGAATATGACGGACAGCCGCCTGCAGTGTGCCGCGGCGGCATTGCGGCAACTGGATCTGCTGCCCCGGGAGGAAGGCCACAAAACGCCCGTGGGTGAGCGCCCCAACTATACCGAAGCGGATGTGATCTCCGCGTCGGAGAGCGACCATGATTTCCGGATGCTCAAAGGCGAGGTGCAGCGGATCCTTGGCAAGCCGCTGACCGTGGAGGAGCAGAAGATCCTTCTGGGCTTTACCCGGTATCTGGGTCTTCCTGAGGATGTGATCTCCATTCTGATCCAGTATTGCCGGGAGCGGGCAAGACGCCGGGGCGCTTCCCGGGCACCGTCGCTGCGTACCATTGAGAAGGAAGCCTACATCTGGGCGGAGCAGGGCATCGACACCATGGAGGCAGCTTCTGCCTATGTGCAGAGCAGGCTCCAGCATATGACAAAGCTGGGCAGACTGCAGCAGCTTCTCCAGATCCGCGGCAGACCGCTGACTCCGGCGGAGGAACGGTACGCGGAAGACTGGATCGGCAGAGGCTTTGACGAGGAAGCCCTGACGATGGCCTATGAGAAGACCTGCCTGAACACCGGCGGTCTGAATTGGAAATACATGAACGGCATTCTGAACCGTTGGCATGAGGCGGGGCTCCACACCGGCAAGCAGGTGCTGCAGGGCGACCGGAAGGTGCCTGCCGGCGGCAGCCGGGAGCTGGACGCGGATGAGCTGGAGGCCATCCGGAGAATGATGCGGGAGGGATAAAACCATGGGATACAGCGCGGAAGTGGTGCGCCGGGCCAGACAGCGGCTGGCGCAGGCGAAAGCCGACCGGGAATCGGAAAACCAGCAGCGGCTCCAGACTGCCTATGCCCAGGTGCCCCGGCTCAGGGAGATTGACCGGGCGCTTCGGGTCACCATGGCAAAGGCTGCCCAGGCGGTGCTTACCCAGGGCGGTGACCCGCAGAAGACGATGGATGCCGTCCGCCGGGAGAACCAGGAGCTTCAGCGGGAACGGGAATGGCTCATCGAGACCAGCTTTGAGGAGGATTTCCTGGACGAGACCCCGATCTGCGGCAGATGCGGCGGCACGGGCTATGTGGGCAGCGCCATGTGCGAGTGCCTGGCGGAGCTTTGCCGTCAGGAGCAGAAAAAGGAGCTGACGCTGCTCTCCGGCGGACGGGGAGAGAGTTTTGAGAATTTTCGCCTGGGCTATTATTCCGACCGGGCGGACTATAAGCTGGGGGTCAGCCCCAGATCCATCATGGAGAAGACCCTGGCGACCTGCCGGGACTATGCCCATCAGTTCCCCGGGAAGGGGGAAAATCTGCTGTTTTCGGGAAATACCGGCCTGGGCAAGACCTTTTTGTCCGCCTGCATTGCCCGGACGGTGGCGGATAGCGGCCATTCCGTGGTGTACGAGAGCGCCGGGCACCTGTTTGCCCGTCTGGAGCGGGCAAAATTCAACAACGATGAGCAGGCGCGGCAGGAGACTGACAAGTACACCGCCTGCGATCTGCTGATCATTGACGATCTGGGCACGGAGATGCCCGGACAGTTCGTGACGGCTGCCCTGTACAGCCTGGTCAATGACCGGCTGCTCTCCGGCAAATCCACCATCATCTCCACGAACCTGAACACGGAGGATCTGGAGCGGCGCTATTCTCCCCAGATCGCGTCCCGGCTCCGGGGCAGCTACCGCAGAGTCGCCTTTGTGGGAGAGGACATCCGCCTGCTGAAAAACAAGGGGCTGTAAAAATGGAAAAAGTGGTTTTCTTTGATCTGGACGGCACCCTGCTGAATACCCTGGCGGATCTGCGCGGCGCGGTGAATTATGTGCTGGAAAAGCGGGGTCTGGAGCCGCTGTCTTTGGAGCAGGTGCGCCGGTTTGTGGGAAACGGGGCGGTGAAGCTGCTCCTGCGGGCGCTGCCGGAGGGACAGTATGACGAGACTGCCCTGGAGGACTTCAAAACCTGGTATAACGCCCACAGCATGGATGAGACGAAGCCCTACCCGGGGATCCTGCCTGCCCTGCAGACCCTGAAAACCCGGGGCTTTCGCATGGCGGTGCTGTCCAACAAGCCGGACTGGGCGGTGGGTGCGCTTTGCCGGGGGTACTTCGGCGATCTCATTGAGGTCGCCGTCGGGGAACGCCCGGACTGCCCGAAAAAGCCCGCGCCGGATATGCTGATCCGTGCCGCGGAGGAAATGGGCATCCCCTTGGGGGATGTGATCTATGTGGGCGACAGCGAGGTGGATGTGCAGACCGCCCGGAACGCGGGGATCCCCTGCCTGAGCGTGCTGTGGGGCTTCCGTGACCGGGAGGAGATCCGGGCAGAAGGCGGCAGCTTGTTCTGCGGTGATCCCTCGCTGCTGGTGGAAAAACTGGAGGAAATGATCCGTGGCAAATGAATTTTACGCGCTTATGAGCCGAATGCGCTACATCACCCGCTGGGGACTGATGCGCAATACCTTCTCGGAAAACATTCAGGAGCACAGCCATCAGGTGGCGGTGCTGGCCCACGCCCTGGCGCTGATCCGCCGGGATGTGCTGGGACTGGAGGGACCTGATCCGGACCGCTGCGCGGTGGCAGCGCTGTATCACGACGCGTCGGAGATCCTGACCGGCGACCTGCCGACCCCCATCAAGTACTATAACCCCCATATTAAGGATGCCTACAAGCAGGTGGAGCGTATCGCGGGTGAAAAGCTGCTGACCATGCTGCCGCCCCAGCTTCGGAGCAGCTATGAGCATCTGGTGCTGGAGGATGACCCCGAGACCTTGCCGATTGTCAAGGCAGCGGACAAGCTGTCCGCCTATATCAAATGTGTGGAAGAGCAGAAAGCGGGCAATCTGGAGTTTGATTCCGCCGCGAAGCAGACCATGCGCGCCATGGAGCGGATGCGTCTGCCCGAGCTGGATTGGTTCATCCGGGAATGCCTGGATGCCTTCAGCAAGAATCTGGATGAATTGGAGTGAATGATATGGTAAAGGTTTCTCCCTCGATATTGTCCGCGGATTTTGTGAATCTGGAGCGGGACATCCGCAGGCTGTCGCAGCAGGGCGCGGATTATGTCCATGTGGATGTGATGGACGGGCTGTTTGTGCCCAACATCACCATCGGCATTCCCGTGGTGGCTGCCATCCGGAAGATCACCGGGCTGCCCCTGGATGTGCATCTGATGATCGACCGACCTATCCGCTATGTGGAGGACTTCTGCAGGGCAGGCGCGGACATCCTCACCGTCCATGTGGAGGCGGATACCCGGGAAAATACCATTGCCGCCCTGAAAAAGATCCGGGAGCTGGGGGTAAAGGCCGCCGTTTCCGTGAAGCCCGGAACACCCGCGGAGGCCGTGCTGCCGTTTCTGCCCCTGTGCGACCTGATCCTGGTCATGACCGTGGAACCCGGCTTTGGGGGGCAGTCTTTCATGGCGGACATGATGCCCAAGCTGAAAACCATCCGGGGCTATATCGACGCGGAGAACCCCGGCTGTGAGCTGGAGGTGGACGGCGGTGTGAATGCGGTCACCGGTCATGTGTGCCGGGAAAACGGCGCCAATGTGCTGGTCGCCGGCAGCGCGTTCTTCAAATCCACCGATCCGCTGGCCTTTGTCAAAGGATTGAAAGCATAACAACACAGCGGCTTCCGTTATGGAAGCCGCTGTTTTTGAGGAAGCTCTGAATCATTCGCTGCTCAGCCGAAGCCGAATTGTTCAGAGCTTCCTTAACTTTATTCCACGTTTTTTCGGGGCTCCTGGGGCATCACAGGGATGACCATGCCGTTTGCGGGCTGGGAAAAACCGTCAAAAATGGCATCGAAGGCGTGGACATAGGTAAGCTCCACCTTCGCCTTGGCGTATACATCCACCAGCACCTGGCACAGGCCGCTGAGCAGCAGCGAGACCACAAGCTGGGTCAGCGTCGACCAGGGCAGGGAAATGCCCAGCATGGCAGGCACCAGCGTGAGATAAATGGGAATCTGGGCGGCGGCCTGCAGCAGATAGTACCACCAGAAGCTGAGATCCAGCTTGAAAAGCTGCCATTTGTTCCCGTGCATCATCCGCTTGCTGAACATCAGAGAAAGGAACGCGCCGAAATGGGGGCAGCGCAGCAGCAGATACAGGCTCATGCGGTAGGTGTAGAACAGCAGCCCCAGAATGGGCAGCACCAGCAGGCAGTACATCAGGATAAAGGGAGCCACGGAGTCCGACAACGCCTGCAGCAGCGCGGGATCCGCCAACATCACATTGGGATCCCCGGAGAGCAGCGCCTCGTCGGGAAGCTGGGAGAAGGCAGCCATCAGCGGCCGGCCGAAAGGCGTCGCCAGGAACAGGAAGGAGACCGCGTAGACCAGGATGATGGACGCGCCCAGGAAGATGCCGTCCTTCAGCAGCCCGTGTCCCAGCACCTTACCGAACCGGCGGAAGCCGCCCAGCAGGGTGCGGGGAGAGACCTCCTCTCCATGTGCCATGCGGATCACGGCACACAGAAGTCCCGCTGCCCAGAAGGGCGTTGCCACGGTCAGCGCCAACTGCAGCACGGTTTGGGCTGTGGACAGTATGGAGCGCAGCCCCACACCCCCCAGACCGCCGGTGCCGCTGATCTGTTCTTCCAGGAAATAGTTCACCAGATTCAGCAGCAGCGCCAGCAGCACCGACGCGCCGGTATGGATCAGAATCAGTTTTTTGGGGTCGTAGGACGCCTTTTGCAGCGAAGCGCGGGCCTTTTCCTTAAAAAGTGCGCGGTCAAACATCCGCTTTGCACCTCCGAATATCAGAATACTGGGATAAGTGTAAACCAATCGAAAGAAAATAGCAATTAAATTTTTTGTAAATGTAGAAATTGGGAAGCAACCGTGCTATACTGATGGGTAAATGATGCTTACCTCGGAGGGGATTTCATGACACTGGGCGAAAAAATCAGGCAGGCACGGCTGGACGCGGGGCTGTCTCAGCGGCAGGCAGCCGGCACGGAGATCACCCGGAATATGCTGTCCCAACTGGAGCATGACGCGGCAAAGCCCTCCATGCGAACCCTGACGGTGCTTGCGGAACGGCTGGGAAAGAGCGTCAGCTACTTCCTGGAGGACACGGCGGTGACCTCGCCCAACCAGCAGGTGATGCAAAGCGCCCGGGAAGCCTATGGGCGGGAGGATTATCACGGCGCCGTTGCCGCGCTGGAGACCTACCGGGAGCCGGACGGGCAGTTTGACCGGGAACGGGAGCTGCTGCTGGCGCTGGCTTATCTGGAGCAGGGCAGGAAGGCGATCCGGGACGGGAAGCCCCGCTATGCCCGGGAGCGGCTGGTGCTGGCGGCAGAGCACGGGGAGAAGACACCCTACTGGACGCAGGCGCTGGAGCGGGAACGGATCCTGCTGCTGTGGCAGACCGGGGAAGAGGCGCCGGAGGAGCTGGCGGAAAAGCTGCCCGCGGATGACCGCGAACTGCTGCTCCGGGCAGAAGCGGCGCTGCAGCGGGGGCTCTCAGAACGCTGCGGGGAGATTCTGGATGCCGCGGAGGATCAAACCGCCGCCGGCTGGAATTATCTGCGTGCCGAGAGCTACTTTGCCCGGAAACAGTATTCTCTGGCGGTGCCCCATTATTTGCGGGCAGAAAAAGAGCAGCCCCGGCAGGTGCTGCCGAGGCTGGAGGAATGCTACCGGGAGCTGGGTGAATACAAGCTGGCTTACGAGTGCGCCTGCCGTCAGCGGGAAATGGGCTGATTGTCCAGCAGATAGCGAACGGTGCGGACGGTCTTTCCGCTGGCGACATAGGCTCTCGGAACCCGGCGGCTGATGCCGCAGATGAATTCGTAGTTGAAAGAATCCGCGGCGGCAGCGATCTGCTCCACGGTGATGGTTTCCCCGCCGTCCTGACCCACCAGCGTCACGGTGTCGCCGGGCTTCACATCGGGAATGTCCGATACATCCACCATCATCTGATCCATGCAGACCCGGCCCAGAATCGGCGCCTTTTTGCCGTGGATCAGCACATAAAACTTCCCGGACAGGCTTCTGCGGTAGCCGTCCGCGTAGCCCACGGGGACGGTGGCCACCAAGGTGTCCCGTTCGGTGACGTACATACCGCCGTAGCTGATCTCCCGACCGGGGGGCAGGCATTTCACATGGGAAACATGGCTGCACCAGCGCAGGGCGGGACGGATGGACAGCAGCGCCGGATCCACATCGTCGCTGGGATACAGGCCGTAGGTGATAATGCCGGACCGGACCATCTCATAGTGCCGCTCCCGGTTCATGAGGCCGGCGGAATTGTCCAGATGGCGGATGGGAATGGTCACACCCCGCGCTTCCAGCATGGCATAAAACCGGTCAAACAGCGCCTGCTGGGCATGGGTTCGGGTCAGGTCGGCGCAGTCCGCCGTGGCAAAATGGCTGAACAGACCCTCCGGGAACAGGTTCGGCAGTCCCGCGATCCGGGCACAGAGATCCGCGGATTCCTCCGTGGCCTGGAACCCGATGCGGCTCATGCCGGTGTCCACCGCGATGTGGAACGGAGCGGTGCGTCCCTGGCGGACGGCCTCCCGGGAGAGCGCCTGGGCATCCTCCAGCCGGAAGATGGCGGGACGGATCCCCTGCCCGATGATCAGGGGAAACGCGCTGACCGGGGTGTGGCCCAGGATCAGGATGGGGTTGCGGATATCGGCTTTTCGCAGCTCCATGGCTTCCGCCACGGAGGAAACGCCGAAGAAGCTGCACCGGTCCTGCAGCAGCTTCGCGATCTCCACGGCACCGTGACCGTAGGCATCCGCCTTGACCACAGCCATCACGTCCACACCGGCTTTTTCCCGTATGGCGTCAAAATTATGAGAGATCTGATCCAGATCAATGGAAATGTAAGTGTTATCGAAATTCAAAAGATCAACTCCAGAAAGCCATATCTTCGCTCATTCTAGCACAGAAGGACAAAAAAGTAAACCCCGGGAAAAGATTCCGCAAATCCCGGTTTGTTCATACTGGGTTCATATGTCCGTGATATAAGAAACGATGCACATAATGTGTTTGGGAGGATATTCCGATGGTCGATTACCGAAAACTCCGCCTTTCCAATATTCACACCGGGGAGTTTCGTCATGTGATACTGCTGCTGTATTGGGTGGTGTATTTGACCTGGTGGCTTGTCTCCAACCTGCTGCTGCAGGGGGAACACCACCTGATCCACGCGCCGCTGGATGACCGGATCCCCTTTGTGGAAGCAATGGTGATCCCGTATTGCATCTGGTTCGTTGAGCTTTTTGGCATGACCGCCTATCTGTTTTTCTTTGATGTACCCGGGTTCCGGCGGCATATGTACTTCGTGATGATCACCTTCACCATCGCCAGCGTGACCTTCGCAGTCTATCCCACATGGGTGGATCTTCGCCCGGAGACCTTTGAGAGAAACAATGTCTTTACATGGATCATCGGGCTGATTTACGCCTTTGACAATCCGGTGAATGTGTGTCCCTCCATCCATGTGATCGGCTCGTTCGCGGTGACCTTCGCGGTCTGGCACAGCAGGCGGTTCGCGTCCATGGGCTGGAAGATCGGATCCTTCCTGCTGGCGCTGCTGATCAGCGCGTCCACGATGATGATCAAGCAGCATTCCGTTGTGGATGTGTATTGGGGGATCCTGATCAGCGTGCTGGGGTATGCGGTCGTTTACCTGATCCCGGATCATCGGCACAGAAAACAGGCGGCCGTTTCCCATCCGTGACGAGAAAACTGACATAGACAAATCCACACAAAAGCAATGGGTTTCCCGGCTTTTGTGTGGAGTTTTTTCATGTATTTCGGATTTTTGGAGAGAGGAATGTCCGCTTTCCGCGCTAGAGCCTGTGAAAAATCGGTCTGCGGTTTTCAAAAGTGCAGACATAGCCGAAGATGTCCTTCAGCAGCCTGGCGGCTTCCCGGCTGTACTGTCCCACCCGGGAGGCGGTGTGGGCATCCGAGCCGATGGTGACGATTTCCCCGCCCAGCTCCCTGAACCGTCTGAAATAGGCAACAGGCGGCAGATAGTCTCCGCAGCGGTCCACGCCGCTGGTGTTCATTTCCAGCCCCTTGCCCTTTGCCGCCAGCGTCCGCAGGATTTCGTCCGCGATTTCACGGTGGTCTTCATAGTGGATCACGGCGTGGAGGGGATTGGCTCTTGCCTTGGAAAGAAAGGTAAGATGAGCCAGCACATCAAAATCGTCCTGGGCGCGGACGGTTTCCAGCGTGCCCTCCAGAAAGCGGCTTACCGCCTGGGCATAGGTCTTGCCCTCCCAGTATGTCTCGTAATACACATCGGCACCGTCCACAAAATGGACGGAACCCAGGACAAAATCATAGTCCCGCTGCGCCAGATCCTGCCGCAGAAGCGTCTGGTTGTCCGGGGTCATGCCAAATTCCATGCCCCTGCGGATCCGAAGGGTGGGGGAAGTCAGATTGTCGTAGGCCCGGGCATACTCCGCCGCGTCGAAGACCATGCTTTTGTCCTCCGAACCGGGGATGTGGTCTATGTGGTCGGTGAAGCAGATTTCCCGCAGACCCATTTGCTCCGCCACGCGAACCATGGTCTCCGGCGTGTCGTGCCCATCGAAGGAAACGGTGGAATGCATATGAAAATCAAACATCAGCGGTCAAACTCCTCCCGGAACTGGCGGAAAGCGGTGGGAATCGGGGCTTCCGCGTCGATCTGCGCCGGGGTCATCCAGGTGAAGGATCCTTCCTCAGAGACCTCCAGCAGCACCCCCCGCATGTTCCATTGAATGTGGGTGAAAATGTGGCTTCGCTCTATGATTCTGCGGATCTGCCGGGGATGGAGCCCCGCGTTTTCAGCCCAGCGGATGGCATCCTCCGCTTCCAGCTTCCCGGGGACATTGGGAAACTGCCACATAAGCGCGAGAAGCCCCTGATCCGGGCGCTTTTCCAGGGCGATGCGGCCGCCGCACTGCAGCAGGAACACGGTCATGTCCGCTTCCCTGCGTTTCTTTTTGGGCAGCTTCACGGGGTACGCGGTGGGATTACCTGCCTGGGCGGCTTTGCAAAATGCCCGGCAGGGGCAGATTTCGCATTTGGGCGCGCCGTTCGGCAGGCACACCGTGGCGCCCAGCTCCATCAGCGCCTGGGTCAGCTCCGGGGCGTTTTCGGGGGTGTAGATTTTCGTCAGCGCCTGCTGTACTTTTCGCTTCTGGGCAGGCAGATCGACGGGCGTACCATCCGCCGTCAGCCGGGAGGTTAAGCGCAGCACGTTGCCGTCCACGGCGCAGACCGGCTGGGAGAACGCGATGGAGCAGATGGCGCCTGCGGTGTATTCCCCGATGCCCGGCAGGGAAAGCACATCCTCATACCGCCGGGGGAACACCCCGCCGAAGTCCGACAGGATCACCCCGGCAGCCTTTTTCAGATTCCGTACCCGGCTGTAGTAGCCAAGCCCCTCCCAGAGCTTGTGGAGCTTTTCGTCGTCGCAGAGAGCGAGGCTTTCCACCGTGGGCAGGGCAGTGAGAAAACGCTGGTAATACCCCCGGACGGCTTCCACCCGGGTCTGCTGGAGCATGATCTCCGAGATCCAGATGTGGTAAGGCTCCCGGTCAGAGCGCCAGGGAAGATCCCGGCGGTTTTCTCCGTACCAGGGAAGAAGCGCCCCGGGAACGGCACGATAAATAGAAGCGGTATCCATAGGCACCTCCCCAAATGATTTGTCCCATCATAGCACAAACGGGCGGCAAAGTAAACAAAACAAAAATATTTCAAAAATATTGAAAATTTTGCTTGCTTTTTCAGAAGGAGTGTGGTATTATATCCAGGCTTGAGCGGAAAGCTCATGTACGCGCCGGTAGCTCAGTTGGATAGAGTGACTGACTACGAATCAGTAGGTCGGGGGTTCGAGTCCCTTCCGGCGTACCAATTCAGCACCTGAAATCACGTGATTTCAGGTGCTTTTTCTTATTTCTACGAACTTTTTTGCATTTTACATTTTTCACTTACAGACCGTGTTGCAGATTTGTTACTAACCGCAAAATGTTTATCGTTTATTACCTGTACCGCTTCGACAAGATCATCGGCGTGTAGGTGGGTGTATATCTTGGTAGTTTCCCTGTCCACATGACCAACAATGGCATCCGGAATCGGAAGATCCATGCGGAATATGAAAATCTGAACAATTCTTTGGTTCGGCGCATCGGTACGCTGAACTGTGGACACGCTGCATTTCCGATTATCCTTGGCGTGGATTCTCCCCAGTACACCAAGGATGAGCTGGAAGAAATGCGCCGGGAGAATGAGAAGGGAATTGACTACAACGGGCGGCATTACACCATGTACGAGGCAACACAGCGCCAGCGCAAGCTGGAACGGGCTATCCGCAAGCAGAAACGGCGGATACTTGCGGCGGAGCAGAACCCGGACGATAAGGAACGGCTACAGCAAGCGCAGATCAAATACCAGGTGCTGAATCAGGAATACAAGCGATTTTCCAAGGCCGCTGGACTGAGACTGCAGCATGAGCGCATGGAGACGTCCGGTTTCGGGCCGAAGCAGGCGATGGCGGCGGAAAAGGCAGCGAGCATGGCGGAAAAGGAAAATCTTGTGAATGAGAACTCGCCGCGCCCAAAGAAAAATGCTGATTATGCAGTTGATTGGGAGATAGTGCAGAGCGAGGAGTATTCCAACAGGTTTGATAAACTGTCGTCTTCAGAGAGGGCAAATAGTGCAGTCCGTACCCGGGCGAAGTGGGCATTAAATAACCGAGATGGCGCAAAAACAGAGGAGCTATATGCAATTGATATGCGCAATGGTTCAGAAATAGCCCGTATCACAGATCAGCACTATCAGCAAGGCGTAAAACGTACAGAACAATTTGAAAAGGCGATTGGGCTTGCCGAAAAAACAGGCGCCGAGATTATGCTGATACACAACCATCCTGCCGGTAGTCCTCCCAGCATTGGCGACCTAAATGCTCTACTGTCAACGCCTAACGCTCAAGGAATAACAGTAGGGCACAATGGAAGCATTTATCGATATACAGCACCAAAGAAAAAGATCCCACAAGCTGATTTTGAGGTTGCATATCGTAAAAATTCGGTGTATACTGATATTACAGCTTATGAAAAAGCCCTTGAAGAGTTGAGAATGGTATACGGTTTTACTTTTGAAAGATTGTGAGGCACATGAATATGGCAGAACGCAATGAATATATCACAGACGATCGATTTTCTACGCCGGAATATTTGGAACGAATTCGGAATATGACGGAGGAAGAATTTAAGCAGCACATTCAAGAACTGAAAGAACAAGAGGACTAAACCACCAACCAATTCGTGGCTGGTGGTTTTTCTATACCCATTTTAGGAGGTGATGCCTATGAAATGTCCATATGCCGTTAGCCGGCACACGGTATCCCAGACCATCTTCGAGTATGACGAGGACGGTAAACAGACCTTTCGGCAAACCACAGAGCGTAACACCGCCAAATTCGTGGACTGTCTGGAAGGAAATTGCGGTGCATGGCGTGACGGGCGGTGCCAGTACAATCAAGTTGATTAGAGCAGTTGTTGCAGAATTTGCAATAGCTGCTTTTTTCATACCATTTTTGCCGTGGCGGGCGTAAAAACGCCGACCGCAGGGGAGGCAACCCCCGTAATAAAAGCGTAGCGGAGGAAGGAAGCAAGTATGAAACGGGATTTTTTGAAGAACTTCAAGGTCGGTGACCAGCCGCTGCCGGATGAAATCGTGGACGCGATCATGGCAGAGAACGGCAGGGATATCGAGGCTGCAAAGAAGCCTTTTGGCGACTATATGACGAACTTACAAAGATGGTTCATTCCGCGTTGGAGTTGGACACTTTTGGAAGATGCGGTGATTGTGCCGAGAGACAAGACAAATGATATGTTTTGATTGGTGTACCTTTGACCGTTTTCACCTGTGATTTACTCTGCTTGGTCGCGCTTTGACACCTGAAAGGCCCGGAATTGTGATGATTCCGGGCTTTGTTGCCTCTCTTGGGATCCAGGTCTCCGGCTGACAAAACCGACACGCCCGAAGAAGAATCGCTGACACTCCTGACAGTGTTATGTTAACCACCCGAATGGAATCGGAATCCGCGCCTGCTTTCCCGGGCACGGGTTTTTGTTTTCCGGGGCAGAGGAAATTTGAAAACAGGGATGCCCCAAATATTGACAGACACAGCCCAAAAAGGTATACTACTTAGAAAAATGGTATTTTCTGCCGCGGTCTTTCGGAAAGGAGGTTGGCGGTACAATGATTTCCGTTCTTCCATACGTCCTGCTGGGATATTTATCCGGCAGCCTGCTGTGGGCAAGGTTCTTTGGGCGCCTTTTGTCGAAGGAAGATGTTGCCGCTGCCAGCCCCGACGGCAATCCGGGCGCCTCCAACGCCTTCCGTTACGGCGGATTCTGGTGCGGCTGCCTGACGCTGTGCTTCGATATGCTGAAGGGCTTTCTGCCCGTGATGCTGTACCTCCGCAGCCCGGCGGAGTACCCGCCTCTGGGTCTGGCCTTTGTGATGGCCGCGCCGGTGGTGGGTCATGTCTTCCCGGCGTTTCACGGTTTCCGGGGAGGGAAGGGCATTGCCGTTTCCTTCGGCGTGCTGCTGGGATTTGCGCCTGACCTGCGTCCGGCGCTGGTTCTGGCGGTGGTGTTTATCGTGTTTTCGGTGGTCATCCAGATCACTTCCCATTACTACCGCACCCTGGCAACCTACATTGCGGCGGTGCCTGCCATGTTCGCGCTGATTCCCGCGTACCCGGTTCGGGTGGGTTTTCTTCTGATTGCCGGAACCGTGGTGGTGAAGCTGCTGGGCAGCAAAGAGGAAAAGGAAAAACCTGAGGTGAAAATCGGATGGAAGTCTTAGTCTTATCCTGCGGCATGGGCGGCGGGCACAATTCCGCGGGCCGCGCGGTGGCTGAGGAGCTGCGGCGCAGAGGGCATTCCGTGACCTTTATGAACGCCTATGACCTGAAAGGGGAAAAAACCTCCGCCTTCGTCAACAACGCCTACATCGGCATCGCCCAGCGGGTGCCCCGGCTGTTCGGCGCGATCTATTTCCTGGGGGACGCTTACCGGCATCTTCCCATCAAGTCCCCGGTCTACTGGGTCAACGGGAAAATGGCGGGATATTTGAAGCGCCTTTTGGACGATCATCCGTTTGACGCGATCGTGGCGACCCACACCTTTCCCGCCCAGACCCTCACGAAAATGAAGCGGGATGGGATTCCGCTGCCCAGGACGTTTTTCGTTGCCACCGACTATGTATGTACACCCTTTGAGGAGGAGACCGACTGCGATTACACCGTGATTCCCTCACCGGAGCTGTCTGGGGAATTCTGCCGTTTCGGCTTTGACAAAGACCGGCTCCTGCCCTTCGGCATTCCGGTGCGGCAGGAATTTGCCCAAGAAACGTCCCGGGAGCAGGCACGGCAGACGCTGGGCTGGGATCCCGGCAGCTTTGTGATGCTGCTGTCCGGCGGCAGCATCGGCGCGGGACAGATCTCCGGGGCCATTGAGGTGCTGCGTCCCTTCCTGTCCGCGGACGGCAGACGGCATCTGATCGTGATCTGCGGCAACAACCGCAGGCTCTACGAAAAGCTCCGAAAAAAGTGTGCCGGGTGCGGTCAGATCACCCTCGTTGAAAAAACGGAGCGGATGGCGGATTTGATGCACGGCTGCGACCTGTTCATTTCCAAGCCGGGCGGATTGTCCTCCACGGAGGCCGCTGCCGCCGGTGTGCCCCTGATCCACATTTCGCCCATCCCCGGCTGCGAGTCCCACAATTTCCGCTTTTTCGCCTCCCGGGGCATGAGTATCCCCGTAAAGCGGCTGAAGCGGGAGCTGCTTCCCGCGGTGGAAGCCCTGGGGGATCCCGCCGCCGTTGCCCGGATGCGGCAGTCCCAGCATACCGCCCTCGACCGGTTTTCCGCAGCCCGGCTGTGCGATTTTATCGAGCAGACCGGTGGAGGCAAACAGGGCGCTTCTTTGTGAAGCACCGTAAAAAGCAGCAGGCCCGCAAGCCTGCTGCTTTTGCTGTCTTACTCGGAGACGATGTTCTCAAATCTTCTTGCCCGGATCATCCGCATCATGCCCATGGAGTCGCTGGGCAGGTAGTCCGTGATGATGCCGCCCACGGCAATGTCCGGGAACTGGTGGCAGTCGGAGCCGGAGGTGCCGATCAGCCCGAACTGCCGGGCGTATTCCACGGCCCGGTCGTTGAAGCTGTTGTGACGGGGGTTGCCGTTGAACACCTCCACACCGTCCAGATAGCAGGCGATGGCAGGGGTGCATTTTGCCCGGTAGGGATGCGCCTGGACGATCATGGCACCCTGGGCGCGGGCAATGGACGCGAACTGGGCGATGCCCATGGCGAACACCTTCTCGGGATCCGCCAGCAGCTCGTCCCGGAAGCCGTAGAACAGATAGTCGTTTTCGGATTCGTCAAATCGAAGCTCCGCGCCCTTGAACACATGAATGCCGTACTTCTCCGCGGCGGCTGCCACCTTCCGGTAGCCGTCCAGGAACGCGCCGACCTTGTCCGCGTTGGGATCATGCAGGTCGATGCCCAGAAAATCGAAGGTGGTACGGTTGTAGTGGTCGGTGACGATGATGCCGCGGTAGCCTGCCTCGTGGTACTTTTCCACCAGAGTTTCGGCATCCAGCTTGCCGCACTTGCTGACATGGTTGGTGTGCAGATGGGTCTCGATTTTGTACATGAATAATCCTCCTTATAGGGGTCAGACGGAAATCAGTCGGACTCCGTTTTTTTCGGCAATTTCCCGGATGGAGTCCGGGCAGCCGGTATCTGTGATAATGGTATGCATATCCGCCGCGGTTCCGTAGTACATAAGACCGGTGGAACCGAATTTGCTGCTGTCCGCCAGAAGATAGGCCTGCCTGGTCTGCCGGAGGGCGACCTTTTTCAGCTCGTATTCCATATAGGTGGAAACCTGGAGCCTGCCGTCCTCTGAGATGCCGGAGGCGCCCATGAATGCCTTGCCGGTGTGGTAGCGGGATAAAAATTCCAGCGTGCCCACATCCGCCACGGAGTTGGTTCTGCGGTTGCACAGACCGGGCAGCACAATCAGCTCCACATTGCTCAAATGGCTTGCCTGCTGGATCACATAGAGGTTGCCGGTGACGACGGTGATGTGCTTGTCCGGGGAAAGGCAGTCGATGATATGCATGGTCGTGGTACCCGCGTCAATATACACAATGTCGCCGTCCGCGATCTGCGCCTCCGCCTGCCGGGCAATGGCGAGCTTCTGCTCCGGGCCGCACAGCGTCCGCTGGGTGAACAGGGGAACCTCCCCCTGGTTGACTGCCCGGACGCCGCCGTAGATCTTTTCCACGGCACCGCTTCGGACAAGATGGGCGACATCTGCCCGGGCGGTATTGATGGAGATGCCGAATTGCTGGCACAGCTCTTCCATCGTGACGCTCTGACGCTGATTGATCAGTGCTTCCATACTCTTTCTGCGGGAATCCTTCACGGTGCATCCTCCTGTCCGGACATGGTCCATAACGCTGATGGTACCTTGATAATACAGCCGATTCAAAAGGTTGTCAACCTTTTTGTCACATTGGTGAAAAACAAAAAAGCAGATATGGTAAATCCACCAAAAATATACCAGAAGAATTGACATACGCGACGAAGGATGGTACAATCCCGGTATAAACAACATCTGCGCCCGCAGATGAATTAACAGGAGGAATTATCATGGCTAAAATTCGTGTAGGCGTTGCCGGTTACGGCACAATCGGTCAGAGACTCGCAGACGGCGTCGCGATGCAGGAGGACATGGAACTTGTCGGTATTGCCGACCTGGCTCCCACTTTGTCTCTGCAGGCGCTCCGCGAGAACGACATGATCGGCGCGAACGGCGTCAAGTACAACCTGTACCTGGTCGACGGTGCCGATCCCGCTGCATTCGAAGCAAAGGGCATTCCTGTTGCAGGCACTTTTGAAGAACTGTGCAAGAACGTGGACATCATGCTGGACTCCGCTCCCGGCGGTGTCGGCGCAAAGAACAAGGAGAACTACTACGAGAAGTACGGCGTGAAGGCCATCTTCCAGGGCGGTGAGAAGAACAGCGTCGCCGACGTGTTCTTCCATGGCTACGCCAACTACGAGAAGGGTGTCGGCCAGAGCTACCTGAAGCTGACCTCCTGCAACACCACCGGCCTCATCCGTACGGTTGACTGCCTGGACCGTGAGTTCGGTCTGGAGAAGGTCGCCATCACCATCATCCGCCGTGTGGCTGACCCCGGTGACTACCACCGCGGCCTGACCAACGCCCTGCAGATGGAGAAGGCTCCCTCCCACCAGGCGCTGGACCTGATGACCATTATGCCCCATGTGAACGCCACCGGCATTCTGGTACATACCCCTGTGACCCACGGTCACATCATCACCGTGCTGGCCACCGCCAAGGATGGCAAAAAGATCACCAAGGAGCAGGCTCTGGCGGCATTCCAGAAGCATCCCCGCATCCGTGTGGTCTCCATCGACGAGGGCTTCAAGGGCAACGCGTCCCTGTTCAAGTACGCCCGTGACCTGGGCAACCGCCGGGGCGATATGTACGAAATCGGCCTGTGGGAAGACTCCATCGTGGAATCCGGCAACGACATCATGTATGCCATCAACATTCCCCAGGAATCCGTCACCATCCCCGAGACCATGGACGCCATCCGCGCTGCCATGAAGATGCAGCTCACCCGTGAAGAGGGCACTGCAATGACCAACAAGTACCTGAAGATCGGCCGTTTCAAATAATCGGGAGGGCACATATGCGTTTTGGAATCAGAACCCTGGATGAGGCCGAGGTGCGGGGCAAAACAGTCCTTTGCCGGGTAGACATCAACCAGCCTGTGGACCGCAAGACAGGAACGCTGAAGAGCATCAACCGCATTGAAGCCTGCGTTCCCACCATCCGGGAGCTGAGCGAAAAAGGCGCCCGGGTCGTGCTGATGGCGCACCAGGGCAGCGATATCGAATATAAAAACTTCTATACCACCAAGCCCCATGCGGAAGTCCTTACCGGACTTCTGGGCAGGGAGGTCAAGTGGGTGGAGGATGTGTGCGGCCCCACCGCCAGAGCAGCCATCACCGGCCTGAAAGACGGGGAGATCCTGCTGCTGGACAATGTCCGTTTCTGTGCCGAGGAGCAGACCCTTTTCGAGATGAAGCTGAAGCTGACCCACGAGCAGCAGGCGCAGACCCAGGTGGTGCAGAAGCTGGCACCCCTGGCGGACCTGTATGTGTGCGACGCGTTCGCCGCTGCCCACCGTGACCAGCCCACGCTCTGCGGCTTCGAGCAGGTGCTGCCCTCTTATATGGGCAGACTGTTTGAAAAGGAATACTGCACCGTGTCCGGCGTGATGGAGGAGCCTGTGCGTCCCTGCGTATTCGTGCTGGGCGGCGCCAAGATTTCCGACGCGTTCCTGATGATGCAGACCGTCCTCAGCCGCGGTGTGGCGGATCAGATCCTCACCGGCGGTCTGGTAGGCAACATCTTCCTGACGGCGCTGGGTCACCAGATCGGGCAGGGCAGTGTGGACTTCATCCTGAAATCCAACTACGGCGAGTACATTGACAGGGCAAAGGAGCTGTACGCCCGGTACGGTGAGAAGATCACCCTGCCTGTGGATCTGGCCTGGGTCACGGGCGGCGTCCGCCATGAGGCAAAGCTGGGTGAGGTACCTGAGGATATCGGCTCCATCGACGTGGGCTCCCAGACCGCCGCGCTGTACCGCCAGGCGATCCTGGACGCGAAGACCGTGTTTGTCAACGGTCCCATGGGCGTGTTTGAGCAGGAGCCCAGCGAGCTGGGCACCAGGGAGGTCTGGCAGGCGCTGGCGGATACCGATGCCTTTACCGTCCTGGGCGGCGGCGACAGCATCACCGCCACCGAGAAGTACCGGCTCAAGGACCGCATGGGCTATATCTGCACCGGCGGCGGCGCGCTGATCCGCTTCCTGTCCGGCGAGGAGCTGCCTGTTGTCAAGGCGCTCCGCCATGGTGCGCAGATCACCAAAAATGAAATGAGGTAATTCAAATGGAACAGATCAATGAAGCAAAACTTCGCAGGTTTGCGGCGGAGATCCGTATGGCTGCGCTGGAAGCCATTCACAGCCTGGGTTCCGGTCATGTGGGCGGCGCGCTGAGCATCACCGACACGCTGGCTGTCCTGTACGGCAGAGAGATGCGTGTGGATCCCGCGAATCCCAAGTGGCCCGACCGTGACAAGCTGGTATGTTCCAAGGGTCACGCCGGCCCCGCCGTTTACGGCACCCTGGCGCTGATGGGCTTCTTCCCCAGGGAAGAACTGAAAACCCTGAACCGTCCCGGCACCCGCCTGCCCAGCCATTGCGACAAAAACAAGACCCCCGGTGTGGACATGACCACCGGCTCTCTGGGACAGGGCACCAGCCTTGCCTGCGGCATGGCCCTGGGCGACAAGCTTCGTGGCAGAGATTCCCGCACCTTCCTGATCGTGGGCGACGGCGAGAGCAACGAAGGCCAGGTCTGGGAAGCGCTGGCATTCGCCAGCGCCAAGAAGCTGGGCAACCTGGTGGTGCTGCTGGACTGGAACAAGCGCCAGCTTGACGGCTATACCGATGATATTTACCCCATGGGCGACTATGTGGCAAAGTTCGAGGCTTTCGGCTTCCATACCGTGAAGGTCAACGGCAACGATGTTGTGGAGGTCGCGAAGGCGCTGGAAGCAACCAGAGCCGGCGGCGACAAGCCCTACGCGATCGTGCTGGACACCGTGAAGGGTGCCGGCATCAAGGAAGTCGAGGAGACTGTCATGAACCACAGCATCGGCGTCAACGACGAGCAGTATGCCCGCTGGACTGCCGACCTGCAGAAGATCGTTGAGGAGGGGTAAGCTATGAAGATCGTATACAACGGCGAACTGGATCCCAGACTGTGCAAGAATGTTCTGGGTGAGACCATCCCCGCGCTGGCAGCGGAAGATCCCGATGTGATCTATCTGGATGCCGACCTGATGAACTGCATCGGCACCGCCAAGTGGGCCAAGGCGAATCCCGACCGTGCCATCAACTGCGGCATCGCGGAGGCAAACATGATCGGCGTGGCAGCCGGTATGGCTTCCGTGGGCTTCAAGCCCATCGTCCACACCTTCGGACCCTTCGCGTCCCGCCGCTGCTTTGACCAGGTGTTCCTGAGTGCCGGTTATGCCAAAAACGACATCACCGTCATCGGCACCGATCCCGGTGTCACCGCCACGCTGAACGGCGGCACCCATATGCCCTTTGAGGACATTGCCCTGTACCGCGCCCTGCCCGGCGCCACCATCATTGACGTGACCGATCCCACCCTGCTGGTCAGCGTGCTGAAGCAGTGCGTGAACCGTCCCGGCGTGAAGTACATCCGGGTGGGCCGCAAGCAGTACGCCAAGGTCTACGAGGACGGCTCCGAGCTGCCCATCGGCAAGGCGGTCACCCTGCGGGAGGGCACCGATGCCGTGGTGTTTGCCACCGGCATCATGATCCACGAGGCCATGAAGGCTGCCGCTACCCTGGAGGCCGAAGGTCTCAGCGTGGCAGTGGTGGACTGCTTCACCGTGAAGCCTCTGGATGAGGAAGCGGTAGTTGCCTGGGCAGAGAAGACCGGCGCGGTGGTGGTTGCCGAGAACCACAATAAGTTCGGCGGTCTGTATTCCGCCGTGACCGAAGTTCTGGCGGCAAAGCGTCCCACTCCCGTGGGAGTCGTTGCCGTGGAAGACGAGTTCGGCGAGGTTGGCCCCCAGGGCTACCTGCAGGAGCGTTTCGGCCTGACCGCTGCCCACATCGTGGAGCAGGTGAAGGCTACCGTAGCAAGAAAGGGCTGATCTATGAGGATCGGCTTTGGAATCGGCACCGGCATCCAGTACGCCGAGGTGCCGGACCGGAACCTGCTTGGCGTGCTGCACGCCAACGAGGTCTCCTTTGACCTGACCGATGACGCGGAGGTGCGCAGGGCGCTGAATGAACCCATCGGCGCGCCCCGGCTCCGGGAAGTGGTGAAGCCCGGAGAGAAAATCGCCATCGTCACCAGTGATATTACCCGTCCCATGCCCACCTGGAAGGTGATGCCTGCGCTGCTGGACGAGCTTTATGCCGCGGGCGTTTCCGGGAAGGACATTACCCTGGTGTTTGCCCTGGGTTCCCACCGGCACCACACCCAGGAGGAGATGCGCCATCTGGCGGGAGAGCGGGCATGGGAGGAGATCCGCTGCGTGGACTGCGATCCCGACGACTGCGTCCACATGGGCGAGACTTCCCACGGCACTCCCGTGGACATCACCCGGGTTGTGGCGGAGGCAGACCGCAGGATCTGCATGGGCAACATTGAATATCACTATTTTGCCGGTTATTCCGGCGGCGCCAAGGCAATTATGCCCGGCGTTTCCACCCGCGCGGCCATCCAGTCCAACCATTCCATGATGGTGCTGGAAAGCGCCTGCGCCGGCGCGCTGGAAACCAACCCCCTGCGGATGGACATTGAGGAAGCGGGCCGGATCTGCGGCATCGACTACATTGTCAATGTGGTGCTGGACGAGCATAAGAATATCGTCCGCTGCGTGGCAGGCGACAGCGTGCTGGCCCACCGCGCGGGCTGCAGGGTGCTGGATTCCCTCTACCGCAAGGAGCTGCCCCAGGCCGCGGACATTGTGCTGGTGAGCCAGGGCGGCGCACCCAAGGACATGAATCTGTACCAGACCCAGAAAGCCCTGGACAATGCCCGTCACGCGGTGAAGCAGGGGGGTATCATCATCCTGATCGGCTCCTGCAGGGAAGGCATGGGCGAAAAAGTGTTCGAGCAGTGGATGACCACGGCTCCCACGCCGGAATCCATGATCGAGCGCATCGGCAGGGACTTCCAGCTTGGCGGACACAAGGCCGCGGCGATCGCCATGACGCTCCAGCGGGCGCAGATCTACCTGGTTTCCGACCTGGAGCCCGGTTTCGTCCGTAAAATCTTCATGGATCCCAAGCCCTCCGTGCAGGAAGCGCTGGACGACGCATTCGCAAAGCTGGGCAGCGGCGCGACGGTATTGGCAATGCCCTACGGCGGTGCCACGCTGCCTGTGATTGTAAACGAATAATTGGAGGAAATACATATGGATTACGCAAAGGAATCCCTGCGGCTCCACGGGCAGTGGAAGGGCAAGATCGAAGTCGTTGCCACCGTACCTGTGGAAAGCAAGGACGACCTGTCCCTGGCATACACTCCCGGTGTGGCGCAGCCCTGCCTGGAGATCCAGAAGGATGTCAACAAGTCCTATGAGCTGACCCGCCGGCACAATCTGTGCGCCGTCATCACCGACGGCACCGCGGTGCTGGGTCTGGGTGATATCGGCCCCGAGGCCGGCATGCCCGTTATGGAAGGCAAGTGCGTCCTGTTCAAGGCCTTCGGCGATGTGGATGCCTTCCCTCTGTGCGTGAAGACCAAGGATGTGGACGAATTTGTCAACACCGTTGCGCTGATCTCCGGCTCCTTCGGCGGCATCAACCTGGAGGATATTTCCGCTCCCCGCTGCTTTGAGATCGAGCGGAAGCTGAAAGAGCGCTGCGACATTCCCATCTTCCACGACGACCAGCATGGCACCGCCGTCATCACCCTGGCAGGTCTGACCAACGCCCTGAAGGTCGTGGGCAAGAAGAAGGAGGACGTGAAGATCGTCACCTCCGGCGCGGGCGCGGCCGCCATCTCCATCGTGAAGCTGCTGCTGAGCGCGGGCTTCAAAAATGTGGTCATGACCGACCGCACCGGCGCCATCTATGCCGGACGGGAGAAGCTGAACTGGATCAAGGAAGAAATGGCCCAGGTCACCAACCTGCAGAAGGAGACCGGCAAGCTGGCTGACGTGATCAAAGGCGCGGACGTATTTATCGGCGTGTCCGCTCCCGGCACCCTGACCACCGAAATGGTCAGGACCATGAACAAAGACGCCATCGTCTTTGCCTGCGCCAACCCCACCCCCGAGATCTTCCCCGAGGATGCCAAGGCCGGCGGCGCTGCCGTGGTTTCCACCGGACGCTCCGACTACCCCAACCAGATCAACAACGTTCTGGCGTTCCCCGGCATCTTCCGCGGCGCGTTTGACGTCCGGGCTTCCGACATCAATGAGGAGATGAAGATGGCAGCGGCCTATGCCCTGGCCGGTCTGGTCTCCGACGAAGAACTGAACGCGGATTACATCATTCCCAAGGCATTCGACAAGAGAGTCGGCCCCACGGTGGCAAAGGCGGTTGCCGAGGCCGCGAGAGCCACCGGTGTTGCCAGAATTTAAGGAGGAAACCACCATGTTTGATTCCGCAAAAGTAAAACTGGGCATTGCACCCATTGGCTGGTGCAACGACGATATGCCCGAGCTGGGCGCAGAAAACACCTTTAAGCAGATCGTCAGTGAGATGGCGCTGGCGGGCTTCACCGGCTGTGAGATCGGCAACAAGTATCCTTCCGATCCTGCCGAGCTGAAGCGGCAGTTGGACCTTCGGGGTATGCGCATCGCGTCCCGCTGGTTCTCCTCCTTCCTGCTGACCAAGCCCTATGAGGAAGTCGAGGCGGACTTCATCGCCAACCTGGACTTCCTGGCTGCCGTCGGTGCCAACCGCATCAATGTCAGCGAGCAGAGCTACTCCATCCAGGGTCAGATGGACACCCCCGTCCTCACCGGCGGTCACAAGCACATCATGAACGACGAGGAATGGGACCGGCTGTGCGACGGTCTGAACCGTCTGGGCAAGGTCGCCGTGGAGCGTGGCTTCAAGCTGTGCTTCCATCATCATATGGGCACCGTGGTGCAGACCGCGGAGGAAACCGACCGTATGATGGCGAATACCGACCCCCGCTATGTGTTCCTGTGCTACGACACCGGTCACTTCACCTTTGCCGGAGAGTCTCCGCTGCTGATGCTGGAGAAGTATGTGGACCGTATCGGTCATGTGCATCTGAAGGATATGCGCCTGTCCGTGGTGGAGCAGGCCAGAAAGAACAACTGGAGCTTCCTGCAGGCGGTGCGCAACGGTGCCTTCACCGTTCCCGGTGACGGCGATGTGGACTTTGATCCCGTGTTCGAGAAGCTGTCCAAGGCTGGCTACGAGGGCTGGCTGCTGGTGGAAGCCGAGCAGGATCCCGCCAAGGCGGATCCCCTGGAGTACGCGCAGAAGGGCAGAGCCTACATCCGTGCCCATACCGGTCTGTAAGTCGGAGGCGGCAAATGACCTATCTGAACAAAAACGACGAGCTGAAAAGAGGCTACAACGTCTACATCGACGCTGACGTGGACGATATGGGCACCCAGATGGATGTGGGTCTGCTTGTGATGGAAGCCGGCGACACATTCACCTATGCGCACGAAGACAAGGAAGTGGCGCTGCTGCTGTTTGCCGGTGAGGTTCGCTACGAGTGGAACGGCGAAAGCTGCGAGGCCGTCCGTCCCGACTGCTTCCACCACGAGGCCTACTGCCTGCTCGCGCCCAGAAAAACCACCGTTCGCCTGACGGCCCACTGCCACAGTGAGATCTTTGTCCAGGCGACCCGGAATGACCGGGACTACACCCCCGTCATGTATACCCCCGAGACCATCCAGACCCAGCACGCCGGTGCCAACGGTGAGCTGATGGGCTGTATGCGCCGGGAGATCAAGACCTTCTTCGACTATGAAAACGCGCCTTTCTCCAATATGGTGCTGGGCGAGGTTCTGAATTTCCCCGGAAAGTGGTCTTCCTATCCTCCTCACCATCATCCCCAGCCCGAGGTCTACTTCTACCGCTTTGACTATCCCCACGGGTTCGGCGCGGGCTTTGCCAACGGCGAAATCTACAAAACCGGTCACAACGGCCTGGCGGTGATCAACCACGGCTTCCACTCCCAGACTGCGGCACCCGGCTATGCCATGTGCTATGCCTGGGGCATCCGGCATTTGGACGGCGATCCCTGGAAGAAGACCCGTATTGATGACAAAGAACATGAGTGGCTCTGGAAGAGCGATGCCAACGAGCATATTTTCCAGGGTTAACACGAATTAACAGGAGGAATCACCATGAACACCATTCGTTTGACCATGGGCCAGGCCCTGGTTCGGTTCCTGGAGAACCAATACATCAGCTACGATGGCAAGGAGCATCCTTTTGTTCGCGGCGTGTTCATCATTCCCGGTCACGGCAACGTGGTCGGCCTGGGTCAGGCGCTGATCCAGGAGGCAAAGCGCCTGGAGGTTTGGCACGGTCAGAACGAGCAGGGCATGGCACAGGCTGCCGTTGCCTTCGCGAAGCAGATGAAGCGCAAGCAGATCTGCGTCGCCACCTCTTCCGTAGGCCCCGGCGCCGCCAATATGGTCACCGCCTGCGGCACCGCCACCTCCAACAACATTCCTCTGCTGGTTCTGCCCGGCGATGTGTATGCCTGCCGCCAGCCCGATCCCGTGCTGCAGCAGGTGGAGCACACCCACAACCTGTCCATCTCCACCAATGACGCGTTCAAGGCGGTCTGCCGCTACTGGGACCGGGTCGTCCGTCCCGAGCAGCTCATGAGCGCCATGATCTCTGCCTTCCGTGTGCTGACCGATCCCGCCAACACCGGCGCGGTGTGCATCGCCATGCCTCAGGATGTGGAAGGCGAGGCCTATGACTATCCCGAATCCTTCTTTGCCAAGCGCGTATGGCGCCTGGAGCGCCGTCCCGCTACCGAGGCCGCGCTGGAGGATGCCGCGGAGGTCATCCGCAGCGCGAAGCGTCCCATGCTGATCTGCGGCGGCGGTGTCCGCTATTCCGAAGCCCACGGGGAGTTCCGTCACTTCGCGGAGGCCACCGGCATTCCCTTTGCCGAAACCCAGGCAGGTAAGTCCGCCATTGAATGGACCCATCCGCTGAACCTGGGCGGCGTGGGTGTCACCGGCTGCTCCGCTGCCAATGACATCGCCAGGGAAGCGGACGTGGTCATCGGTGTGGGCACCCGCTACACCGACTTCACCACCGCTTCCAAGTGGCTGTTTAAGGATGACTGCAAGTTCGTCAACATCAACGTGTCCGAGTTCCAGGCCCTGAAGCTGGAGGCGGTTCCCGTGGTTGCCGACGCGAAGGACGCGCTGCCCCGCCTGCTGGAAAAGCTGGGCGGCTACAAGGCGCCCTACACCACCGAGGTCACCACCGCCCGTGCCAAGTGGGCGCAGGAGCTGGCCCGCCTGGATTCCATCGTGTTCGAGAACACCGACACCTGGACGCCCATTATCAACGACGCCAACGCGAAATCCGCCAACCGCTTCGCGGAAGACCTGGATGCCGGCCTGTGCCAGACCACCGTTCTGGGTGCCATCAACGCCATGATGGATCCCGAAGATGTTGCCATCGGCGCCGCGGGCTCCCTGCCCGGCGATATGCAGCGTATGTGGAGAGCCCGTGCCGTGGACACCTACAACATGGAGTACGGCTATTCCACCATGGGCTACGAGATCGCCGGCGCTCTGGGCGTGAAGCTGGCCATCGGTGACGAGCGTGAGGTTTACGCGTTCTGCGGCGACGGCAGCTTCAACATGATGCATGGTGAGATCATCACCGCTGCCATGGAGCACAAGAAGATCAACGTCTGCCTGTTTGACAACGCTTCCTTCGGCTGCATCAACAACCTGCAGGTCGGTCACGGTAACCCCACCTTCTGCACCGAGCTGCGTTACCGCAACGAGGACGGCCTGTTCGGCAATTTCCTGAATATTGACTACGCCAAGGTCGCCGAGGGTTACGGCTGCAAGGGGTACTCCGTCCGTACCATGGAAGAGCTGAAGGCCGCTTTCGAGGACGCGAAGAAGATCAAGGACCGTCCCGTCCTGTTCGACATCAAGGTTCTGCCCAAGACCATGACCGACGGCTACGGCGCGTGGTGGCGTGTGGGCGACACCGAAGTGTCCCAGAATCCCAGAAACCTGGAAGCATACAAAGATCATCTGGCCCATGTCAAGGATGCCAGAAAGTATTAATAGGGGGAAACAATCATGGATAAAGTTGTAAAAGTTGGTATTATCGGCTGCGGCGCCATTGGCCGTGACCACTGCCGCCGCATTATGCAGACCGTTCCCGGCGCCACCGTCGTGGCGGTTTCCGACTATGTCGCTGCTGCTGCCGACGCAACCGCCGCCCAGTTCGGTGTCCGTTCCTACGGCAACGACTGCGATGGCATGATCAAGGATCCCGAGGTCGAGGCTGTGGTCATCACCTCCATCGATCCCACTCACCATGACTATGTCATGAAGACCCTGGCAGAGGAGAAGTGGTGCTTCTGCGAGAAGCCCCTGAGCCAGAACGCCAAGGACTGCGAGGAGATCATTGCCCGGGAGCTGGAGATCGGCAAGCGCCTGGTGCAGGTGGGCTTCATGCGCCACTATGACCGTGGCTACGCGGAGATGAAGCGGATCATCTCCTCCGGCGAGCTGGGCGCGCCCCTGCTGATCAAGGCCTGCCACAGAAACGTGGCCCAGGGTCCCGGCTTCAAGACCGAGAACGGCGTTACCAACGTGGCGATCCATGAGTTGGACATCTGCCGCTGGCTGCTGGACGACGAGTACGAAGATGTGCAGTGCGTCAAGGTTCGCCAGTCCGCCAACTCCAACAAGGGCTACGACAACCCCCAGGTCATGCTGATGCGCACCAAGAAGGGCTGCTTCATCGACGTGGAGGTCCAGGTGGCCGACGGCTACGGCTACGACATCCAGTGCGAGGTGGTCTGCGAGAACGGCACCGTGAAGCTGCCCGATCCCTACGCGGTGGTTCGCCGCTCCCGTCCCGCGGGCTGGGACAGCCTGAATCCCGCCGAGTGCATGCCCATCATGACCGACTGGAAGGAGCGCTTCATCGAGGCCTATGACATCGAGCTGTGCCAGTGGGCAGACGCCGTTCTGGCAGGCAAGCTGACCGGACCCTCCGCATGGGACGGCTATGTGGCCTGCGTCGCCGGCGACGCGCTGAACGCGTCCCGCGGCACCTCCCAGTTCCTGAAAGTCGAGACCATCGAGAAGCCCGAACTGTACAAGTAAGTCCCCGCAATCACGCAAAACCCGAAAGCGGCGTTCGCCTGCTTTCGGGTTTTGTATTCGGGGTTTTTGCCCCAAAAAGCGGGTTTCGGAAATGTTTTCGTAAATTCTGGCCGGATGAGAGAAATTGAGAAAACGGGATCCTTTTCCGCATTGGCAATTTGCACGATTTGCGAACACAGAATATGTTAAAACATACGAAATGCACCGACGGCAGGCAGAAGTTATTGACTAAATTGCAAAAATTCGTTATACTTCGGGTGTAGGATTCCTTTCGGAAACGTGTTCGAAAACGCGTCCGAAAACCTGCATCACCGTGGTGACTGCTGTATCCCCAGCCTCCACAGGACCTGAGTGATTTCCACTCGGTGCGCGAAAGGAGAAAAAATGTGAGTAAGAAGAAAGTGCGTCGGCCCTTCAACGCTACGCGGTTGAAGAATCAGACATTGAGCGTGATCAAAAATCCGTTCAATATGATCGTTGCTGTGACCCTCGTGATTCTGTTCTGTCTGATTGTGATCCCGCTGCTGCAGATGGTGGCTTCGACCTTCACCGCGGCAAAGAGCGAACTGACCCGTATCCGCAGAACGAACCCCAATGCTCAGGTGGGAAGCTTCACCCTTTACTACTGGAAATACCTTCTGGTGGGCAAACTTTCCGGCGCAACCCTGTGGGGACCGCTGAAGAACTCCATCGTGTGTGGCTTCTTTACGGTTCTCATTTCCGTGCCTCTCGGCGCGGTTCTGGCATGGCTGATTGTCCGCTCCGATCTGCCCGGCAAGAAGCTGATCGGTATGCTGGTGGTGATTCCCTATATGATCCCCTCCTGGTGCAAATCCATGTGCTGGCTGGCGATCTTCCGGAACAAGACCTCCGGTTCCCTGGGCTTCTTAGAGGGCTTGGGCATACCCATTCCTGACTGGCTTGCCTACGGCCCCATCGCAATCGTTCTTTGTATGTCCCTACACTATTACGCGTTTTCCTATATTCAGGTCTCCTCGGCTCTGCGCTCCATCAATTCCGAGCTGGAGGAAATGGGCGAGATCTGCGGCGCGAAGAAGATCCATATCCTGAAGTCCATTACGCTGCCCCTGGTGCTTCCCAGCATCCTGTCCGCTGTGGTCATGACGCTGAGTAAGTCCATCGGCACCTACGGCGTGGCTGCCAACCTGGGCTCCCGGATCGGCTTCTTCACCCTGGCGACCAAGATGAAGCAGTTCATTAACGGCGGCCCCCAGAGCGTGGGCTTCGCCATGAGTATCGTGCTGATCGGCCTGGCAGCTATCATCATCTTTACCAACCAGCGCCTGGTGGGCGTTCGCAAGAGCTATGCCACCATCGGCGGCAAGGGCGGCCGTTCCAACGAGATGAAGCTGGGCAATGCAAAGATTCCTCTGATGGCTTTCATCGTCGTGTTCCTGTTCTTTGCCATGGTGGCTCCCATGTTCGTCCTGGTGATGGAGACCTTCCAGGTCACCACCGGCGGCGGCTACGGTCTGAGCAACCTGACCACCTACTACTGGGTCGGCACCACGGAAAATGCCCCTGTGTACATCAACTACAACGGTATCCTGCGCAATCCCGAGTTCGTCCGGGCTTTCTGGAATACCATCCGCCTCACCGTGATCACCTCCGTCATCACTGCCCTGTGCGGCCAGTTCCTGGGCTACATCGTTACCAGAGGCCGGGGCAAGTGGTACGGCAATATGACCGACCAACTTGTGTTCATTCCTTACCTGATGAGCGGCGTGGCATTCTCCTCCATGTACATCGCCATGTTCAGCCAGCCCCGTCTGGGCGGACTGGTTCCGACGCTGTACGGTACCTTTACCCTGATCGTTCTGACCAGTGTTGTCAAGCACTTCCCCTTTGCCAGTAAGTCGGGCACTGCCAATATGATGCAGATCGCCAGGGAACTGGAAGAAGCCGCCGATATCAACGGAGCCAACTTCTGGCAGCGCATGGGTAAGATCGTCATGCCTCTGGCGAAGAACGGCTTCATTTCCGGCTTCATGCTCACATTTATCAGTGTCGCCAAGGAGCTGGACCTGATCATTCTGATGATGGATAAGCGCACCACCACGCTGTCCTACCTGGCATTTACCTATTCTCAGGATGGCTACTCGCAGATGGCCGACGCGATCTCCGTGTGTGTGCTGCTGTTCATTCTGGTGTGCTATGTGATAGCCAACCGGTTCGGCGCCGACATCGGCAAGGCTTGGTAATCGAAAAAGGAAGGGAGAAACAAAATGAGCCGCATTGAACTGAAGCATATTGATAAATTTTACGGCGATAATCATGTCCTTCGGGACCTGAATCTGACCATTGAGGATGGCGACTTCATGACGCTGCTGGGCCCCTCCGGCTGCGGTAAGACCACCACGCTGCGTGTGGTCTCCGGTCTGGAAAATCCCCAGAACGGCACGATGACCATTGACGGCGTAGAGATGATCAACGCAGACGTTGCCTACTATGCCGAACCCAGCAAGCGTGGACTGAACCTGGTGTTCCAGTCCTACGCCCTGTGGCCCCACATGACCGTTCGCGAGAACATCTCCTTCGGTCTGAAAATCCAGAAGCTGCCCAAGGACGAGATCGAGAAGCGTCTGCAGGATTCTCTGCGCATGATGCGTATCGAGGAGTACATCGACCGTTATCCCAACGAGCTGTCCGGCGGTCAGCAGCAGCGTGTTGCCATCGCCCGTGCAGTCGCCTCCAACCCCAAGCTCCTGCTGCTGGATGAGCCTCTGTCCAACCTGGACGCGCGGCTTCGCATCGATATGCGTTCCGAGCTGCAGCGTATTCACAAAGAGCTGGGCACCACCATCATCTACGTCACCCATGACCAGGTCGAGGCCCTGACCATGTCCACCAAGATCGCCCTGTTCAAGGCCGGTGAGCTGAGCCAGGTCGCGACCCCCATGGAGCTGTACATGAACCCCATTGACCTGGAAGCGGCTGACTTCATCGGCAACCCCCGGATCAACTTCCTGGAAGGCAAGGCACAGATGAAGGGCGATAAGCTCCACGTCACCAGCGAACTGGGTGAACACGTCTTCGACAAGGCCGATATGACCGATGAGCCTATCCCCGACGGTGAGTTCCCCTGCGTGGTTGCCATCCGTCCCGAGCAGGTTCACATCTACGAAGAGGGCGGCGCGGACCGGATCCCCGTTCTGGTGTATGCCAACCAGCCTGCAGGCTCTGAGACGCTGGTCTCCCTGCGCGCAGGCGAGAGCGATTTCCTTTCCAAGCAGATCGGTATTTCCCAGTATTCCCTGGACCAGAAGGTCTATGTCCAGATCGCGCCGGAGAAGATCAACATCTACGACGCGAACAGCACCCGCCTGATTAAGAAGGCAAGATGATCCTGGTTTCCACTGCCCAAAGCGGCAGTAGAAATAAACGCAATTGACAAGGTTGCTAAAATTGAAAGGAGAAGAAAAATGAAAAAGTTTCTTGCCCTGCTGCTGGCTCTGATCATGGTCGTTTCCATGTGCGCCTGCACGCCTGCTGCTGAAAACAACGGCGGCAATACCCCCGGCAACAACCAGGACCCCGGCAATAACCAGGACCCCGGCAACAACGATTCTGATCCCACTGTTCCCCCTGTTGAGGAATCCGAGTTCTTTGGCCCCATCTATGATGAGTGGAGCGAAATGACCGATGAGGAACTGTACGAACTGGCAAAGAAGGAAGTCGCCGAGTACGGCCCCATCAACATCTATGCCACCTCCTCCAAGATGCTGAAGGAAGAGGAACCCTGGCTGGAGAAGTACCCCGAGCTGTCCATTGAGATCATGGACCTGGACAATGACGAAGTCCTGGAGAAGTGCGTTCTGGAGGCGAATGCCCAGAATGTGCAGGGCGACGTGCTGGAGGTTAAGGACGTAAACGGCGAAGTCTTCTACAACTACTACGAAGAAGGCTTCATGACCGCATTCTATCCCAAGGATATCTGCGAGAAGATCGACGAGTCCATGCTGCGCTATGGCTATCCTCTGTACGCTTCCCAGTCCTTCTGGTACTACAACACCGAAGCTTTCCCTGATGGCCAGCCTGTGACAAGCTGGTGGCAGATCATCGAGCGCAACGAGGATGGCACCCAGAAGTACCGCCTGTTCACCAAGGAAATCGGCACTGAGACTGCTTATCTGTCCCTGTTCGCCAGCTTCATCGTCAATGCTGACGAGATGGAGAAGGCATATAAGGACATCTACGGCACCGATCTGGAGTATACCTACGATGCCAGCGGCTTTGAATTCGATGTTCCCGAAAACAACGCCGGTGTTGAGTTCATGTGGCGCTTCAGCCAGATGCAGATGACCTTTATCAGCGACGGCGACGAGCTGGTTCTGGCTGTTCATAACTCCACCGCTGACGATCCCGCTCTGTGCCTGGCTTCCGCCGGCAAGATCGAGAACCGGGAAGAGTCCGGCTACAACATCGCATGGCTGACCGGTCTGACTCCCTACACCGGCCTGCTGAACCAGGAGAACCTGTATGTTGTTACCAACTGCAAGCATCCTGCCGGCGCCCGTCTGTTCATCCGCTTCATCACCGGCGGTGCTGACGGTCAGAGCGGCGGCCTGAAGCCCTTCACCAAGCAAGGCAACTGGCCTGTTCGTAGCGATGTAGAGGATAAGAAGAACCCCGCGACCCTGGCTGAGTGCGGCGCCGTTGCTTCCGATCTGGCTTCTATCCACAATGTGTACCTGGATACACAGGATCTGTGGATCTACTGGCTGAGCATCAGCCCCTACACCAAGTAAGTAATCCTTACAGAAATCGCATAGTCACTTAACATCCGAATCCCCGCAGGGCGGGTTCCGCTCTGCGGGGACTTTTAGGTTCCAGACAAATAGGAGAATCGCATGGCATCCCTGGATTATGAACGGCAGCTCGCGGAAGCGGAACGCCAGAGAAAAAAAGAAAAAAGAAAAAACAAGTGGGAGGAACGGAGCAAAAAGTTCTGGAAGAGCTTTTTGTTTACGGAAGATGGAAAACCCAAAAGCGGCTTCTTTATCTATACCTTTTGCCTGAGCTTCCTCATGCTGACCATTTATCTGGTTGCGTTTAACTACGCGACGGAATGGCTGACCCCGGTGTTTGAACCGCTGCCCGTACCCCTGTCCAATCTGCTGATCTCTTTAGCTTCCAGTTGCTGCGGAATCGCGGTATCCGTTGGGCTCCATTACCTGTTTACGGATAAACGGCTCATGTTCGGCACACACCTCTGGCTGGCGTTATACGCGGTGGCTTCTCTGATCGCGATGGCGTTCCTGCTGAGAGGAACCGGTTCCTATGGCGTTTTTCTGGTGTTTTTCGGCTGGTTCGTGGTGATTCCGGTGATTCTGGGAACGCTGACCGGCTGGCTGCTGATGAAAAGGGATTATAAGCCCAAACAGGAGCTTTCTGCCAAGCCGGATTGGAAAAAGTACACGGAGCGTCAGTAAATGCTGCGGATTCACTTTATCAATGTTGGAGACGGGGATTCCATCCTTTTGGAGGATACTGCCGCCGGGTTTCGCTTCCTGGTAGACTGCGGCAGACCGGATGTGAGTCCCTGTGGGGGATCCGACCGGCTGACGGTGCTGGAATATCTCCGCTTTTTGGGGATTGACCGTTTGGATGCCGTCCTCGTGACCCATCTGCATACGGATCACGCGGGTGGACTGGGGCTTCTTGCTTCGCGGATTCCCATAGGCCATCTGTACGCGGCGTACTTCCCCAATCAAACCACTCTTCGCGCACCGAAGGACCCGGGAGCGGAAAAGACGATCCGGGGGCTGATCGAGTGCCTGAACGACTGGGCAAATACCATCGGATGCCTGGAACGAACCGAAACCAGGCTGCACCCGGTGGTAGAACAGAAAACCACAATCCAATGGACAGAGGATCTGTCCTGCGACCTGATTCTGCTCAATGCCAGAGAGGCAAAACTCCAGTGCCGGACACTGGACGCGATGCTGGAGGGCAAGGTTTTGCCCACATTTTTGCGGCGATGGGCATCCAAATACCGGAATCCGGGCGCGATCCGCTGCCGTGTCCACTATCGCGGCAGGGAAATTGAACTGTCCGCGGACTGCTATGGCGGTCTGTGGGACAATACGGATCCGGCTCCCTGCGACATCTGGAAGGTGCCGCACCACGGAGACAAACGCGCGATTACGGCGGCACTCGTGAAGCAGCTTCATCCGAAGCACAGTGTGATCTCCTGCGGGAATGAGTACCTGCCAAAAAAAGACCGGCCCTCCGCGTCCGCAATCGATCTGCTGCGGGAACAGGGCACGGTATGGTTTACGGACAATTTTGAAACGCCGCTGCAGGAAACCCACAGGTGGAAAGCGGTGAGATTTGATATTCTCGAGGACGGAACGATCCTGTCCCCGGATTGCCGGATGGCGGCAGGAGGTAGAACAGATGATAACATCCGTTTTGTTTGACATGGGCGGCACCCTGGAAGATATTTTCGTGGATGCGGCGTCCGAGCGCAGAGCAATTGAGAAACTGCGGGAAATGCTTGGTGCCGAAGGTCTTGACACCGGAATGGATACGGAGGCGCTGACCCTCTTTATCCGTGAGGGCTGGAAGCGGTACGGCAAGTTCCGCGATGCCACCGATATCGAGCTGAAGCCCGTGCAGATCTGGTGCGATTATATTCTGGAACCGCTGCATTTTGACCGTGAGAAGCTGGTTCCGCTGTGCGAGCCCATCGCGCATATGTGGGAAGTGACCTATTACCACAGGAGCCTGCGTCCCAGAGTGGCGGAAATGCTGGAGGGACTGAAGAAACGGGGACTGAAGCTGTCCATCATCAGCAACACCGCTGCCCTTTACCAGGTGTTTGCGGTTCTGAAGGAGTACGGCATCCGGGATTACTTCCAGGATGTGACATTGTCCTCCGTCACCGGCTTCCGGAAGCCTGCCCCTGATATTTTCCGGGTGGCGCTGAACCAGATCCAGTCCAAGCCGGAGGAGTGCGTCTATGTTGGCGACACCGTATCCCGGGATATTATCGGCTCCAAGCGCGCCGGCTTCGCCGTGGCGATCCAGATCGGCTCCAAGCTGACCAAGGAGAAGGATGCCGGTATCAAGCGGGAGTTTGAGCCGGATTATCTGGTGGAGGATATCTATGATGTCCTGCCCATTGTCAGCGGCATCCTGGACCGGCAGTAACCCTCCCGGGAAACAGTCCCGGGCGTTGGGGATTCGTAACGGAACTGAAAAAGTGCCCTTTGTCCATTGCGGAACGGACAAAGGGCACTTTTTTGCATTTGCGTGTCTTATTTTCCGAAGGGGATGCAGGAGGAGCGCTCCACCAATGTGGGCATCAGGATCCGGTGGCTGTAGCCTGATAACTCGTTGTCGATCTTGTCCAGCAGACTGTCCACAGCCACGGATGCCAGCATTTTCTTGGGCTGGTCGATGGTACTCAGGTTGATCCGGGGGAGACCGCTGTCATGGATGTTGTCAAAGCCCAGCAGGGAAATGTCCTCCGGGATGCGGATGCCGCATTCCTCGGCGGCCTGCATAATACCCAGGGCGTTGGTGTCCGTGGCGGCAAAGATGGCGGAATAGGTGACTTCCTGGGCAAACAACTGCTTGGCAAGCTGGTAGCCGTATTTGATGGAGGTGGTGGAGAACATATTGTTGCAGTACTGGGGGGTCAGGCCCAGATCGGCACAGGCTGCCGCGTAACCGTCGGCGCGAAGGTGATGGGTGGTGCTGCCCCGGCGGCGGCCAAAGTACAGGATGTCCTTGTGCCCCAGCCGGTACAGGTACTCCACACCCATATAGGCACCCCGGAAATTGTCCGTGGACACATAGCTTTCGGGAATGTCCCGCAAATTTTCGCCGATGAACACGGTGGGAATCCGGGACAGATGGGGCTGGAGGGCAGCATAGCTCTCGGGACCGGAGGGGAAGAGGATCACGCCGTCCACCTGGCGGCCGACCATCAGTTCAAACAGCTCCCGCTCCTGATCCAGATCCCGGGAGGAGTTGCAGAGGATGATATTGTAGCCTCTTGCCCGGGCCTGGCGGTCAATATGATAGGCCAGCTCAGACATGAAGGGGTTGTTTACGCTGGTGAGGATCAGCCCCAGGAGCTTGGTGCTGTGCATGACCATGGATCGGGCAACGGTGTTGGCGGTGTAGTTCATTTCCTTGCAGACCTGCAGGATCCGCTCCCGGGTATCCACGCTGATTTCCGGGCTGCCGGAGAGGGCACGGGACACCGTGGAGTAGGAGACACCAGCCGCCTTTGCTACATCTTTGATGGTCACATTTTTCATAAACGGTTCCTCCTTCGCAAAAAATACCGAAAATTTCCGTAACTTTATTTTATGCTCTGCTTTGCGAAAATGCAAGAGCTTTTTGAATTTTTGGTCAAAATAACGAAAAAATAAAGGGAAGCCTGAAATAATTTTCAAAAAATCCACGAAATGAGTGAAATAAACCCAAAAATCCACGGAAATGATCCAAACGCTTTCCGTAAAAATGCCAAAATGTTATGAAAAGATTGCAGATTTGCAGAAATTTCGTAGAAAACAGAGCCGATATATTTGAAAAGAATAGAATAACAGTTGACAACCTTCAAAAAGTAGTGTAAAATCAAACTGGTAATCGAAGCGAAAACGTTTGAATTAAAAAGGAGGGACCGGCGATGATTCGTGCTGTGCTGTTTGACCTTGGAGGAACCCTGCATACCTCTGACAAGCCCGCCGGACGGGATGTGTGGTTTGCGAAGCGGCTGATGGACAGGCTGGGAGATTATGGGATACATCTTCCTGCCACACCGGAGGAGCTTGCGGCCAAGCTTGCTGTCACCGGCGAGGTGTACAAACACCATTCCGAACAGACGTTGCGGGAGGATCCCGCCGCTGTGATCTGGAGCGAATACTTCCTTGACGGGTTTGGGTTGACCCGGGAGGAGCTGGAGCCCATCGCGGAAGAGCTGAGTTTTCTGTACGATTACGAGCGTGTGCGGAATATGAGAAGACCGCATCTGGTGGAGACCATGCAGGCCCTTAGGGATACGGGGCTGCGGCTTGGAATGATCAGCAATATCATTTCCACCTCTGTGGTGCCTCACATTCTGCGGGAGTACGGCGTGAACCAGTTCATGGAATGCGTCATTGTCTCCAGCGAAACAGGCACCCGTAAGCCCTCCGCGGACATCTTCCGCGTAGCGGAGCGGCAGATGGGGCTGAAGCCTGAGGAGCTTGCCTATGTGGGCGACACGCTTTCCCGGGATGTCCTGGGGGTGAGGAATGCCGGATGGCGGCTGATGATCCAGATCCGCAATCCGGCCATTGCCCACCGGGATGCCGGAATCGACCCCAATGTAGTAAAGCCGGATTACCGGATCGACGATCTTTCCGAGATCCCGGCGATTATCCGGAAGGAAAACGGTCAGCGTGGATGCTGACATATCAACGATAGGAGGAACCTTTATGAACCGGAATATCGATACCATTTTCTTTGATGTTGGCGCAACCCTTCGTTTCGTGATCGAGGATGCGGAGTTCTCCGCCGCGGCAGACGCCGAGCTGATGCGTCTGGTGGGCACGGAAGAGCCTCATGATGTGTTCTTCGAGAAGCTGAACAAGAACTGGACGGCTTACCGCAAAATGGCAAAGACCGAACTGATCGATGTGTCCGAGATGGAGCTGTGGCTGTACTACCTGCTGCCGGACTATCCCGCGGAGCGCATCGCCCCCAACGCTGCCCGCCTGACCCGCCTGTGGAGAGACCACGACGGCCGCCGTGAGCCCCATGACGATGTGGTCAGCACCCTGCACGAGCTGAAGAAGCGGGGTTACAAGCTGGGCATCATCGCCAATACCATTACCGAGACGGAAATTCCCGACTGGATGTGCCGGGACAACGTTGCGGATTGCTTCCAGACTGTGATCCTGTCCTCTAAGGTTCGGCTGCGCAAGCCCGATCCCGCCATTTACCTGCTGGCTTCCCGCTGCATCGGCTCCAAGCCCGAGGATTGCGCCTATGTGGGCGATAACCCCGTCCGTGACGTGGAAGGCGCAGTCAATGCCGGCTACGGCAGCATGATCCTCTATGAAGACGCCGGCACCGCGGACCGCGAGGGCAAGATGCCTACCGCGCAGCCCAACTACCGCATCAAGTGCATCGGCGAGCTGCTGGACCTGTTCCCCCCGCGGAACTGAGGGCTGCGTATGGAAATCAAAGGTGTATTTTTTGACCTGGGCGGCACCCTCCGCATCGTATTCCCCGACGAGGAGTACCAGAGAAAAGCCCGGGCGCGCATGGCGGAGCTGGCAGGCTACGAGGATGTGGATGCCTTCATCGACATGGTGGAAAAGCGCTACGAGCCCTACCGTGACTGGGCGCTGTCCCAGTGCAAAGAGGCAAACGACTTTGACCTTTGGGCAAAATGGCTGCTGCCGGAGCTGCCCCAGGAGAAGATCCGGGAGATCTGCCACGAGATCACCTTCCAGTACCGCCAGATCAAGGGCGTCCGCCATGTGGTGGAGGGCGGTCTGGAGGTCATAAAGACCCTCCACGCCAGAGGCTACAAGCTGGGCATCATCTCCAACCTGATCGGGGAACAGGAGATTTTCGACTGGCTCCGGGAGGATGATCTGGAGAAGTATTTTGATGCCGTGATTCTGTCCTCGGTCTGCGGCATCCGGAAGCCGGATCCCGAGATGTACCGCATGGGCTGTGAGGCCCTGGGGCTGAAGAGCGAAGAGTGTGTCTCCATCGCGGACAACCTGAGCCGGGACATCACCGGCGCCAAGGCAGCGAACATTGGTGCCAATATCCTCTTTATCAGCCCCGAAAAGCTGGCAAAGAAGACAATTACCGATGAAAACCGGCCGGATTACATCGTCCACCATTTCATCGACATTCTGGATCTTCCGGTTTTCAGGGAGGGAGGAAAAGCGTGAAAAACATCGATACCATTTTCATCGACCTGGGCGACACCTTCCGGGTGATCCGCAAGGATCCCGAGTACGCCCGCCGTGCCAGACAGGACATCTGCGATCTGCTGGGCGCGGATGTGGACCCCGACGAATTTTACACCACCGTCATTGAGCCCCGCTACGATATTTACCGGGAATGGGCGCTGAAATTCTACTGCGAGGCGCCCGAGAAGGAGCTTTGGACCCGCTGGCTGGCCTATGACTTCCCCCGGGAACGGGTGGAGGCCAATGCCACCGCGCTCTGCTTCGCCTACCGCCGTTCCAAGGGCGAGCGTGTGGTCACCGACGGCGGCATTGAGACCATCAAGGAGCTGTATGCCCGTGGCTACAAGCTGGGCATCGTCAGCGATCTGGTGGGCACACAGGAGGTGGACGACTGGCTGGATGAAGACCAGCTCCGTCCCTACTTCAAGACCGTCCAGCAGTCCTCCGTGACCCTGATCCGCAAGCCCCATCCCGCCATTTACTACTACGCGCTGGAGGAGGTCGGCTCCCGGGGTGAGAATACCTGCTATGTGGGCGACAATCTGAACCGTGACATCGTGGGTGCCAAGGCTGCCGGACTGGGCATGACCATCGGCGTGCAGTACCCCGGCAAGAAGCCCCAGACCGTCACCGAAGAAAACAAGCCCGACCTGTTCATTCATCATTTTGCGGAGCTGCTGGATATTTTCCCGCCGCTGAAATAAGGAGGAACGACCTATGTCCGGAGTGAGAAAAGAGCATGGCGGTGCCGCGCTGGCAGCCGCCGTGGAAAAAGCCTATGCCGCCGGCCTGACCGACTACTACCTGGAGCCCATGGCCCGGGTGGATGCCAACGGCGAGCCTGTGGGCAAGATCAAAGATGGCGACAGCGTGATCTTCTGCTGCCGCCGCGGTGAGCGTGAGATCGAGCTGACCGAAGCCTTTACCGATCCCGAATTCAAGCATTTTGACCGTCCCTACATGGGCGATCTGGAATTCGTGATCATGACCATGTACCACGAGAAATTCAAGAATCTGCCCATCGCCTTTGCCCCTGAGCGGGTGCGGAAGCCTCTGGCGCAGGTGCTTTCCGATGCCGGTCTGCGGCAGTTCCATTGCGCCGAGTCCGAGAAATACGCCCATGTGACCTTCTTCTTCAACGGCGGCTACAACCAGCCCTTCCCCGGCGAGACCGACCTGTGCATTCCCTCTCCCAAGGGCATTCCCTTCGACCAGAAGCCGGAGCTGAGCCTGCCTGAGGTCGCGGAAAAGGTCAAGGCTGCCGTGACCGAAGGGTACGATTTCATCGTCACCAACTTCGCCAACGGCGACGTGATCGGTCACACCGCCAATTCCGAGGCAAAGCTGAAGGCCGCCGAGACCGTCAGCAAATATGTGGCAGAGGTCGCGGAGTACGCCAAGGAGCATGATTACCTGGTGGCGGTCACCGCGGATCACGGCAACATTGAGACCCTGCGGGACGGCAAGGGCAAGCCCCATGTGGCACATACCACCAACCTGGTGCCTTTCGTGGTTCTGGATCCCAAACAGCGTGAAGTGAAGCTGCACAACGGCCGCCTGGGCGATGTGGCGCCCACCATTCTGAAGGTTCTGGGGCTGGAGAAGCCTGTGGAAATGACCGGCGAGCCTCTGATCGAGAACGATCTGAGCAGCAGAAAGATGATGCTGATCATCCTGGACGGCTGGGGCTTTGGCTCCCACGATGACAACGACGCGCTGTTCCTGGCAAATACTCCCGCCTGGGACGGTCTGCTGGAAAAGTACCCCAACTGCAAGCTCCGGGCTTCCGCGGAGGATGTGGGTCTGCAGGCCGGCAAGCCCGGCAACTCCGAGGCAGGTCACTCCAATCTGGGTGCCGGCCGTGTAGTGGCGCAGGACGACGTTCGTATGGACGCGGCCATCCAGTCCGGTGACTTCCGCAGGAACCCCGTGTTCCTGGAAGCCATTGATCGTGCAAAGAAAAAGGGCACTGCCCTCCATCTGCTGGCCTACCTGACCAAGAAGTCCAGCCACGGCTGCATCGACTATGCCACCATGCTGGCGGAGATGGCGGAAGGTCTGGAGAATGTGTTTGTCCATATCATCTTTGACGGACGCAGCACCGAGCCGGGCAGCGCGCCCGCGCTGCTGATGGAGCTGGAAGAAAAGCTCACGGAGATCGGACGCGGCGAGATCGTGGACGGTGTTGGCCGGGGCATTATCCTGGACCGTGACAACAACTGGGGCAAGATCCAGAAATCCTATGATATGCTGGTGAAGGGCAGCGGCACCCAGTACCGCTGATCCTTTCCCAAAAGGAGCGTTTGAACTATGATGCTGACAAGTGCGACTGTGGATGTATCCGTGCTGGCGCTGTCCCCCTGGGACATTGCGCTGCGGATGCTTCTTGCGATGCTGATTGGAGCGGTGGTCGGCGGGGAGCGTGAGATGACCCATCGTCCCGCCGGTATGCGTACCCATATGCTGGTGTCCCTGGGTGCCTGCGCCGTGATGGTCACCAGCCAGATGATCTTTGCCCAGTACCGGGAATTCGGCGCGACCCCTGATCCTGCCCGTTTGAGCGCCCAGGTCATCACCGGCGTCGGCTTTCTGGGCGCAGGCACCATCCTGCGGGAAGGCAATTCCATCAAGGGTCTGACCACTGCCGCTTCCGTGTGGGCGGTGGCCTGCCTGGGTGTGGCGGTAGGCGGCGGCTATTACATGGTGGGCATTTTCGGTATGATCTGCATGATGATCACCCTGGTGGTGTTTGAATTCGTGCAGAATAAGCTGATGCGCGGACGCAACGACCGGTATTTTATCAAGGCCGTGGGTAAGGATGTGGCAGGTCTGATGCACCTGATCAATGAGCTGGCAGTCATTGCGGATGCAAAAGTGACCAGCATTGAGGTGGAGGATGTGAAGGATGGATCCTTTTCCATTGCGTTCGCCGCGAACTTCACCGGCCGCCACAGCAATGACCGCATGACCCAGTTTATGGCGGATTTGAGCAGCAGTGAGCTGACGGACAGCACGTCCTGCGACCGCAGCCGCGTATAAAACAAAAAACCGGGCCTTTTTTCGGAAAGGCCCGGTCGGTATGTCTGAAAAAGGAGAAAACCGATGAAACAGTATGATGTGATGATCATTGGCCCCGCCACCCGGGACCAGAATATTGACTATACCGGCAAGGAAGACCGCCGTGTGGGCGGTGCCGTGACCTTCTGCACCCCGGCGGCTGTGGCTACCGGCGCAAAGGTGTTTGCGGCTGTAAAGATTGCCAAAGAGGATGCGGACATTATGGACGAGTTCCATATGCCCCGGGAGGACAAGGCGCTGCTGCCCTCGGAAAAGACCACCCTCATGCGCAACGAGTACTTCACCGCTGACCGTGAGCGCCGGAATTCTTCCTGCCCGGCACAGTCTGACCCCATTACCCCCCAGGAGATCCCGGATGTTCCATGCAAGCTGTACCATCTGGCAGGACTGCTGTACGGCGATTTCCCCAATGAGCTGCTGGAGTTCCTGCACCGGAAGGGCAAGCTGACCGCGGACGCCCAGGGCTTTCTGCGGCACAACGAAAACGGCGGTATGTGCTTCCATGATTGGGCAGACAAGAAAAAGTATCTGCCCTACATCGACATTCTGAAGACCGACGCAGCCGAGGCGGAGATCCTCACCGGCACCACCGACCGTGTGGCTGCCGCCAGGCAGCTCCATGCCTGGGGCGCCAAGGAGATCCTGATCTCCCACAACAGCGAAATGCTGGCCTATGACGGCGAGCACCTGTATACCTGCCCGGTGAAGGCCAGAAATCTGACCGGCAGAACCGGACGGGGCGACACCACCTTCGGCTCCTACATCGCCATGCGGACGCTGGGCGCAAGCATGGAAGAGGCGCTGCTGTACGCCACCGCCTGCGTGTCTCTGAAGATGGAGACCCCGGGGGCGTTCACCGGCACCAGGCAGGACGTGCTGGACTACATTGAGGAGTTTTACAAATGATGATGGGTGTGAATATCCCCGGCGGAACCGGGCTGTCCGCGCTTCCGGGCGCGCTCCAAACCATAGAACGCGACGGCTGGCAGGCTGCGGAGCTGAATCTCTCCTCCTGCCCGCTGATCATCGGCGGAAAGCTGCAGCCCCAGGTGACGGCAAGTGTGAAGAAGATCCTGGCGGATCATCCGCTGCACTATACCGCCCATGCGGGCTACGGTTTGGATCTGTGCAATGAAGAAGCCCCCCGGCGGCATCTGGATGTGCTGCTGTCCTCGGTGGATGCCTGCGCGGAGCTGGGAATTGACCGGCTGAACATTCACTATGAGCAGCACAGTCCCAAGCGTCCCCTGCGGCAGCAGTTCCTGGATTTCGCGGCAGAAGCCGCGGAACGGGGCGCCGCGCGGGGGGTTGCCATCAATGTGGAGAATATCGAGGTGGAGGACTATTGCCACGCCCTACAGGCGGTGAAGCGGATCCACCATCCCAACCTGGGCATGACTCTGGATCTGGGACATCTGTGGCTTTCCGCCAACTACTTCGGCTACGACTACCTGGACGCGGTCCGGGAATGCGCGCCTTATGTGCGCCACGTCCATGTGAATGACAACACCGGGGAATTTGAGCCCATGCGGCTGACCGACTACCATGTGTATAACACCCTGGACCGGGGATACCGCTTCGCCTTCGGGCGGGGAGATATCCACATTCCGCCGCTGTGGGGCACCGCGCCGCTGCGGGATGCCTTTGCCATCCTGAAACAGGCGAATTATCCCGGCATCTGGCTCTGTGAATACTACAGCCATATGTTCCACGGGCTGAACAGCGGCATCCGCGAAGCGGTTCAGGCAGCCATTGAGCAGGCGTAATGAAAAAGTACAGCCAGTGCCCTTGGGCACTGGCTGCAGCTTTAATTGATTTCAGAAGGCGGTCATTTCCGTACGGAAATAGTTGCATTTTCTGTCTTCTGGCAGTATAATAGAGTAATTCATTCCAAAAAAGGGAAAGGAAGGATCAACAATGAGCCGAGTCTATAATTTTTCCGCTGGTCCGGCGGTGCTGCCTGAAGAAGTTTTGCGGGAAGCCGCTGCCGATATGCTTGACTATAAGGGCTGTGGAATGTCCGTCATGGAGATGAGCCACCGGTCTAAAATGTTTGCCGACATCATTCAGGAAACGGAAGCGGATCTGCGCAGGCTGATGAACATTCCGGATCACTATAAGGTGCTGTTTCTCCAGGGCGGTGCCAGCCAGCAGTTTGCGGCGGTGCCCATGAATCTGATGAAAAACCGCAGCGCCGCCTACATCATCACCGGACAGTGGGCAAAAAAAGCCTGGGAGGAGGCAAAGCTGTTCGGTGACGCGGTTGCCGTGGCTTCTTCCGCGGATAAGACCTTCTCCTATATCCCGGACTGCAGCGACCTGGACATCCCGGAAAACGCGGACTATGTGTATATCTGCGAAAACAACACCATCTACGGCACCCATTTTGCCGCCCTGCCCAACACCAAGGGCAAGCTCCTGGTGTCCGACCAGTCCTCCTGCTTCCTGTCGGAGCCGGTGGATGTGACGAAGTACGGTCTGATTTTTGCCGGTGTGCAAAAAAATGTGGGCCCGGCGGGTATGGTCATTGCCATCATCCGGGAGGATCTGATCCGGGACGAGGTGCTGCCCGGCACACCCACCATGCTGAAGTACAAGACCCAGGCGGACAATGATTCCCTGTACAATACCCCCAACTGCTGGTGCATTTACATCTGCGGTTTGGTGTTCAAGCATTTGTTGCGCTGCGGCGGTCTGGAGGCCATGAAGGTCAGAAATGAAGAAAAGGCTGCCATCCTGTATGATTATCTGGACGGCTCCAGACTTTTCAAGGGCACCGTGGAGCCCGGCTCCCGGTCTTTGATGAATGTTCCCTTTGTCGTGGATCCCGAGGCAGTCCCAGACCCGGAAAAGAGGAAAGCGCTGGAAGCGTCCTTTGTGGCGCAGGCGAAGCAGGCGGGTCTGGAGAACCTGAAGGGACACAGGACGGTGGGCGGTATGCGTGCCTCCATTTATAACGCCATGCCCAAAGCGGGCGTTGAGGCGCTGGTGGCGTTTATGAAACGGTTTGAGAAGGAGAATCCCATAGAATGAAGGCTTACTGCTTAAACAATATCTCCCGGGTGGCGCTGGAGACGCTGAACGCGCCGGACACCACCGTCACCTCCATGGATCACGCGGACTGCATCCTTGTCCGCTCCGCCAATATGCGGGAAACCGCGCTGCCGGCGCACATTTTGGCAGTGGCAAGAGCCGGCGCGGGCGTGAACAACATTCCCGTTGAAAATTATGCTGCCCAGGGCGTCGTGGTGTTCAATACCCCCGGCGCCAATGCCAACGCCGTCAAGGAGCTGGTGCTGGCAGGTCTGCTGCTGTCTTCCCGGGATATCCTGGGCGGCTGCCGGTGGGTCAGCGAAAACGCGGCGGATGAAAATATCGCGTCCGCGGCGGAGAAGGCAAAGAAGGCCTTCGCCGGCACGGAAATCTACGGCAAGAAAATCGCTGTGGTCGGTCTGGGTGCCATCGGCATTCTGGTTGCCAATGCCTGCATCGCCCTGGGTATGCAGGTCATGGGCTTCGACCCCTTCCTGTCCACTTTCAACGCGCTGAAGCTGGATTCCAAGGTGGGCTATGTGACAAGCCTTGAGGAGGCGGTTGCCGATGCGGACTTCGTCACCATCCATGTGCCCGCCATGGAGGCGACCAAGGGCATGATCAGCGGTGAAATCCTGGCAAAAATGAAAAGCAGCGCGGTGATCCTGAACTTTTCCAGAGATTCTCTGGTCAGGGAGGACGCGCTGGCTGCCGCGCTGGAAGCGGGAACCATCCGCAAATATGTGACGGATTTCGCCACACCCACCACGGTTGCCATGAAAAACACCATCGTGATGCCCCATCTGGGCGCTTCCACCGAGGAGGCCGAGGATAACTGTGCCGTGATGGCAATTGCCCAGTTGAAGGACTATCTGGAAAACGGCAACATCAAAAATTCCGTCAACTATCCCGCATTGGACGCGGGCAGAGCCAAGCGGGACGGCACCCGCATCTGCGTGGCTCATAAGAATGTGCCCGGTATGCTGGCGACCTTTACCACTGCCATTGCCAGCGTGAATGCCAACATCCGGGAAATCACCAACAAGTCCAAGGGGGACTATGCCTATACCGTGATCGATGTTGACCACGCCGTAGATGCCGCTGCCATTGCGTCGGTGGACGGTGTGCTGAAAGTAAGGGTGATCTGATGAAGCTGGGTATGCCGCTGCTGTATGAATATGGCAGCATTGCGGAAAATCTGCGCCTGGCGCGGGAGCTTGCCCTGGATTTCGTGGAGCTGAATCTGAATTTCGGCTACTGCCGCAGGGAAATGGAGGCTGGCACCGTTCAGCCGCTGCTGGAGCGTTACGGAATCCGCGCGACCCTGCATTTTTATGACGAGGCAGACCTGGGCTCCTATCCCGAGGTGGTGGATGCCTACATGACGCTGCTGGAACGCTACTGCCGCGCGGGCAGGGGGTATGTGGAATCCGTGAATCTCCACCTGTGTCCCGGGCCGGTGGTGACCATTGCCGGCGAGAAGCATTACATCTACGACAAGGAATACGACGACTACATTGTCCGGCTGCTGGAAAATCTGCACCGCGCGGAACGAATCTGCCGGGACAACGGCATGGATATGGTGGTGGAGAACACGGATTACCTGCCGCCCTTTACGAGAGGCGCCTACAGGGCCATGTGCGCGGAGGGGTTCCGGTTTTGCTACGATATCGGTCACGACCACACCGGCGGGGATGTGCTGGATGAGATCCGCAGGGAAGTACCGCTGCAGTTCCGGGAATTTCATTTCCACGACGGGAAAGATGGGAAAAAGTGCCACCTTGCCCTGGGAGAAGGGGAGATTGACCTGAAAAAGTTCAAAGCGCTGGCTGCTTCCTCCGATGCCTGGGTGAACCTGGAAGTGAAGCAGTCCGCCGACCTGCGTTCCTCCGTCCCCTATTTCAGGGCGCTGTAACGGATAATACTCATTCTTAATAAAGTTCTTCAATATCAGCTTGGTCTATTGGTGCAATACTGCGTTATCGTCACTTGCCATACATACAGTATGGCGGCGCTCCTCTGCCTTGTCTTGCCCCAATATCCCTATGCTGCTAATTGAATTCTTTTATTAAGAATGAGTATAAGAAAACAGATACCGCAACTGACACATTTTCGTCGGTTGCGGTATCTGTTGTTGTAAGGGCTGTATTGGGGAAGGATTTACAGTTCCGAATGGGCGGCACGGTCAAACAGGGCAGCTACATCCCTGCCGGGCTTCTTTCCGCAGAGGGAAACCACCACAGCGGCCAGGAGACCCGTGGCAAAGCCGGGGACGATTTCATAGATGCCGGTGGAGGACAGGCAGACCAGCCACAGAATATCCACTGCGGCGCCGGCAATGATCCCGGCGGCAGTGCCGGCAAAGGTCAGCCGCTTCCAGAACAGGCTCAGCAGGATCGCCGGGCCGAATGCCGCGCCGAACACACCCCATGCGTTTTCCACCAGCCCCATGATGGTGCCGGAGTTGGGATCGGAAGCGATGAGCAGCGCCACCAGGGCAATGACCAGCACGACAACGCGGCTTACCCAAAGCATTTCCCGGTTGGAGGCGGTTTTGCGGAACATGGGCTTATAGACATCGCTGGAAAAGGCCGAGGCGGAAGTCAAAAGCTGGCTGTCGGCGGTGGACATGGCCGCGGACAGAATGGCGGAAAGGAGCAACCCGGACACAAGGGCAGGGAAGATCTTCCGCACCATGGTGATAAACACGGTGGAGGAGTCCTGGATCTCCCCCAGGAAGATCCTGCCGACCACACCGGCGGCCACGGACATGGTCAGAATGACCAGTGTCCAGGAGATGCCGATGACGCTGGATTTGCGCAGCTCCTTTTCGGACTTGATGGACATAAAGCGGATGAGAATATGGGGCATCCCAAAGTAGCCAAGACCCCACCCAAGGCCGGAAACAATATCCTGCCAGGAGGTTGTGAAGCGGAAATACCCGTCGGGGAGCGCCGCTGCCTGCGCCATGGCCCCGGAACGAACCAAGGCCAGGGCGAAAATGGGTGCGATCAGCAAAGCCGCCAGCATCAGCAATCCCTGGAAGAAGTCGGTCCAGCAGACGGCGGAAAATCCGCCCAGGAATGTGTAGGCCACAATGATGAAAGCGGCAATGTACATTGCAGCGTTGGCGTCAATGTTCATGACGGTATGGAACAGTGTGCCGCAGGCTTTGATGCTGGATGCGGCATAGATGGTGTAGGCGATCAGAAAAATCAGCGCACACAGCAACTGAAGGAGCTTGCTTCCCGAGAGAAATCGGTTGGTAAGGTACTGGGGGATGGTAATGGAATCCTTGGCCGCAATGGAAAACCGGCGCAGCCGGGGCGCTTCAAAAATCCAGCTAAGGGCGTAACCGATGGCCAGGCCGATGGCAATCCAGGTTTGCCCCATACCCGCAGCGTAAACGGAAGCGGGCAGTCCCATGAGCACCCAGGCGCTCATATCCGACGCGCCCGCGGACAAGGCGGACACCCAGGCACCCATTTGACGGCCGCCCAGGAAGTAGTCTTTTTCTCCGCCGCCCTTTGACTTGAAAAAGAAGACCAGCCCGATTCCCAGCATGAACAGAAAATAGGCGATAAAAACGATCAATTCCGTATAAACCATATGTCCCGCTCCTTTTGCATGAAAAATATTCATGAATTCATGCTAAATTAGTACAATAAAATAATATCAGGTTTCTCCCGTATTTGCAACCTGGAATTCGGGGAGGGAAGATAGAAAAAACGGTTGCCAGCAGAACACAAATATGGTATTATATACAAAAATGGCAAACAAACATGAATTTTTCGCATGAAACGGAGCGGTTCTCATGAGTATCAAGCAATACGAGGTCTTTGCCAAGACGGCGGAGCTGGGCAGCCTGACCAGAGCGGCAGAGGCATTGGACTCTACCCAGTCCAGAATCAGCCATGTGCTCAGCGCCATGGAGGAGGAATACGGGTTTTCCCTGATGCGGCGGAACCGAAGCGGAGTTTCGCTGACGGAAGCAGGCGCGATGCTTCTGCCAAGGATGGAAACCATCCTGCGGCAATACCGGGAGCTGGAGGATCTGATCAGCGACATTCGGAACGCCAACGCGGGCACGGTGCGGCTGGGGGCCTTTACAAGCGTGGCGGTTCACTGGCTGCCGGGGATGATCCAGGCATTTCAGTCCGCCCATCCCCAGGTGAATCTGGAAATGTTCAACGGCGACTACTCCGATGTGGAGCAGTGGCTGCGGGACGGGACGGTCGATTTGGCCTTTGTGACCCTTCCCGCGCCGGATAACACCAGGGCAATTCCGCTGGTGGAGGACGAGCTGCTGGCGATTCTTCCCAAAGGGCATCCCCTGGCTTCCGAGCCTCGGATTGACGCGTCCAGGCTGGGTGGGGAACCCTTTATCAGCCTGCCCAAAAGCTCTGACCATGACATTCACCGGGCGCTGGACAAGGCGGGGATCACGCCAAGCATCCGCTACACCACCAAGGACGATTATGCCGTGATTGCCATGGTGGAGCGGGGGCTGGGGGTGTCCATTGTTCCGGAGCTGCTGGTCCGGGGACGGGGGCAGAATGTGGAGCTTCGCCCGCTGGAGCCGAGGGCTACCCGTACCATTGCTTTGGCGCTGCCCCAGGGCACCGCTTCCCCGGCTGTGGAGGCGTTTGTTGAAGGCGCTGTGGCGTGGCTGAAGGAAAACGGATAATCCAACGGCAAGTTTGCCGCAGTCCCAGGAAATTTTCTGGAAGAAAGATGCAAAAATCCCTGCTGTTCCAGCGAACAGCAGGGATTCCGCGTTATGCCGTTTTCTCGGTATAGTATTGCGCCTGGGCGTGCCAGAGCTCGTAGTATTTGCCGTTTTCATCGGCTGCCAGCTCGGCGTGGGTGCCCTTCTGAATGACGGAACCCTCGTGGAACACGGCAATTTCGTCGCAGAACTTGCAGGAGGACAGGCGGTGGCTGATATAGATGGCGGTCTTGTCACCTGCAATCTCGTCGAACTTACTGTAGATCTCCGCTTCCGCAATGGGATCCAGCGCGGCGGTGGGTTCGTCCAGGATGATGAAAGGAGCATCCTTATAGAGCGCCCGGGCAATGGCGATCTTCTGGGCTTCGCCGCCGGATATATCCACGCCGTCCTCTGAAAGATCCTTGTAGAGCATGGTGTCCAACCCCTTTTCCATGGTTGCCAGCCGCTCACCGAATCCTGCGTCCATCAAGGCTTTGCGCGCCCGGTCACGGTCATATTCCATGCTGCCCGCCACATTGTTGCCCAGGGGCTGGCAAATGAGCTGGAAGTCCTGGAACACCACGGAGAAGATATTCATGTAATCGTCGTAGCGGTACTTGCGGATGTCGATGCCGTTTAAGAGGATCTGACCCTCCTGGGGATCGTACAAGCGGCACAAAAGCTTTATAAAGGTGGTCTTGCCGCTGCCGTTTTCCCCGACGATTGCCAGCCGCTTGCCCACCTGGAACTTCATGTTCACATGGCGCAGGGCCCAAATGTCGGAGCCGGGATACTTGAAAGACACATCCCTGAACTCCACCTCATACTGCCGGTCAGACCGCTTCTCGGTGGTCAGGCTGCCCTGGTACATGGAGTTGGGGATATCCAGAAATTCGTAAGTGGTTTTGAGGAAGCCCGCGTTCGTCCGCATATGGCCGAGAACCCCAAGCAATTTGGACGCGTTCCCAGCCAGTGTGGTGACCGCGCTGACATACTGCGTCACGCTGCCAATTCCAAAGGCACCGCCTAATGCCTTCAGGCACACAAACACATACACGACACCGGACAAAACGGCAGATACGGCGGAATACAGGCTCTCGCAAAGACCGATGGTGGTTGCGCTCAGTCTGGCGAAATGGGAACCAACACCAAACATATTCACCGAAGTGTAATGCTCCGCAATATCGATCTGCCGGTACATCCGCAGATCCATGGCTTTTTCATTTTTTTCCGTCAGGGAAAAACCGAAGTACGAAAACAGGCGGTTGCCAAATCTGGATTCCTCTGCCAAATCTCCCCAGAGAGAATTTGCTTTGCTGCTGAATACAGGGCCGATCCATGTAACAGCAAGAAGCACCGCGAGAATCCCGACAAGAAACAGAGGATGATTCAGAACCGTCAACGCACCGGCGGTTTCCGGCACTTTCTGGGTGAACAGGCTGACCGTCAATGCTGCGGCTCCCAAAATACCGAAAACGGACTCTACGATACTGCACACATACATATTGATGTAGCCGAATCCCCAGCCGGCCCAGTTTGCGCTCTGCTTGATCTGGGTAAACAGATCCCGTGTTTCCTGCTTGTCGGAATCCGCAAAATCCATGCTCAGGAATTTTTCCGCATACAAAATATGATATTGCTTGTGAAACAGATCGTCCTTTACATTCTTCCACCGCTCCAGTACCGCGTTCATCAATCCCACGGCAGCGGTAACGGCAACAATCAGAATCACCCACTTCCCCAAAACATCCGGGCGTCGGGCAGAGGCCAGCTCGTTGATGAGCCGGGCAGAGAGCCAAACGACAGCATAGGGGGAAATCGCTTTGACAGCAGAATAGAGGATCGCTGCAAACAAGAATCCCGGCGCGACCCGATTCACATCCTTTGCCGCTCTCATGTGAATGGCGATGGTATCCCGGAGGCTGACCCGATCAGTCTTCTTCATGTTCTTCCCCTCCTTCCCGGTAGTAGCGGCTTTGTACCTCGAAAAGATTTGCGTACGCGCCACCCGCCACCAGCAGTTCTTCGTGGGTTCCTTCCTCGGCAATGCAGCCGTCCGCAATGAAGATAATGCGGTCGCAGAACCGGGTGGAAGCCAGCCGGTGGGAAATAAACACAGAGGTTTTCCCTGCGGTCATTTCGCTGTACTTCATATAAATATCGTTTTCCGCAATGGGGTCCAATGCGGCAGTAGGCTCATCCAGCACCAGAATCGGGCCATCCTTGTACAGCGCCCGAGCTAGCATCAGCCGCTGGGTCTGTCCGCCGGAAAGCATCACACCGTCCAGATAGACTTCACGGCCAATATGTGTCTGGACACCATTCGGGAACTTGGCAACCGCATCTGTCAAGCCGGCCTTTTCCAGGCACTCGTTGACTTTTGCCATGTCAATATCAGAAACAGACTGGGCAACGCACTGGGCGATGGTGGTATCCAGAATCGAGAATTCCTGGAACACCGCTGAAAACAGCGCGTAATACTGCTTTCGATTAAAATTCCGTATATCCTGCCCGTTCAAAAGGACACGGCCCTCGGTGGGGTCATAAAAGCCGCAAAGGAGCTTTACAAGCGTTGTCTTACCGGCACCGTTCAGACCAACGATTGCCAGCTTTTCGCCGGGATGAATGGTCAGGTTGATATTCTCAAAGATATTCTTCTGGGTTCCGGGATAGCGGAAGCTCACATTCTCCAGCTTCAGCTCGTATCCATCGCTGATCGGCGGCTGGATACCATCCTCAAATCGGAAGGGTTCCGGGATATTCAGGTACTCCTGAATTCGTGACAGCGCAATGCTTTCCTTGTGAAGCTGGGTGAAATCCGAAAGGATTCCGGTAACCCAGGCGGAAAAGCCGCTGACCGCTGTAAAATACAGCAGGAATTCCGATGCAGGCAGCCCCTGTTCCAGCGTTTGCCAGATCAAATATGCATAGGCAATGCCATTACGCAGCAGCGTCATGACCACATCCACCACATTTGCCCAGATATAGGCTTTTTCCCTGCGGACAATGAAGGCAGTCAGCATTTTCATGGATTTGTTTTGCAGCTCCCGGAGCCAGGGAGCCAGACCGAAGATACGAACATCTTTTGCAAATTCCAAATGCCGGGGCTTCCAGAGGAAGTAATTCAGCTCCTTGTCGCAAATTTCCTTCTCTTCCCGGTGGCGGTATTCCCACTCATTGATGTACCGGGATACGAAAAAACCGATTGCGGATGTTGCGATCACTACCAATATCAGAAACGCGTTCATGTCGGACAGCAGAAGCAGATATACCGCGAATCCGGCAACATTCGTCAGGATCTGGGTCAGCGTTGTCCATATATGCTCCGCCGCATCCCGGTTGCTGCTGGTTGCCGCGTCCGCCTGCTTCTGGATTTTCAGAATTTTCGGGTCTCTTGTATTGGGATAAGAGGTTTCGCAGGTCTTTCGGGTGATCATTCGAATCACCGCGGTGCGCACATCCACCTCCGCGGGCAAACGGTTTTCGGTCAAGTAGGTTTTCGTTCCCATCAGGAGAAACAGTGCCGCCGAAAACATACCGATGGTCACCAGCAAATCCTTGACGGATGCCCCTTGTTCAACTTTCGCCAAAATTTCCGGTGTCACATAGAGCTGTGCCAGATTCAGCGCCACTTGGGTGGCGGCAATCGCCAGGCACATGAGCAGCACCCGCTTATGGGTTTTCCAGGCGGTACGCACCATAAAGCAGACATTCTGCCAGATGCTGTATTTCGGTTTTTCTTTGACTTTCATATTTGCCTCACCTCGTGAGTGTACTCTATCATAAAAATTCGTCCCCGGATTATTCTGGGGACGAATCGTCAAATCTGGGTGATGAATTGCAAATTTACACCTGCGGAATGAGGATTTCCGTAGTGAATGCGCCGTCCTCGGAGTTGCGGCTCAAGTAGCCATCCAGCCGCTCGATGATGTTATCAATGCGCACAAGGCCGAAGCCATGACCGTCACCCTTGGTAGTCTGGAACAACTTGCCCACCTTCGCCATCTTCTTTGCGGAAGTGAAGTTGGTGAAAGAGATGTAGAGCTGGGTACCCTTCATATCCATATACACGCGAATTTGCCGCTGGTCTTCCGGCAGGGACAAGCTGGCTTCGATGGCATTGTCAAACAGGTTGCCAATAATGCAGCACAGATCCAGCTCGGACATTTTTAGTTTCACCGGGATATGGGCATCACAATGGACGGTGATAAACTTGGACTGTGCCAGGGATATCTTACTGTTCAGGATGGCATCTGCCATGGCATTGCCAGTTTTGACTACGGTATCCACGGTGGAGAGGTCCGTGTCCAGCTCGTCCAGGTATGCCTTGATCGCATCCATATCACCATTGGCAGCCAGCACCTTCATGGTCTGAATATGGTTGCGGTAGTCATGCCGCCAGCCACGAATCTGCCGGTACATATTCTCCACTTCCCGGTAGTGGGTCTCAATCAGCTCCCGCTGGTAGGCAGCGATCCGCTTGTCTATCTGTTTTGAAAAGAGGGACATATAAAATTCCTACTTTCTATTGTCTACCTGTTCCGTCAAATGCGTGTGACTCCACATATGTCATCATGCGGTTATTGCGTACCCCATGATAAATAGCAGGGAGCAGAAGTGCGACAAACTGCAGCCCATTATCAAAGTGATATCCTGCCCAGTACACGCCTAAGATCGCAAGTATTGCCACGATATCATCAAATCGGTGTTCCTTGCGCCACTTTCGTTTAAAATAATCAATCTTCTCTTGCAAAGAAAACGAACTTTCTAAGGCAGCTTTAATATTTTCTTCTGCCTTTTCGTGATATTCAGCTTCCGTAAGTCGTTGACCGCTAAGAATCTCGTTGATGCTGACATTATACAGCCTTGATAATTCCAAAAGCATCTCGACAGGCGGCATATAGTTACCGTTCTCCCATCGGGACACAGTCTTATTCGTTACGCCTATCTGTTGCCCTAACTGTTCTTGGGTCCATTCCTTTTCTTTTCTCAACTCAGCAAGGAATACACCTATTTTCTGCACATCCATACTGATATCTCCTCTCAATTTGATAGTGTCAGTATATCATACGCCCCGAAAAATGTATTCCCCATAAAAAGCGATTGCTATGTATGCGCAATAATCGCCCGGTTCACACCCTCGTAAGCCCCCCGGGGCAGGGGAATCACGGAACCGTCATTCAAATAGATATCCGTTTTCGTGACCCGGCTGATTCTCGTCAGATTGACAATGGCAGAGCGGCCCACCCGGTAAAAACGGTCGTCCAATGCCTTTCCCAGCTCGCTGAGGGTCATTTTGGCGGTGTAATCGTCGGCAGCGTGGACGGTCACATAGTTGCCCTGGACATCGGCATAGCGGATGGAATAGATGGGCACACGCACCATTTGACCCGCCGCTTCCAGATTCAGGTTTTTTTCGTCCCTGCGCAGCTTGTCCACCGCCCGGTCCAGCACGGAAAACAGCTTTTCTTCCTTCACGGGCTTCATCAGATAGTGGAGCGCCGCAACCTCATAGCCCTCGGCGATGTAATCGGAGTACCCGGTGATGAATACGATCTGCAAAGTCTCGTTGCCGCCGCGCAGTTTCTTTGCCAGGGTCACGCCGTCCATGGCACCCATTTCAATGTCCAGCAGCAGAATGTCAAAGCTGCCCTCGTCCTCGGCGCGGAACAGAAAGTTTTCCGCGCTGGGAAACGCGGACCGTCTTACAACCACACCGCGCCTGGCTGCCCAGCGGTCTACCAGGCCGGAAACATATTCCCGATCCTCTGCCGCGTCGTCGCAGATTGCGATTCTGTATGCCATGGTTTCACCGCCCTACTACATGATCTCCTAATATTATACCGGGCAATTGCCGAATATGCAAGAAGGAACCGCGAATGCGCGGAAAGACAACCCCGTTAAATATGTATCTGCCCCGTTAAATATGTATCGAAGATGTTAAATATGTATCGAAGATGCCACCCACGAAGGGTGGCATCTTTTTTAATATTGCGGAACGCCATAGCCGAGTATCTCGTTCAATTATCAGTTAGCACGCCTTTCAAAGTGTTCACAACACTTTCTTCTTCACAACTTTCGACTATAATCCTGACATCTTTTTTTGTCGCATACTTATTTTCAAGCATCGCAAAGATGTACGCAATATTACCGTCCTTTGCAAAAGAAAGAATCGATTTTTTTCGATTACTCTTCAAAATTCCTTCATAGAAAAGCTTGGCTGTTTCATCAAGGTTAGTATTATTTAAAAATAGTCTTGTAGCCGCTACGTGAAGCAAATGTCTTTTCAATAGGACTTTCTCTTGAATTGCATTTATATAAGTCACATCGCTTATGTGTGATTCTTTAACATATAAGCGAGTAAATGCCTCCACATATTGGTAGTCGTTTTCGAAGTCAATATATGAATTTTCAGGAAAAGCAACTGCTAATTTTAATTTGCATTCATTAAAAGCATTTTCCGGCACATACGATGTTATTGACGAAGGAATTAACAGCTCTTTCAAATTACACGGCATAAAAGCATGGCTGCCAATTTCCTGCAGTTCAGTTGGAACATCGAAACTTTTGAGCTTACTATAACGAAATGCGGAGCTACCAATAACCTTTAATCGGGCTGGAATCTTCACATCCTCAATGCCACTCATCAAAAACATACCGTACGGAATTTCTTCTAAGGCAATACCGCACAGAAAAAAGTGCCAAATACCGCCGAGTGTGATATAAT
>JBJDYP010000098.1:0-23020 GCA_051867435.1 Faecousia sp.
TTTGGCACCCGCTGTATAATGCGGATTTTGGCATTTATGCGGTGTTGCCCTAAATAACAATCAAACGGATCGTTAAAAAGGGAAGGGTCTTGGAAAAATAATTGATCATTTTCAAAGTTGAGAATGTTGTAATCTATGGTATCTGCTGTTCTTTTTGAGTCTTCACATACATAGCAGTACTTATAGAATGGCTTGTTCATATGTACCATTTTACCTGCCATGATTGCATCCGCGTCTTTTGAATCTTTAGAAAATAGATCATGAATAAATGGCTTAACCCACGAAGTGTCTAACTCTAATGTTTCCATTTATTTTCCCCCTTCTTCATGGCAGCAAAATATAACTACCGCATCAAAAACAACGAATTTGCTAACGGACAGTAGCCTCAATTCTGCGCTTAAGGCGTTGAATAAGGTCTGCATCATCCTTCCATACCACCATAGATTTCTGTGAAATATCAAAATGGGGGCGGGTGGATTTGTCGTGGAATTCGGCTTCCCGGCAGCAGATAATCACCTGCTTTCCTAAGGCTTGTGCATAACCAGCTTCATAGTAGGCACCATAATTGGGATAAGTCACATCCACAACAACGAACTTGCTGCGTTTAATCTCGAAGAAGATTTCCGGTACAATTTGATTATTGTGCTCTTTTTCATCAATAACTGCAACAGAGTAACCGGATTCCAGCATTGCCTTGCGGAAGGCTTCTCGGATTGGCTTCGTTTCATCCCGGAAAGACATGGCAATGAATCCCTGCTGAACAATCTGCTCCTCTTTCCGCAGTTCATCGATTTTTTTCCAACCCGCTGCTGTGATTGTGTAACACTGGTTTTCATCAGGATCTTTCACATAACCTAAATCTTCTAATAGTGGCATTACCCCACATGTATGATTGTTGTTTATTTCATGTTCGAAGGACATTCTTCTATCGCGCCAGGAGGGGCTTATTATGTCTCCGTAATGAGAATACTTCTGCGCATAGCTCATTAAGGTGCGATGTGCTACATCAATCACGGTTTTAGGATATGCGTTAATGAGATTAGCAAGGTTGAAATACTCAGGATATGGACTCGGAACACCTAGTGCAAACTCTCTGAACAGGAAGTGCCATCTGCGGTTGCCTCCGTTGATAGTACAATTCTTCGAGCGAAGCATATGCTCCGTTACCAGATTAAGTAACCGATCTCTAAGCTCTGGATCATCATACATATCAACGATTTCTTTGTGTAAAAGGAATCGAAAATCAAAGTGCTCGCAATAGTACTCAATATAATCTTCCTCTGAGGACATTTTTTCCGAACAGGGTTCTTTATTCTTAAGTCGCTGATTCCTCTCACAATCTTCATAGGCCACTCCGCAAATGGGACAGCACGGTTTACTCATGCTTCTCACTCCTTTACGCAAGTCTGATCTTGCCCGTCAGGAGCTGCTGCATCATGCCCCGCTTGACCTGACGGTATTTTCCCAATTTTCGCTCCAATGCTTCTATTTCTGTATCTATATCAGTAAGAATACCCGCTATTGCGCATTGCTCCCGATAATCCGGAGCCTGTACTTCAATGCTCTCGATGGTTTTAGCGCTTAAGCTTGGAACACCAGATGCCTCATTATAACTCAGCCAGTCTATTCGGCAAAAAACATAATACAGGAACTTTGGGCAGTAACCCTCGTTGATTTTGGTGTAAAAGAGGGTGTCAATAGACCAAAACGGTTTATCCATATACTGAGGCTTGCTGATAGTTCCTTTGCGCCCAATCAATACGCTTGGCGCATTCCATAAATATCGGTTTGCCCGACCAATAACACCACCAGTTGCCAAAATGGGATATCTGCCTGTAGGACACTCTACATCATGTTGTGACATTCCGTGACCGACAGATAGTGCCTTTTTTAGAGAAATTGTTTGCCAGTCTCCAGAGAATCCCGGCAGGCGGCGTTTGCCGGTTAGCAGTTCCTGCATTGCACCCTGTTTGATGGCTTTTTTCTTGGAAATCTGTTTTTCGAGTGTGAAAATCAATTCGTCTATCTCGGAAAGGACCCCCGCAATTTGCTCCTGCTCATCAACCTTTGGCAGTGCAATGTGAGTATCGCAAATAATACCATTATACAATCTTGCAATCGTGCTTCCCTCGGAAGATGCCCATTGAATTACCTTGTAGTAGTGATATAGGTACTCGTTGGACAACTTTTCTTTGTCGACATCAAGCCACACAATATTAGAGTCCTGAAAATAAGCGTCCTTTCCATCGAATATAACAGATCGCCCCAAAGTTCCAGCAGCAGAAATCAGAACATCACCTTTTTGTGGATAGGAAAACCGATGCTTGAAGTCCTCATAAAGTGACCGCGATATATACGCATCCGCCTCTTTACCAAATGTTCCAATCTTAAAAAAGGGAATTTCGCCGGTTTCTGCGGTTTGATCAGCAAAGATTCGTTTGCACATGCAAACCTTGGCAAGTTCACCGAGTTTCTCATCTTCCCAATCCTCCGGAATCACGCCAACTTCTGTCTGCTTATATCCCGGCTTTACCATACAAATCCCATCCTTTCCAGGTGGGCCTTGACTTTGGCCTCCAGAACATCCGCTTCCTTGGCAAGCCAGGGCAGGTCGTACTCGTACCGCTCTGCCAGTTCGATGATCCGGTTTGCCATGTTATGGGATGCGGTGACATACAGCACCTTGATGCCCTCGAAGATGGAATAGTACCATTTCCGGTTGACCAACAGTTCCAGTATTTCCTCGTCCGTCAAAAGGGCATACTTCCCCTTCACCTTTTCCTCCAGTAGGGCATTCAGTTCCTTCACCAGCTTGTTCTGCCTGGAAACCGCATCCGAAAGGTCGGTGTACTGCTTCAGAATCGCGTATTCCTCGCTATTGGGATCATTCTTTTTCAGATCCTTCAGACGGGAGGCAACAGACTTGCCGTCCACCTTATCCTTATCGTTCAGATGATCCTTCAGATAGCCCTCGTCTCCGGTCTGCTCTTCCACCAGTTCGTCCAGGCGGTTCTGGGTTTCCTCCGCCACAGCTTGGGCATCGTCGATTGCCTTACGCTCAGGGGCAAAGAACACCTTTTCAATCAGCGCCTTGGGCAGAAGAACACCTTCCCAACCAATCACACGCTCCTGTCCCTTCTTCTTGCCGGAGGTGTAGACGCCCATGATGTTTTCCGTCTTTCTGGCAGCGGCATAGCCATCCACAGAAACCAGATACACATCGTCTGCCATGACTTCCTGCCAGTAGGACAGCAGGACTTCATACACATCGTACTTATCCACCAGTTCCAGTCCGTCAAACGCCGCAATCAGCAGCTCTGCCAGCTCCACGATATACTTCTTAACATTCACATTCTCGTCAATACTGCGCAGGCCAGGATCCACCTGGGTACACCAAGCATCAAAAGCACCGTCAATGCGGTCAGCATAGGCAGAGAATTCTGCGTCATTGTAAACGGTATTGCGGACATCATCCTTGGGGATATTGAGTTGATAGTATCCCTCCCGCAGAACAGAAAAGAGCTTTTCCTTTAGCTTCGGGAACAGCTCCCAATACTTACCCATAGATTCAACATCTGCGGCAGGAATTCCTCCGTGGAGATGGGCTTCAATATCCTGCAAATCTTCCGGGGTGGAACTGTCTATATACCGGGGAATGTTCAAATTATACTCGTTCTTGATCTTGATCTCGTCATTGGGAACAAAACGGGCATACTTGGGATCTGTGGCGATCTGCTGATTGAATGTGGTCACAATCTTATAGATATCCCGCTCCCGCAGACGGTTTTTGCTGCCGTCCTTCACGAAATCATGGCTGGCATCGATCATAAAAATGCCCTTGCGTTCGTCAGCATCAGATTTGTCCAGAACAAGAATGCAGGCAGGGATTCCGGTTCCATAGAACAAGTTGGCGGGCAGACCGATAATGCCCTTGATATAACCCTTATCAATAATGGACTGGCGAATGGTTGCCTCTGCATTACCGCGGAACAGAACACCATGGGGCAGGACAACAGCAGCCTTACCCGTGGACTTCAGGGATTTCAGTATGTGCAGCAGCCACGCAAAGTCACCATTCTTTTCGGGAGGCCGGTCACCATAGCCATCAAATCTTCCGTAATCTTTCAGCCCATCAGTCCAGTTTTTAAGGGAAAAAGGCGGGTTGGCAACAGCGAAGTCAAAGCGCTTCAGCACTTCATTATCAGAACCGGGTTCAAAATACTGAGGTGAAGAGAATGTATTGCCGGCCTTGATTTCACCGGTAGCCTTATTGTGCAGTACCAGGTTCATCTTGGCAAGGCCAGCGGTGGTAACTTCTTTCTCCTGCCCGTAGATCGCAATTTCAAAGGGCGCTTCATTGGCAGCGCGGATCAGCAGTGCACCAGAACCGCAGGCAGGATCATAAACGGTATAGTCCTCGTCCCGTTCTTCAATCTGATCGATGCCGATTACCTTTGCCAAGATACGGGAAACCTCGGCAGGAGTATAGAACTGACCCTTGCTCTTGCCACTCTCGGTGGCAAAATTACGCATCAAATACTCGTAGGCATCGCCCAGAATATCATCACCGCCAGCTTTGTTGTTTGCAAAGTTAAACTCCGGGCGCTGAAAAATAGCAATCAGTCCTGTGAGCTTATCCACCATTTCCTTGCCAGTGCCCAGTTTGGCCTCATCATTAAAATGCGCATTGTCAATAACACCACGGAGATTGTTGTTACCGGCTTCTGCAAGCTTGGCTATCACCTTATCCATCTTTTCGCCGATGTTTTTGTCACCCTTTAAGGCAACAAGATCATCGAAGCTGCCGCCTTCGGGAACCGTAATTTCGGCATATTTTACACCCTTGAATTTGTCCGTAACATACTTCACAAACAGCAGGGTCAGAATGTAGTCTTTATACTGGGAGGCATCCATGCCTCCTCTTAACTTATCGCAACTTGCCCAAAGGGAACTATACAGTTCATTCTTCTTTATTGCCATGTTTTTACCACGCTTTTCTATTATTCTCTTGCTGGCTTTATAGCCATATCAGCTTTTGTGCATCCCAGCGACCCAATAATTCCTTTTCTTGAATGATCGAATCCCACACTGGCTGCACAAACAGTTGAATACCATCCATAACGGCAGAAAAAAGGATCTCAGGATTTCCCAGTGTTTTCAGGAAGTACCTCCATTTGGTTTGCATATCCTCGTCATCTGCCAAAGCCAGGATGCGATCAAAGCTATCCTTTTCGTAGGCGGTTCCACGGTTTTGCAGCGTTTCTTGGATGGCAGTCTGTAATTTCAGTCCGTCAAAATCGAAGGTGCGGGACAGATAGTAAATATCATAAAAGTCTTTCATCCGACCCGTCAGTTCGAAACGCTGCAATATGGCATCAAACTTCTCCGCGATGGTACTTTCCAGCGAATAAGTCAGAATCTCCGGCTTTTCGAATCCGTCAAGCTGGGTCTGGATATTCCGACGCTGGGCGTTGGGCACGATCACATCCCCCACGCCGATATCCACATTGAAAGGGACACGAACATTCTTGATGTACCCGGTGATCTGCGTGCTGACACCGTGGTACTTGCGCTGGATGGCAATGGGCTCCGATTTTGTAGCTTTGAAGGTTACGAAGTCATTGCCGGTATCCACCTCCAGAATCTCGGCTATGATCTCGTCCATCCGGGCAAGGTCATTATTCAGTCCACGCATCAGGAAGTCCACATCCACCGTTGCACGGCTTTCAAAATTGGTCAGGGTATAAATGAACAGGCCGCCCTTCAGCACGAAGTTTTCCGCATATCTGGAAACTGCCAGCTTCCGCAGAAACTCCTCCTGGAAGAAAAGCTGCAAACACTGCTGGTAGCTGATACCGGTAGCCTTTGCCTTGTTTTTCAGTTTTGCAAGAACAGAAGCAGCAACATCTGCCATAATCTACCTCCTTACTTCTCCTCAGGAATGGGAATATAAACCATCTTCAGCGGGATCATCTTCCGGTATTTCTCACTGAGCTGATCGTAGTATTTCAAAATCAGATCCACAAGTTCCGTACCATTAATTCCGCGAATGATGGGGGTGTTCTCTAAATACTTCTGAGCGTTTTTGGTATAATTGGACAGGGTTACGAACAGGCCATAGTCGCCCTCTCGCATAGCACCTTTCAGGGATTGAATCGTTGTTTCCTTGATATCGCTGTCTTGGCTCTTGACCTGAACAAGAATACGGGGAGGCAGTTCATCCTTATAGGCAGTAATATCAATACCACTGTCACCACCCTGCGGAGAAACTGTGCAGCGGTATCCCATGGCACGAAGCAGATCAGAAACAAATTCTTCCAAGGCATAACCTTTCAATTTTTTGCTGAGTTCTTTCAAAATGAAATCTCTGGTGGACTCGATGATATCCTCAGCGGTGGCGGCAATTGTTTCATCAGGTTCAGCCATGGCAGCAGTAGGCTTAAAGTCCTTCTCCAAAGCATGGAGATACTCATCCGCATAGTTCTTCAGCATAAAGAAAGACAATGCGGAACCCAGTTCGTACAGAGCCCCCTGGGAGAATGCGGTTCTGGGCAGGTGTTTCAGCCATTTGACTTTTCTCTGCTGAACATAAAGCACAGCGCTGGGCTCATAGATGAAGTCGCTTTCAACTATGCCGATATTGATCTTCCGGTCAGACTTTGAGGGGAATACTACATAGTCGCCCACCTTCATTTCCAACGCAAAGCGGTATAGCATACCAGCACTAGTAGCGATTGCACCTTTCTTTCCGTTGGGGTAGGATTTGATATAGTGTGCTTTATAGGCTTCCCGTGTGGGTTCCAGTTTGCTACAATCGCCAAACTCTTTCCAACCAATCGCAATGACGTCGTTATGCAAAAACAGGGCATCGTCTGTTGTATGGATACCCCAAATTCTCTTTTCTTCGTTTGCCATCACAGCCACACTCCTATCAAATCTTTGGCAATTTTTTTCACACGCAGCGGATCGGCATATTCCAGCAGCTTGGGGATGCTCTTTTCCGGGTCTGCGATGTAGTTTTGAATCGCCTTGTTGAATATTTCCTTGTCCATCTTATTGCGGTAGCGCAGGCAGTCGCAAATCAGACGGTCTTTGTCGTAAATGCGGACTTCGTGTCCATCCATATTTCCTTTGGTCAGCCCCAGTTCCAGAACCGCAGGCTCCATATAGTAGGGTTTTACAAAAGGATAATCAATGTTGAATCGGCTTTTGCCGGAATCTTTGCTGACCGCCAGATGCCAGACACCGGGCGTGCGGTCGCTGTATCCGTAATAACGCAGAGCAGTATCCATGCAGAGAATCGCATCCGGGAACAGCCGGATCACCGTGCCCACTTCGCTGAAGTCCTCCGGGTTAACCCACTGGTAGTAACCGTAACGGACTTTTTCCACACGACCTGCGTCCATGAGCTGCTGCACCTTTCGGTAGCGGATGTTCTCCGCCTCCAGCTCCTTGGCGCGCATCATACCGCCGTAGCGGTCAAATATATTCTTGTACTGTTCAAGATTGCCCACAGCGGCCCCTCCTGACTTTTGAACACTTTAAATAATCGAGCGGATAAAGTAATGCAATTTCATTATACCCAGGTTATAAAGCTATGTCAACATCACTTTTTGTGTTTTTCTTGGTTGGAGCGGATGAAGTTCTGCTTTTATGCTGTATCTATCCAGTAGTTTCTCTATTCGAAAACAGCGAGCCTGAAGAAATCATCTCAGGCTCGCTTGTTTTTTCGAAGGCATCCGTTTCTAATAACCATTATAATAATTATTAGAAAAAAACAGGAGATTTTTTGTTACCATCCTTTGATCAAAAACGCACAGCAGGATCATAAGCGGTTTAGAAAGGAATCGAATTTTTGCAGCACTTCCAGTAGCTGCCCCGGCAGCAGATTACGACATTCCTGCTTCAGCTCTTCCGGTATTCCATAGAAACCCTCAGCGATGGAGCCAGCGATGCAGGTCAAAGTGTCGCAGTCGCCGCCCAGGGAAACGGCGGTACGAATCACATCCTCGAAGGACTTTCCCTCCAGAAAGGCGGTGATGGCCTCCGGGACAGTTTCCTGGCAGGATTCCACATGGTGATAAGTGGGACGGATCTCATCGCAGGTGCGGCTGAGATCATAGCCAAACCCTTCTTCCATGTATGCCTTGATCTGTGCCTTGGTGCTGCCGGAGCGGGCCAGGTAGATTGCGCTGGCGGCAGCTTCCGCGCCTTTGATGCCCTCCGGGTGGTTGTGGGTCACATCCGCTGAAAGACGGGCCATCCGGCGGACGGTATCCAAATCGTCATACAGCCACGCAACAGAGGAAACCCGCATGGCGGAGCCGTTTCCGAAGCTGCCGTAGGGCTGGGGGTCGTCGCTTCTCAGCCAGCAGCGGAACATACCGCCGTAGCCCGCATGGGGAAACAGCCTGCCAAAACGCTGCATGGATGCGATTAACCACTGCCGAATCCCTTCTTCCTCCTTCGGTGCATCCATAAAAGCATCTGCAACGGCAATGGTCATGACCGTATCGTCCGTGTAGGTGGAATTCTTGGAAAACAAGGGGAAATCTTTGCTTTTATTGCCCATATCGAACTCATAGGGGCTGCCGATGATATCCCCCAAAATTGCTCCGTACATCTTACTTACCTCTTTTCTTATAGTCCTCGTCTACCCGCTGCTTCCAATCGGCTGACAAGGGTGCGGCACAGCAGCGAACTTGGGTAATCGCTTCGCTGACAGTTTCGTAGATCACATTGGTTCCTTCGCTGTCGGCATGGTAGTTGGCGGCGCGATCTTCAGAGATTCCAAACCGGGCGGCTTCTCTGGCAGCGTCGATGTTGGCACCCAGGAACAGAAACTCCCAGCCGTAACGCTCCTTCTGCCGTTCGATCATCGCTTTCAGGCGATCATAGGTGAACCTCCGGCTTGCGTTTTCCATCCCGTCGGTGGTGATGACGAACAGGGTCTTTTCGGGACGGTCTTCCTCCCGGGCGTACTTGTGAACATTGCCGATGTGGTGGATGGCACCGCCCACTGCGTCCAGCAGTGCGGTGCAGCCCCGGACATAGTACTCCTTGCGGGTCATCGGCTCGATCCGCTGAATATCCACCCGGTCATGGATGACCACACTTTCGTTGTCAAACAGCACCGTGGATACGATAGCCTCGCCGGGTTCCTTTCTTTGCTTTTCGATCATGGCATTGAAGCCGCCGATGGTGTCCTCCTCCAGCCCTGCCATGGAACCGCTGCGGTCCAGAATGAATACGATCTCCGTCAAATTCTTCTTCATAAAAATACCTCCTATAATCTGGTGTGTTTTAGCTTGCACCCACATTATAGGAGGTTTTGTAATTCATTTGGTCAACTGGGAGGGGACTTTTTTCGTCATTCGTTCTCGAGGAGAGCGATTGCTGCCTGATATTTTTTCACTCTTCCCAGCGCCTTCTCGTCCACCTGATCCAGTCGGCTTAAATCGCTGTTATGCCGCAGGTCTGCCAGCTTCACCCGGCGGGCAATCGGGTTGCCCTTCATCTGGGCAACATATTCCAAGTACGGTACACCCTTTGCGTGGGTCATTGCCTGAATTGCCCCAATCACCTGTTGGCTGAAGCCCATCTGCGCCAAATCCGCAAAAGTGACTTCCGTGTCCTCTACAACATCGTGCAGCAGCGCGACGATTGTGGTATCCTCATCCTCCATTTCCTCTGCCAAGTGGAACGGATGGAATACATATGGTAGACCGCTCTTATCAACCTGATCCCTGTGGGCGGAAAAGCACAGCTTCATAGCTTTTTTTGTCATTGGTGTGTAAATCATAAGGAACCTCCCAGCAAATTCTGATCGAACTCATACAGTGCAATATTGATCTCTACCACATTGTAGTTGCCCTGCTCGATGAAATAGCGGATGATGAGGTCGAATTTACTGCTATTGGTCAGGGCGTAGCCTGCTCTGCCGATCAAATCTTTGGTTGCATCTAAGTCCAGTTCCAACGCCAGCGCCAGGGCAATGGCGGTCGGCTTGGTGGGTTTGTAATTGGGATTGTTGCGGATTTTGGAGAAGTGCTGCTTGGAGATGTTGGCTTTCTTGTAAATCTCCGAATCCTTTTTTCCGGTCTGATCGATCAGTTTCAGCAGGGTTTCCGTAAATCCGGCATCCGCCTGCTTCAGCATATCTTCCAGAGACATTGCTCTGGACGCACAGGGAAGCGGTTCCTCAAAAGCAATGCTGCTCTCGCACACCTCCATGTCCCGGCGGCGACGGTAGGCGGAGCGGTTACTTCGGTGAAAAGCCGCACCGTATTCTGCCGTTTCCTTGGCCTGCACATAGTTTTCGCCTATGTAACTGGCAACCCGGTTGAACAGCTTTTCCGACAGCTTGAAAGCATCCTTATGGAATACCACCAGATAAATCTGCATCTCGTGTTCCAGCAGGAAAGTGCTGAACGCTTGGATGGCAATTTGCAAAGCCCTGTCCTTGGGGAATCCATAATTGCCGGTGGAGATCAAGGGGAAGGCGATGGATTCGCAATTGTTTTCCAACGCCAGGTTCAGTGCGGATTCATAGCACTGCCGCAGCAGACTTTCTTCATGATGGCCGCCGCCCTGCCACACCGGGCCAACGGTGTGAATGACATACTTTGCGTCAAGTCCGAATCCTGGGGTGATCACAGAGCTGCCCACCGGAATATTCCCGATATTCTTCCGGGCTTCCAGCAGCGCCGGGCCTGCCTTGGCGTGGATACCGGCATCGGTGCCGGAACCGATCACAGGTTTCGGGTTCGCGGTATTCACGATGGCATCCACGGTCATGTTGGTAATGTCATTTCTCACGATCTCAAAGGGCATATGCTCACCTCCTGCGCATGTTTATTTTACGGCATTTTTGTATTCCGGTCAATAGCAGAAAAAACATAAAAGTGTGATAAAACTGACGCAAGGCCCATATAATTGTGTGATTCTCTCGTTGTGGCTGACCAAACAGACCGGCTGATGGGAGCGGCGATTATGCGCCGTAGTTGCAGAAAAGCGCACCCTGTTTCAACCGAACAGGATGCGCTTTTTCGTATAATCAAAGCTCAGAGTATCAAAGAGAAATCCGACGATTGGCGAAATATTTTTCCGACAGTTGGCGTAAATTTAACTCGATGATTGGCGCTCCTTTGCTCCAACGTTTGGGTTTTGCATCAGATACCCCTTGGAAATACACACGGTTGGAAGCTCGTTTTCCGTTAGTATGTACAATCCCAGAGGTTTCTTTTTGACAGATCCAGCATGGCGAAGCTGAATACTTGCCACGGTGTCAATGTTGTCTGTGACGGGTCACCCTCACGGATTCGCAGGGTTCTGCGGATCTCTTTGGGTATCACAATTCTGCCCAGGTCATCCACCCGGCGAACGATTCCTGTTGCTTTCATTTTCCCTTCCCCTTCTTTCAGCGCCAATCGACGCATTTTCTTCCACAACCAGTATTTGCAGGAAAGGGAGAATTATGCGGTTGTTGTGGCCCCGGCAAAAGGATCTTTTTTTCTGCATTTTCCTATTGACACTATTCCACTTGTTGTATATAATATATTCAACAAGTGGAACAGGAGAAAATCGATGCTGAAACACGGAATTTTGGGTCTTCTGAACTACGGCAGCATGAGCGGCTATCAGATCATGGAGCTGTTCCGGGACTCGCTGTCTTATTTCTGGAGCGCCAATACCAGCCAGATCTATCGTGAGCTGCAAGTGCTGAAGGAAAAGGGCTTCGTCACCGATCAAACCATCCCACAGCAGGGCAAGCCGGACAAGAAGCTGTTCTCCATCACGGAAAAAGGCAAAGAGGAACTGCGCGCCTGGCTGCAAGCTCCCGGCTACGGAAATGCCAATTCCGGTCTGCTGATGAAGGTCTTTTTTGCCGGGGAGCTGCCACCGGAAGCCAATGTGCAGCGGTTTCGGCAGATCAAAGCCGAAGCGGAAGATGCTTTGCGGCGCTACCGCCTGGTCAGTGCCGCGGCGGACGGCTACCAGGCTGCCCTTGGCGCGCCGGAAAAGTCCGTATACTGGAACATGACTCTGGATTTCGGCATCCGCTATGCGCAGATGCTCCGGGACTGGAGCGATAGATGCATTGCAAAATTGGAGGCAGAAACATGAAGATTCTGGTAATCAACGGAAGCCCGAAGGGTGCGCGGAGCAACACCATGAAGCTGACCAACGCCTTTCTGGAGGGGATCGGAGAAGCGGATGTCCGGGTCATGGACGTTTCCAAAATGAAGGTGGCGCCCTGCAAGGGCTGCTTCTGCTGCTGGAACAAGACCCCCGGCAAGTGCGTCATTGCGGACGATATGCAATCCGTGATCGATGCCCAGCTCTGGGCGGATCTCATCATCTGGAGCTTCCCGCTGTACTATTTCAACGTGCCCGGAGGGTTGAAAAACCTCATTGACCGGCAGCTTCCCATGTGCCTGCCTTTCATGACCGACGACGAAAGCAACACGGGCAGCGGCAGTCATCCCGCCCGCTATGACCTGTCCGGGAAGCGGCACGTCCTGATCTCCACCTGCGGTTTTTATTCCGCGGAACGGAATTACGACAGTGTGCGCAGTATGTTCGACCATTTCTGCGGAGCAGGCCGGTATGAGACCATCTTCTGCGGACAGGGTGAGCTGTTCCGGGTGCCGGAGCTGAGGAGCCGCACGGATGAATACCTGGCATCCGTGCGAAAAGCCGGCAGCGAGTTTGCCTCCGGCGGCATCACCCGGGGGACTAAATCGGCTTTGCAGGAACTTCTCTATCCGAGAGAGGTATTTGAGGCCATGGCGGACGCAAGCTGGGGCATCGAGGAATCCGGCAAAAAAACGGAGGATCCTTCCCTGTCCTTCACCAGGCAGATGGCCGCGCTGTACAACAAGAACAGCTATGACGGCAAGCCCAGAGTTCTGGAGATCTGCTACACCGACCTGGGCAAGACCTATCAGATCCTCCTGGACAAAGACGGCAGCAAGGTGGTCACGGACGGTTCACTGACCCCTACCACCCGAATTGACACCCCCTGGGATGTGTGGGGTGCCATCGCCCGAGGCGAAATCCGGGGCGATGCTGCCCTGGCAGAGGGCAAATACAAGGTCAGCGGCGATTTTTCCCTGATGATCCACTGGGATCAATACTTCGGCGCGGCATCGGCCCACGAAAAAGAAGCCGCCGCGGTTCCGGAAAAAAAGCCGCTGATGATCGCGGCGCTTCTTCCCTGGATCGCCCTTTGGGCAGGGGTTTCCATCAGCGTGAAATGGGGTGCCATTGCCACAATCGCCATCTGCCTTGGGATCCCTTTGCTGATGACCGGCAGAAAGCTCACCGTCTATGACCGGATTTCCATTCTGACGGCAGGCTCCCTGGCGGTGCTTGCCACCCAGCCCGGCATGGCGGATACCAGCCTGCTGCTCGGCTACCTGGGCTTCGGACTGATGTGGCTGCTGTCCTGCTTCACAAAGGAGCCTCTCTGCGCCGCCTATGTGAAATACAACTACAGCGGCGACGACGCGCTGGAAAATCCCATTTTTATGAAGACCAACTACATTCTTGCCGCCGTTTGGGGCATTCTGTACATCCTGGTAGCGGTCTGGAGCTTCTTCCTGTACCGGGCCGGGCTCCACAGCGCCGCCGTCTGGATCAACAACGGCGCAACCATTCTGATGGGTATTTTCACCGCCTGGTTCGAGGGCTGGTATCCCGCCCATGTGGCATCGGGCAAATAAATTATGAGAGCACTCTCACGGCGAGAGTGCTCTTATTTTGCCATCAGGAACCACAGATCTTTCAAAAAAGAGGGCAGGTAGGTGTAGCACCGCCTGTATGGCAGGACTTTCAGCAGGGTGCGGAGGCTTCGCCGGGATACCGCTTCCTGCCGCAGCGTGAAAAAGCGGAGGGCATCCGAAACGACCCGGCAGCGCTGCCCGGAGGTTTCTCCCCGGTCTCTCAGCCATGCGGCGCACTGCCGGGCGTTCTGAACCTGCAGTTCCAGCGACTCCAGATGCTCCTGTCTGGTGTTTTTCTTTTTTGTGGTGTTGGAATCATGGATCCGATACCGTAGCAGATCCCGGTGCAGCACCCACGCCGACCCATCCAGCACCCCAAGGCTCCAGGCAAGCGCGTCATGGGCGCAGTTTTCCGCCCAATACTCCACCAGAAGCTGTGCCATATCCCTGCGGATCGCAATGCCGCAGCCGGGACGCACCGATTCATAGAATGTGGGGGTCAGCGGGATCCGCTCCAGCGGCGCATCTCCGGCTGGATATCGCATCCGCCGCCTCCCGGTCACATTCCCCGCCGCGTCGATGGTCACATCATCGCAGCCCAGCACCCGGATCTCCGGATGCTCCGTCATACAGGTCACCATCCGCTCAATTTTATCGCGTTCCCAAACATCGTCCTGATCGGCGCAGAAGAGGATCTCCCCTTCCGCGTCCGCGATGGTCTGAATAAAGTTGCGCTTCCATCCCAGCCGCCGGGGATTTTGCCGAATCCGCCAGCGGATCCCGGGATTATTCTCCGCGAAGGACCGCAGGATGGATAAAGAATCGTCCGTGGAGCCGTCATCCGACACCAGGATTTCCTCCGGAAGCCTGGTCTGGCTGCACAGCGACCCCAGCAGTTCCGGCAGGAACCGCGCCCCCTGGCAGGTGGTCAGCACCACGCTGACCTTGCGGTTTTCCATTCTCTCCCCTCCATTCCCGGCGGTTTCTCCCGCGTTTTCTGATATTTTACCACAAATCCTCTTTTTCCGCAACTCCGTATCCCAAAAGAAAGAGGCGGCAGGCGCCGCCTCTTTGATAAGGATCCTTACAGCTCGTATTCCGCGACCTCATCACCGGCGGTCACGGAACCAAACGGGGCAGGTGTCAGCTTCCTGACCGCATCCATGTTGGTGACGATCATGGGGGTTTCCAGTTTGTAGCCCTTGGCGGCGATCATATCCATGTCAAACTTCAGCAGAAGCTGACCCTTCCTGACCGTATCGCCCTCTTTTGCCATGGGCTCAAAGCCCTCACCCTTCAGCTCCACCGTGTTCATGCCCACATGGATCAGGATCTCCGCGCCGTCGGGAGCAGTGATGCCGATGGCATGACCCGTGGGGAAGAATGTGGAAATTTCGCCGTCACAGGGTGCGTAAACCTCACCTGCTTCGGGGATGATCGCGATACCATCGCCCAGCGCGCCGGAGGAGAACACCTCGTCTTCCACTTCGGTGACGGGGATGGTCTTGCCGGTAATGGGCGCGAACAGCTTGCCGGATTTGGGAGCGGGGGCTTCCTCCTCCGCCTGCTTATGGGGCTTGGTCAGCAGGACAGCCAGAAGGATCACAATGCCGACGACGGCAACCGCGCAGCCAATCACCAGCGGGGAATTCCATGCGAGAATCCCCAGAAAATGCCTTGTAAAAACTGTGCAATTCATTTTATTCTCTCCTTTTCTTCAGGTGAAAACCCGGATTCACCCGCCGGACACGAGCGCAATAAAGTCCAAAATTTTACACTTCCTATATTAGCACAAACACCCTGCAATGTCAACGCAGGCAGTCTGTTTTTTCGGGACTTCCCCCCAATACCCGAGAAAACCGTCGTCATATGTTGAGACCCAGGAGGTATTTCCTGCGGTGGCTGTCATCCCCGGTATCATAGCGCCGCCCCGTCCATTGCAGCCCTTTTTTCCCGGCATTGCTCCCAAATCTCCCATTGACGCGACCGTGAAAAACAGCTATACTAAAAGTGACAAATTATGCCACCCGGGAGGATCGATCATGGATATTTCCTATGTCCCCTTTTCCACAAAACCCGAACTCTACGGGTTTATCCACGAATACACCCGCCGGATCGGCAGGGAGACCGCGGATTCCACCGCTGTGCTGGCGAATCTGTCCGCCCTGCTGTTTCTGGAGCTTCGGGATGTGAACTGGGCAGGCTTCTATCTGATGAAAAACGGCAGGCTGGTTCTCGGCCCCTTTCAGGGCAAGCCCGCGGTCGCCGAAATTCAGGTGGGCAGCGGTGTCTGCGGCACGGCCGCGGAGCAGCGCCGCACCCAGCTTGTGGAGGATGTCCACACCTGCCGCAACCACATCGCCTGCGACCTTGCCACTTCATCCGAGATCGTGGTTCCCATCTTTGTCCGGGGTCAGCTCTACGGCGTCATGGACATTGACAGCCCCCTCCCCGCCCGCTTTGACGGAGAAGACCGGGCTGGGCTGGAGGAAACCGCACGGATCCTGGGCGGTATTCTGGATTAAGGAGTGAGCGAAAATGGCATTTCTCCAAGTCAGTCTGTTCTCCCGGTGCCTGATGCGCACCGTGTCCGTGAATGTGATTCTGCCCACGGACAAGCAGCCCCCCGAGGGTCAGCCACCCCGGGAGGAAAAGCCTTTTAAGACCCTGTATCTGCTGCACGGCGTGCTGGGCAGCCAGGTGGATTGGGTCAACGGCACCCGGATCCAGCGGTTCGCGGAGGAACATGACCTGGCGGTGGTCATGCCCGCCGGAGACAACGCCTTCTATGTGGATCACCCTGAGACTCACAACTACTACGGGCAGTTTGTGGGACAGGAGCTGGTGGAGCAGACCCGGAAAATGTTCCCGCTTTCCCGAAAACGGGAGGATACCTTCATCGGCGGACTGTCCATGGGCGGTTACGGCGCCATGCGGAACGGTCTCAAATACAGCGGCACCTTCGGCTGTATCCTGTCCCTATCCGGCGCGCTCCATACCGGGATGCTGGCGGAAATCGCCACGGAGGATGGTCCGTTTTTCCAACGCAGAAGCTTTTTGGAAGCGGTATTCGGGGATCTTTCCAAGCTGGCAGGCAGCGACATGGATCCCAAGCAGCTTGCCCGCGGGCTGATCCGTGCCGGAAAGCCCCTGCCCAGAATCTACATGGCCTGCGGAGATCAGGACTTTCTGCTGCCCGCCAACCGGGATATGGCAGCGTTTTTGAAGGCGCAGGGTGCCCATATCACCTTTGAGGTCGGCCCGGGCAGCCACGATTGGGATTTCTGGGACACCTATATCCAAAAAGCCATTTCCTGGCTGCCCACCGGGAAAAGCACGGCTGGTCTGGGCAGCGGAAACGTGGGCGTGCAGGCCAGGGGAAGCTGAGCCTTTCGATCCGATAAGACTCCATTCGCCGGGGCTTCTTTGGAAGACCCGGCGGGATTTTTGTATTGATTTTTGCGGTTTTATGCACCATAATGAAAGAAAAAGAGGGGGTTTTGCCATGCAGTACAATTTTGACCGGGTCATTGACCGCGGAAATACCGATTCCGTCAAGTGGAACACCGCGCCCCATGAGCTCCCCATGTGGGTAGCGGATATGGACTTCCCTGCCGCGCCCGCCATTCAGGAGGCGCTGAATAAGCGGATGGATCACGGGATTTTCGGCTACACCCTGGTGCCGGACGGCTGGTACGACGCGTATATCGGCTGGTGGAAGTCCCGCCACGGCTTTGAAATTCACAGAGACTGGCTCTCATTTACCACCGGCGTGGTACCCGTCATGTCCTCCGTCATCCGCTCGCTGACGGAACCGGGGGATCAGGTGCTGATCCAGTCCCCGGTGTACAATATGTTCTTCGGCAGCGTGGTAAACAGCGGCCGCCGGGTGATTGAGAATCCCCTGCGCCGCCGGGATGACGGGTATGAAATGGACTTCGCGGATCTGGAGCGGAAGCTGGCAGATCCAAAAACCTCCCTGATGCTCCTCTGCAATCCCCACAATCCCATCGGAAAGATCTGGGACGCGGAAACCCTGGGGGAAGTGGGAAGACTGGCGAAAAAGCACGGCGTAATCGTCATCTCGGACGAGATTCACTGCGATATTACCGCGCCCGGCAAGGGCTATCTTCCCTTTGCTTCCGTGTCGGATGCCTGCCGGGACATCAGCATCACCTGTATCGCGCCCACCAAGACCTTCAATCTGGCGGGCATCAAAACCGCCGCGGTTTTTGTCCCGGATGAAGCGCTGCGCGCGAAAGTGTTCCGCAGTCTGGAGCTGGATGAGCTGACGGAGCCTACCGTGTTCTCCTGCGTTGCCGCCATTGCCGCGTTTACCCGGTGCGGCGGCTGGCTGGACGAGCTGCGGGAATACCTGTGGGAAAACCGCCGTGTCGCGGAGGAGTATATCCGCCGGGAGCTGCCCAGGCTGCGCTTCACCCGGGCCGATGCCACCTACCTGATGTGGATTGACGCGGGCGCTTACGGAAAAAGCCAGGATGTGGCGCCCCGGCTGCGTGAAAAGACCGGGCTGTTTGTAAATGCCGGTGCCGCCTACGGCAAATCCGGCGAAATCTTCCTGCGTCTCAACCTGGCGTGCCCCAGAACCGTTCTCCTTGACGGTCTGCAAAGGCTGAAATCGGGTTTTCTCTCCATGGAATGACCGACGCCGCGGCAAAACGGGGCTGCAAAAAACGCCTTTCCCTGGAGTATTACCCTCGAAAACAGTGGAAAATCCCCGGCAAAAGCAGTGAGATGTTTTGCTTTTGCCGGGGATTTGTTATGCGGTTTTTGAAACGGGACTTTTTTGCAGCCCCTTCACTTGATCACCCTCACCCGGTCCATGCCGTAATACACCATGGCGCGGACGGCGGTTTCGTCGATCCGCTCCCCGCAGGACACAATGGGAATCGCCGGCGGGCAGCTTACGGACGGGGATGCCATGATCCTGCCCACACTGTCCCCGGTGCCGATCTCCTCCGAATCGGAAAGGAGGGCGCAGTGGGCGGAAATCACCTGCTCCGGGCGGGGAAGCGCCGGTGGAGGTTCCAAAACCGGCTTCCGCCGGGGAAGGGAAAGCAACGCGTCCCGCACCCGCTCCGCGACCACATCCTCCCACTCCGGGGATACCATCATGACCACATGATCCGGGTCGGAAAACTCACACACCATTCCCTGCCGCTCCAGCAGCTCCGCCAGCGCCGTGCCGGTGTAGCCGTAGGATTTCGGCAGCAGTGTCAGCTTCAGCGGCTCATTTCCCGCGGTTTCGTATCCCGCCCTTTCCAGGTGACCGCGCACCGTCTTCCACCGTTCCGCTGCCCGGGACAGCTTCTCCCGGTAGCCGGAGGCCAGATAACGGTTGGCAAGATCCAGGGACTGCAGAATCAGATAGGACGGGCTGGTGGAGGCAAACAGCGCCATGGCCCGTTCGGCAGCTTCAAAAAATACGGCAGGCGCCTGCTTTCCGATGTGCAGATACGCGCCGCCGGTGAGCACCGGCAGGGTCTTGTGGGCGGAATCGCAGCACAGATCCGCGCCCAGATCCAGGGGATGCCGGCTCTCCGGCAGGAACCGCAGGTACGCGCCGTGGGCATTGTCCACCAGCAGAAGGCACCCGAACTTCCGGCAAACCGCCGCGGCACCCCGGATGTCCGCCATATTTCCCAGGTAATCCGGGCTGGTGAGATACACTGCCGTGGGCACTTGCACCTGCTTTTTCAGCCAGTTTTCCAGAAATCCCGCCGAAATACGGCAGGAAACCAGATCCTCCCCCGTTTCCGGAAAGATCCAGCGCACCGGCACATCCAGCAGCGCGGCGGCGGTGATGAATACCTTGTGGGCATTTCGTCCCGCGGCGATACACGGCTTTTTCCCCTGCCGGGCAGCATACAGCGCCGTCAGGTACACCATTGCCCGGATGGCAAGGGACGCGCCCTCGGCGGAGTACACCGTTCTGCCGGCGCCGAACAGCGCGGCGGCGTTTTCCTCGCTGGCACGGAGGATCCCGGAGGACTGGTAGAGCACATCCGCTCCGCCGATCTCCGTAATGTCCGCCTGTTCCATGCCCAAAAAGGGGAGCCCCTTATGCCCGGGCATATGGAGCCGCAGCGCTTCCGACCCGGCATATTGCTTTACAAAGTCGCAAACGGGCGTATCCATCTCAACCATTCTCCAGCGCCTTGGCGGCTTCCACCATGATGGCGCACTCCATACGCTTGCGGAACAGCTCGCAGCCGTACCGGTACACACCGGTGACGGAGCCGGTGGCATGGTAGGCATTGGCAGCGCAGCCGCCAGAGCAATAGAGCTTTGCCCAGCAGTCCGCGCACTCGGGGTGGGCATATACGTTGCAGGCGGCAAATTCCGCCTGGGCATCCCGGTTGGTCACACCGTCCCACACATTGCCCAGCCTGAACTTTTCCTCTCCCACAAACTGGTGGCAGGGGTACAGATCGCCCCAGGGAGTGACGGCCATGTATTCCGTTCCGCTGCCGCAGCCGGAAATCCGCTTGTAGATGCAGGGGCCGCCCTTCAGATCGATCATATAGTGGTAGAAGGTGAAGGGTCTGCCTTCCCGGTGGCGCTTCAGCATCAGCTCCGCCAGCTTCTCATACTGCTCCAGCACGATGGGCAGATCCTCCTGAGTCAACGCGGAGGGATCGTCCGCGGCGCAGACCACAGGCTCCATGCTGAGTTCCGTGAAGCCCAGGCGGAGCATTTCCTCGATGTCCTTCAGAAAATCGGGGTTGGCATGGGTGAAGGTGCCGCGCATATAGTAGTTCTTCCCTTCCCGTGCCGCCACCAGCTTCTGGAATTTGGGCACGATCCGCTCCCAGCTTCCCTTTCCCGCGTAGTCCACCCGGAAGCGGTCATGGATCTCCTTCCGTCCGTCCAGACTCAGCACCACATTGCTGCATTCCCGGTTGGCAAATTCGATCACATCGTCATCGATCAGCATTCCGTTGGTGGTCAGGGTAAACCGGAAATTCTTGTGGGCTTCCTTTTCGATGCTGCGGGCGTAGGCAACCAACTGCTTCACCACCTCGAAATTCATCAGCGGCTCACCGCCGAAGAAGTCCACCTCCAGGTTGTGCCGGGTGCCGGAGTTGGCAACCAGAAAGTCCAGCGCCTGCTTTCCCACTTCAAAACTCATCAGCGCCCGTTCGCCATGATACTTACCCTGGCTGGCAAAGCAGTAGGAGCAGTTCAGATTGCAGGAGTGGGCAATGTGCAGGCACAGCGCCTTCACCACGCCGGCGCTGCGCTGCTTCAGCTCGCCTGCCTTGTCCCCGAACCGGTCGGGGGTAAACAGCTTGCCCTGCTGCCGGAGGTTCCCGATCTCGTCGCAGCACTGGCGCAGCTCCTGCTCGGTCACATCCTGGCGGAGCGCGTATTTTTTCAGCATTTCCGCTACGATCTGGTCGGTATCGTGATCTTCATACATCCCGATGATGTCATAGGCCACATCGTCCACCACATGGACGGAGCCGGAAAAAATATCCAGGACGATGTTCAGTCCCCCAAGTTTGTATCTGTGTGTCATGGTTCTCTCCTTCTTTGCGTCCCGTCATGAAAAATGCCGCCGAAATCAAACGGCGGCATTCTCATGTAAACACGAAATTACTTCGTTTCCTTGTTCTCGCACTTCTGGTTCGCGATACCGCAGCTTGTCTTGCAGGCAGACTGGCAAGAGGTCTGGCACTCGCCGCAGCCGCCCTTCTTTGCGCTCTCGCAAAGGTTCCTGGTCTCCAGAGTCTGAATGTGTTTCATTATGTTACCCCTTTCTTCTGGCTTGATAGGTTTCTATTATCATAGCAGAAAACCGTGGTGAAGTCAATACACGCGCCGCCATTTTTCCGTGGATCCCGGATTCTTCCGTTTCTTCCAAAAACGTTCATGTATTTGTGAAAGACTGTTTTCTTTTTATTCACACGTTGTTCAAATCTGCCATGTATTCTTTAGGTGTAAGGAATCCAAGACCGCAATTGGAACTCCTTATAGTCAATCGATTGTTTCTCATTTGTTTGACTACTTTCCTACCTCTCTCTTTATTCATTTTGTGCAAGGAAAGCACCCTGGAGACAGGGTGCTTTTCCTTCGGTTTCGGCAGATTTTTTGCTTGACAAGCGTGGTATTCGGTGCTATAATTCCAGAAGCAATGATGCTTCTGCTTGATTGCACACCTAACGGGCCTTTAGCTCAGTTGGTCAGAGCCTCCGGCTCATAACCGGATAGTCCCGGGTTCGAGTCCCTGAAGGCCCACCAGTTCATTCAGGCTCTTCGCCTTTCATATATAGGGGTATAGCTCAATTGGTAGAGCGGCGGTCTCCAAAACCGTAGGCTCAGGGTTCAAGTCCTTGTGCCCCTGCCATGAAAAGATCGTAATTGTGATATCACAATTACGGTCTTTTCAGCTATATTCGCCTTCGGCGAGTTATATTGGCTGCGCCAGTTATATTTGCTATGCAAGTGATATTGGGCTTCGCCCAGCTTTGGAGGCGAATATAATATAACTGCTGCGTAGCAGCAATATAACTTTCACGTAGTGAAAATATAACTCCGGCAAAGCCGGAATATAACTTAAAACTACTTCGCAATCAATGTATAATGTTGTCGAGGTGACAACAGTGGCAGAATGGGTATCATAATTGCTGTCCTTTTTTGATAGAAGCAACTACTATTATTAATGGTTTTAGACAGTTGGATAAATCGGAAGTTGTGGAGGATATTGAGAAGTGGATTATCTTGAGATTAGCAAGAATGATTATGATATATTTCATGAATTAGCAAACGCATATTATCGTGAAGGGGAAGATGAAAATACTCCTCAGGAGGAAGTTGATTCGTTTATTCGCATTATGTTTGAAAAAGTAATGAATCGTGAAATAGAAGGGTGCTTTGCAAAAGCCGAGAGTACATATATTGGATTTTCACTTTGGACAATCGATACGGAGGAATTTGAGTTTAGCGAACTTCCAGGATGCGGAACTATTCTGGAGATTGGATTGATTGCGTCATACCGTTCATCTGGTCTTGGGCGAGAATTCGTCTTTTTCATCGAAAAAAGTTTACGTAGAAAGAATGTAAAACAATGTTATGTATCTGCTTATGGGCCTGCGCAGAAATTCTGGTCTCATTGCGGATATGCTGATAATGGAAAAAAGGCAAGCAATGGACTACCAATTATGGTAAAGACCATATGTTAGATAAATCCCATTTTCGGTTATCTGCTTTCGTAAGCTTGTCGTAAAATTGGTGTTTAACGATTTGTTATCGTAGGGCGGGGGCTTGCT
>JBJDYP010000099.1:0-5266 GCA_051867435.1 Faecousia sp.
CCCGGAAGACCGGCGCCGTGGTGGTGGCGGAGAACCACAACCGCAACGGCGGCCTGTATGACGCGGTGAATCAGGTGCTGGCGGAGCGCTGCCCGGTGCCTGCCTGCTGCGTGGCGGTAGAGGATGAATTCGGCGAGGTCGGCCCCCAGGATTACCTGCAGGAGCGCTTCGGCCTTACCGCGGAGCATATCGTCCGCCAGGTGAAGGAAGTGCTGAAGAGAAAGGGCTGATGGCTATGAAGCTGGAATTCGGTTTCGGAGCCGGTGTCCAGACCGTGGAGGTTCCGGAAGAGAACCTTCTGGGAGTGCTGCACGCCAATGAGGTTCCCCTGGAACTGACCGGCGAGGCGGAAGTCCGCCGGGCGTTGGAGGAACCCATTGAATCACCCCGCCTGCGGGAGCTGGTTCACCCCGGAGAAAAGGTGGCCATCGTCACCAGCGACATCACCCGCCCTATGCCTACCTATAAAGTAATGCCCCCGCTGCTGGACGAGCTGTATGCCGCCGGTGTCCGGCGGGAGGATATCACCCTGGTGTTCGCGCTGGGTTCTCACCGGAAGCACACCGACGAGGAGCGGAGGAAGCTGGCAGGCGACCGGGCGTGGAACGAAATCGCCTGCGTGGACTGCGATCCTGCCGACTGCGTTCACATGGGTGTCACCGGGTCGGGAACCCCGGTAGACATCACCCGGGTGGTAGCGGAAGCCGACCGGAGGATCTGCCTGGGCAATATTGAATATCACTATTTCGCCGGCTATTCCGGCGGCGCCAAGGCCATTATGCCCGGTGTGTCCACCCGGGATGCCATCCAGTCCAACCATTCCATGATGGTGCGCCCCGAGGCCTGCGCCGGCGCGCTGGAAACAAATCCCCTGCGCATGGATATCGAGGAGGCCGGCCGGATCTGCGGCATCGACTTTATCGTCAACGTGGTGCTCAGCGAGCACAAGGAGATCATCAAAGCGGTGGCGGGGCATCCTGTAGCTGCCCATCGGGCAGGCTGCCGGTTCCTGGACAGGATCTATCTGAAGCCCCTGCCCCAGGCGGCGGACATCGTGCTGGTGTCCCAGGGCGGCGCCCCCAAGGATCTGAACCTGTATCAGACCCAGAAGGCACTGGACAACGCCCGCCACGCGGTGAAGCAGGGCGGCATCATTATCCTCATCGGCTCCTGCCGGGAAGGCCTGGGCGAGCGGGTATTTGAGGAATGGATGACCCGTTCGCCATCCCCGGAAGCCATGATCGAGCGCATCGGCAGGGATTTCCAGCTGGGCGGACACAAGGCTGCCGCCATTGCCATGACGCTGCGCAAAGCGAAAATCTATCTGGTGTCGGATATGGAGGACGACTTCGTTCGCTCCATCTTCCTGACGCCCCAGCCCAGCGTCCAGACCGCGCTGGAGCGCGCCTTTGCGGAGCTTGGCCCCCGGGCCACGGTTCTGGCCATGCCCTACGGCGGCTCCACGCTGCCGAAAATCACGGGCTGAACGTAAGAGAATATCACCGGAAGATGCCCGGAGCCGTTCCGGGCACCGCCGGGATTTCATTAGGAGGAAAAAACAATGTTTGATACCGCGAAAGTCAAGCTGGGAATTGCTCCCATCGGCTGGTGCAATGACGATATGCCCGATCTGGGCGCGGAAAACACGTTCCGGCAGACCGTCAGCGAAATGGCGCTGGCAGGCTTTACCGGCTGTGAAATCGGGAACAAGTACCCTTCTGACCCGGTGGATCTGAAGAAGCAGCTTCAGCTGCGGGGAATGACCATTGCCAGCCGGTGGTTCTCCTCCTTCCTGCTGACCCAGCCGCTGGAACAGGTGAAGGCGGATTTTGAAAAAGAGCTGGATTTCCTGGCTGCCGTTGGCTGCAACCGCATCAACGTCAGCGAGCAGAGCTATTCCATTCAGGGTCAGCTGGACACGCCGGTGCTCACCGGCGGACATAAGCACATTATGGACGACCGGGAGTGGCAGCTCCTGTGCGACGGCCTGAACGCGCTGGGACGGATCGCTGCCGACCGGGGCTTCAAGCTGTGCTTCCATCACCATATGGGCACCGTGGTGCAGACCGCGGAGGAAACCGACCGGATGATGGCGAATACCGATCCCCGGTACGTGTTCCTGTGCTACGATACAGGCCACTTCACCTTCGCGGGAGAAGATCCCCTGGCCATGCTGAAGAAGTATGTCAGCCGGGTGGGCCATGTTCATCTGAAGGATATGCGTCTTCCGGTGGTGGAGGAAGCCAGGAAAAACAACTGGAGCTTCCTGCAGGCCGTCCGCAACGGCGCGTTCACCGTGCCCGGCGACGGCGATGTGGACTTTGACCCGGTGTTCCGGGTGCTGGAGGAGGCCGGCTATGAGGGCTGGCTGCTGGTGGAGGCGGAGCAGGACCCGGCCAAGGCTGATCCCCTGGAGTACGCCATGAAGGCCAGAGATTACATCCGCCGGCATACCGGCCTGTAAGGAGACTTCGTTATGTACTTTACAAAAGAACTGAGCCGGGGCTACAACAGCTACATTGACAGTACCGTTGATGATATGGGCACCCAGATGGATGTGGGCCTGCTGATTATGGAGCCGGGAGACACTTTCACGGTGCTGGAGCCGGAGAAGGAGACCGCGCTGCTGCTGTTTTCCGGTCATGTGACCTACCGCTGGGCGGATCAAACCGTGGACGCGGCGCGCCCGGACTGCTTCCGTTACGAAGCCTACTGCCTGCTGGCTCCCAGAGAAACGGAGATCACCCTCACCGCGCTGGAACACAGCGAGGTCTTTGTTCAGAAGACCATCAATCCCCGGACATATCCTGCGGTGATGTATACCCCCCAGACCATCCAGATTCAGCACGCCGGCGCGAACGGAGAGCTGATGGGCTGTATGCGCCGGGAGATCAAGACCTTCTTCGACTATGACAACGCGCCGTTTTCCAATATGGTACTGGGAGAGGTGCTGAACTTCCCCGGCAAGTGGTCGTCCTACCCGCCGCATCACCATCCCCAGCCGGAGGTCTATTTTTACCGGTTTGACCACCCCCAGGGCTTCGGCGCGGGCTTCGGCAACGGAGAGATCTACCGCACCGGCCATAATGGAATCTCCGTGATCAACAGCGGCTTCCACTCCCAGGCCGCCGCGCCGGGCTATGCCATGTGCTACGCCTGGGGCATCCGCCATCTGGATGGAGACCCCTGGAAAAAGACCAGAATTGACGACGAAGAACACGAATGGCTCTGGAAACCGGATGCCAACGACAATATTTTTCAGGGTTGAGGAAAGGAGCGCTTCCATGAAAACAGTTCGATTGACAATGGCACAGGCGCTGGTTCGCTTTCTGGAGAATCAGTATATCGCCTATGACGGCCTGGAACATCCCTTTGTTGAGGGCGTGATCATGCTGCCCGGCCACGGCAACGTGGTAGGCCTGGGACAGGCGCTGGCGCAGGAGACCTGCCGGCTGAAGGTCTGGCAGGGCAAGAATGAGCAGGGCATGGCCCACACCGCTGTGGCCTTCGCCAGACAGTGCAAGCGCAAGAAAATCATAGCTGTCACCTCCTCCGTGGGCCCCGGCGCCGCCAATATGGTCACCGCCGCGGCTACGGCAACCGCCAATAACATCCCGGTGCTGATTCTGCCCGGCGATGTCTATGCCTGCCGCCAGCCGGACCCCGTGCTGCAGCAGGTGGAGCAGACCTATGACCTGAGCCTGTCCACCAACGACGCTTTCCGTCCGGTGTGCCGCTACTGGGATCGGATCGTCCGTCCCGAGCAGCTGATGAGCGCCATGATCAGCGCCATGCGGGTGCTCACCAACCCCGCCGACACCGGCGCGGTGTGCATTGCCATGCCCCAGGATGTGGAGGGCGAGGCCTACGACTATCCCGAAAGCTTCTTCGCCAAACGGGTGTGGCGGCTTGCCCGCCGGGAGCCGGAGCGGGAGGCCATTGCGGAGGCCGCCGCGGTGATCCGCGGCGCTAAAAAGCCCATTCTGGTGTGCGGCGGTGGTGTCCGTTACAGCGAAGCCCATGAGCAGTTCCGCTGGTTCGCGGAGGCCACCGGAATCCCCTTCGGTGAGACCCAGGCCGGCAAGAGCGCCGTGGTATGGGATCATCCGCTGAATCTGGGAGGCATCGGCACCACCGGCTGCTCCGCCGCCAATGAAATCGCCCGGGAGGCGGATGTGGTCATCGGCGTCGGCACCCGGTATACCGACTTCACCACCGCTTCCAAGTGGCTGTTCCGGGAGGATGCCAAGTTTGTCAACATCAATGTATCCGAGTTCCAGGCGCTGAAGCTGGACGCGGTGCCCGTGGTGGCGGATGCCAAGAAGGCGCTGCCGGTGCTGCTGGAGGCCCTGGACGGCTACCGCGCGCCCTATACCGATGAGGTAACCCAGGCTCGTGCCCGGTGGAAGCAGGAGCTGGAACGACTGGACGGCATCACCTTCGGCCCGGACTATGTGCCCGAGGTCAACGATGCCAACGCGGAATCCGCTTTCCGCTTTGCGAAGGATCTGGAGGCAGACCTGACCCAGACCGCCGTACTGGGTGTCATCAATCATGCCATTGACCCCGATGATGTGGTGATCGGCGCTTCCGGTTCTCTGCCTGGTGATATGCAGCGGATGTGGCGTCCCCGGGCGCAGGATACCTACCATATGGAGTATGGCTACTCCTGCATGGGCTATGAGATTTCCGGCGCTCTGGGCGTGAAGTACGCCATCGGCGACCGGGACGTGTACGCCATGGTGGGCGACGGCTCCTTCATCATGCTCCACTCCGAGCTGCTGACCGCCGTTCAGGAGCACAAGAAAATCAATGTCTGCCTGTTCAACAACGCCAGCTTCGGGTGCATCAACAACCTGCAGGTGGGTCACGGCAACGATACGCTGTGTACCGAGCTGCGGTTCCGGGGCGAGGACGGGAAGCACTCCGGCCGCTTCATGGGTGTGGACTTTGCCAAGATCGCCGAGGGCTATGGCTGCAAGGCCTATACGGTGCACACACTGGAGGAACTGCGCCAGGCCATCGCCGATGCCAAGACCGTGGAGGGGGTTCCCGTGCTGTTTGACATCCGTGTGCTGCCCAAATCCATGACCGAGGGGTACAGCTCCTGGTGGCGTGTGGGCGATACGGAGGTATCGGAGAATCCCAGAAACCTGGCTGCGTACGCGGACCATCTGGCTCATGTGAAGGACGCCAGAAAGTATTGATGAAAGGAAGTCATTCAAATGGATAAAGAACTGAAAATCGGCATCATCGGCTGCGGCGC
>JBJDYP010000100.1:0-22472 GCA_051867435.1 Faecousia sp.
GCGCCGTCGTTCAGGGTCTGGCTGTGGGTGACTTCCGTGCGGTAGAACAGGCTGTCCTCCTGGGACTGCATATATTCGATCACATCGGCGGTGTCAATGGTGCCCTTGGGGTAGTTGGAAACATTGGTGCAGGGGAACCGGCAGCCGAAGTTCACCAGATTGGCGATCAGCTCCACTGCCATGACCGCCAGCAGCCCATAGGATGCGACCCGCCGCTGGGCGGAAAGGGTTCGTTCCCGGCGCGCCGCGTCCTCCGGCGTGGGATCGGCGGGCAGCGCCCGATGGATCATGCCCAGGAGGAGGAAGAGGAAGCAGGCAGATAGCAAAATGCCGTTGTAGCACACAAAGACGGTCTCGGACCGGTGGGTGGAGCACCACATCAGCGCCAGGCTGAACAGCAGGGCCGCGGCAAGCTGCCAGACGGAAAACCGGAACCGCTGCAGGTAGGCGCGGTACGCCATATACAGCACCACGAAGGAGAACAGGAAGGAGAACCGGTAGGGGATCATGTTGGTGAAGTGGAACCCGTGCCAGATGTAGTCCAGTTGACGCAGGATGAAGCTGATCATGAAAAACAGCAGCAGGAAAGAAGCGCAGAGCTTGTCCCGCAGGCGCACCTCCCGGCTGGTGAGAAACAGCAGGGCCAGCATCACGGAGCCCACACCGCAGTACAGGTTGGGCAGACCCTCCTTGAAGGTGGGCTCATATCCGCCCCAGACGTTGCCTGCCACCTGCCCCATGGCGGTAAACAGCCCTTTCAGCGTGTTTTCTTTGGCAATGTTCATCTTGAAGCCGGTGGGGAAGGCGTTGACGCTGGATTGGGTGGTCTGCAGGCCCATATAGGCGGGCATGGTGAGAAACGCGGTCATGCCGATGGCAAGGGCGGAGAAGAAAGCAATGCGGCACAGGTCGGAAAAGAACCGCCTGAATCCTCTCCAGCGGCAGATTTCAAAGCAGAAAAACAACAGCGCCACGAAGATGCATACAAAGAAGCCGATGTAGTAGTTGATGCCCACGGCAAAGAACAGGCAGACGGTGTAAAGGATGCATTTTTTGTCCCGGATCAGATAGACCGTGCCCAGCGCCACCAGAGGCAGCAGGGCGAATCCGTCCAGCCACATGATGTTCCACTGATAGCCCAGCGCCCAGGCACACAGACCGTAAAACCCGCCGAATAGGCTGATGGACAGGTCGTTTTTCCCGAAAATCTTCTTCAGAAACAGGGCAAAGAACAGCGACGCCAGCCCCAGCTTGAGGGGCATCAGCAGGGAGAAGAAGCCCAGCAGCCACTTCTCCGGCATCAGCACGGACAGAAGATTCAAAGGAGAACCCAGATAATAGGAGATGAGGGACAGGTAATCCATGCCCATGCCCACGCTCCAGTTGTAGAGCAGGGACTCCCCGGACAGAAGCGCCTTGCGGTAGGCGACGAAGAAGGGATAATACTGGTGGTACATATCCGAATAGAGCATGGAATAGCGTCCGAAGGGCTGATAGCCGCCGACGATCATGATTGACAGCATTCCCACCACCGGGATGAGGAACGCGATCAGCAGGAACAGACCGGGCGCCGGCTGCTTTTGCTTCTGCATTTTCATGGGAACCTCCCCAACCGTCATTTTTGTTGATTGTACCACATTTTTCCGCCCGGGTAAAGCGACGGCGGAAAAATAAGATATTATTTTGATGGGAATTGACCTTTTGCCTCCGGGCAGATATAATAAGAAAAGAAATCGAAACACGGAGGAATTGCGATGTACTACGACAACAAAATCTGGATCGGCGACGCCGACGGCAAAAAGGTCTGCATTCTGCCAGGCATGGCGAACCGTCACGGCATCATCGCCGGCGCCACCGGCACCGGCAAGACCATCACCCTGAAGGTGCTGGCGGAGTCCTTCTCCGATGCGGGCGTGCCCGTGTTCCTGGCGGACATCAAGGGCGACCTGTCCGGTATGTGCCGTCCCGGCGTGGACAGCGAGGATATGCGAAAGCGCATTGCCCGGTTCGGTCTGGAGGAATGCGGCTTCCGCTACCAGGCCTATCCCAGCGTGTTCTGGGATCTGTTCGGGCAGATGGGAATTCCCCTGCGCACCACCATTTCCGAGATGGGACCGCTGCTGCTGAGCAAGCTGCTGGATCTGAACCCCACCCAGGCGGACATCCTGACCATCGTGTTCAAGATCGCCGATGACGAGGGGCTGCTGCTCATTGACACCAAGGATCTGAAGTCCATGCTTCAGTATGTTGCGGAAAACAGCGCGGAATATTCCTCCCAATACGGCAACATCGCGAAGGCCAGCGTCAATGCCATCCTCCGGGGTGTGGTTGCCCTGGAGGCAAAGGGCGGCGAGGGCTTCTTCGCGGAGCCGGCGCTGAACATCGCAGACTGGTTCGCCACCGATGGCGGCAAGGGTGCCATCAACATCCTGGACTGCCGCAGCCTGGTGAACGATTCCACCATGTATTCCACCTTCCTGCTGTGGATGCTGTCCGAGCTGTTTGAGACTCTGCCCGAGGTGGGCGACCTGGCAAAGCCCCGGATGGTGTTCTTCTTCGACGAGGCCCACCTGCTGTTCAAGGGCATCTCCAAGGTTCTGCAGGAAAAGATCGAGCAGGTGGTGAAGCTGATCCGCTCGAAGGGCGTGGGTGTCTACTTCATCACCCAGTCGCCCAAGGACATTCCCGACGGCGTTCTGAGCCAGTTGGGCAACAAGATCCAGCACGCGCTGCGGGCCTATACCCCCGCCGAAGAAAAGGCGGTGAAGGCGGCAGCCCAGTCCTTCCGTGTAAACCCCGCCTTTGACACCAAAACCGTCCTGTCCGAGCTGGGCACCGGCGAGGCGCTGGTTTCCGTGCTGGACGAGAAGGGAATCCCCACCGTGGTGGAGCGCTGCCGGATCCTGCCTCCCCAGAGCCTGATGGGCGGCATTTCCGACGGCGAAAAGCAGACCGAGGCCAAGATCAGCAACCTGTACCTGCGGTATCAGGAGATGAATGACCGGGATTCCGCCTATGAGTTCCTGCAGCGGAGAAACCAGCAGCTTGCCCTGGAGCGGGAAGAAGCTGCCCAGGCGGCGAAGGCGGAAAAGGAAGCCGAAAAGCAGCGCATTGCCGAGGAAAAGGCCGCCGCCAAGCAGGCGGAGAAGGAAGCCAGGGAAGCCGAAAAGGCAGCCAAGGCCAGATCCAACGCGGTGAAGAAGGGTGTGAAGAGCGTGGCCAGCACCGCTGCCGGCACCATCGGCAGAGAGGTTGGCAACACCCTGGGCAAATCCGTGGGCGGTTCCTTCGGCAAGAAGCTGGGCGGCAATGTGGGCGCTGCCCTGGGCCGCAGCATTCTGGGTACATTGTTCAAAGGATAATAAACACATCCACCGGCGAAGCCGGTGGATGTGTTTTTAGTCGTTGATCAGCACGACCCGGGAGCTGTGTACCAGATAGGTCACACCGTCCACCACCACCTGGAGCTGGTCGCCGTCCTCAAAATCACGCCAACTGCTGACCTTTCCCTCGATGATCTCCCCGTTGGGCAGCTCGATGATGGCACGGTCGAATTTGTAGGTCAGATCCACCAACTGGCGGTTGCAGCCGGACAGAAGGGCGCAGAGCATCAGGCAGCAGAGCGGAATTCGGATCCATTTTTTCATCAGAAACATCTCCTTTGGATGCAGAATACCCTTATCCTAATTCCCCAACCATGCCTCGTCAAGGGGTTTTTCTTGAAATTATCCCCTCTTTGTGCTATAATCCGACAAAAGGAGGCTGCTATGAAGAAATTATGTAAACTTCTGATTCCCGCGGCGGTATTGTGCTTCGGGATGGGACTGATTCTGTGCTTTGCCATGATCGGCTATCGGTTTTCCGGAATGTGTGCTTTCGGCGCGGGTGCGCTGTGTCTGATTTTTTGGCTCAGCCTCCGGTGGGATCATCCATGGACGCGTATTTTCCGCAGGGTGCTGCTGGGGGTTCTGTGCGTGGGCATGGTCATGGGACTGGTCTCGCTGTCCGTGGTGATCGGCGCGTCCGCCGGTCAGGAGGATGGGGACTGCCGGTACATCGTGGTGCTGGGCGCGGCGGTCCATGGGGATGTGCCGTCGCTGTCCCTCCGGGAGCGGATGGATGCCGCCGTGGATTATCTGAACGATCATCCCGATACGGTCTGCATCGTCTCCGGCGGCAAGGGCACCGGGGAAAACATCTCCGAAGCGGAATGTATGGCCCGGTACCTCACGTCCAGGGGCATTGACCCGGCGCGGATCATTCCGGAGGATCAGGCCACCAGCACAGCGGAAAACCTTGCCTTTTCCAAGGCGCTGATGGAGCATCCCGATGCCCGGATCGGCATTGTGTCCAGCGAGTATCACCTGTACCGCGCCATTCAGATGGCAAAGGATCTGGGGCTGGACGCGGTGGGCATTCCCGCCCACACATCCCGTTTTTCCCTGCGTGTCAACTATACGCTGCGGGAAGCCGCGGCGGTTTGGTATTATTGGATCATAGGAGGATAATCATGGACAGAGCATATGCGGACTTTGCATGGGAGCAGACCGCCGCGCTGCTGGGGATCGACAGCCCCACCGGCTATACCGCCGGAGCCGCCCGGTGGGTGAAGGGCGCTTTTGAGGCTTTGGGTTTTGCCGCGGAGATCACCACCAAGGGCGGCGTTCTCGTGGATCTGGGAGGCAGGGACACCCGGGACAGCCTGCTGCTGGAGGCCCACACCGACACCCTGGGCGCCATGGTGGCGGAGATCAAGGGCAGCGGACGCCTCCGTGTCACCAACCTGGGCGGCATGAACGCCAACAACGCGGAAGCCGAAAATGTCCGGGTGTACACCCGGGGTGGTGCCGTCATCGAGGGAACGCTGCAGCTTTGCAACGCCTCCGTCCATGTAAACGGCGAGTATTCCTCCACAAAGCGCAGCTTTGACACCACCGAGGTGGTGCTGGACGAGGATGTGAAAACCGCGGAGGACGCGGGAAAGCTGGGCATTCAGGTGGGCGACATGGTATGCTTTGACCCCCGGACCCGCCGTACTGCCTCCGGCTACCTGAAGAGCCGTTTTCTGGACGACAAGCTGAGCGTGGGCATTCTGCTGGGCTTTGCCAAGTACCTGCGGGACAACGGGATCGTGCCGGAGCGCAGGGTGTATGCCCATGTGACCGTTTATGAGGAAGTGGGACACGGCGGCGCGGCGTCCGTTCCCGCGGGCGTTACGGAGGCGATCTCCGTGGATATGGGCTGCGTGGGCGATGGGCTGCAGTGTACCGAACGGCAGGTCTCCATCTGCGCCAAGGATTCCGGCGGGCCCTACAGCTACGAGGTTGTGGGCAAGCTCATCGATGCCGCCAAAAGGGAAGGCGCGGACTACGCGGTGGATGTGTATCCCCACTACGGCTCCGATGTGGAAGCCACACTGAGCGGCGGCGCGGACATCCGTCACGGCCTCATCGGCGCGGGGGTATACGCCAGCCACGGCTATGAGCGCAGCCACATCGACGGCGTGTACAGCACGCTGAAGGTGCTGAAAGGCTATCTGAACATCTGACAGAGCAAAAGAAAGGTGCTGTCCTGCGGGACAGCACCTTTTGTCAGGTTTTGGGAACCACACGGTCTTCGATTCGGGACAGGGCGGAGATCATTTTGTCATAGGTTTCCTGGTTGATCTTGCCGATGAAGTTGCCCTCGAAGAGCTGCATGGCGGTTTCGATGCGAAGCACCCGCTGACCGCCTGCCAGACTTTCCTCCGGCTTCACGGTGTAGATGGGGATGTACTCATATCCCGTGATCTTCGTGGCGCCGGTGATCCGGTCCTGGGTGACCTCCAGATCCAGCATGATGGCGTAGTTGGTGCCTGCCTGGGTGGCGTCGCCGTAGAAATCCCCCAGAGAGTAGGCCACAAGCTGCCCCTTTTCTTCGTCGAAGGATATCCCCTGCACATAGTGGGGATGGGTTCCGATGATGGCGTCCACACCCTGATCGAACAGCAGATTGCGGATGGTTTTCTGGGTGTAGCTGATCTCGTCGTTGTATTCGCTGCCCCAGTGGAGCATGGCGACGATGAGATCGGGATCCTCGCTGCGTACTTTTTTCAGAATGTCCGTGATACCGCTGGTGTTTACGGACTGATAAGTGGTGGAATAATCGTTGTAGAGCAGATTGACGCACTTTTCGCTGCCCTCGGGCAGACCCAGATTGTCCATGCCCTTGGTAAATGCCACAAATGCCACCCGGATGCCCTGGGCTTCCACGATGGTGTAGCCCTTCCGCTCCCGGAAGTCCGCCGCGTCGGCGTAGGTGCCCAGAGGTTCCAGCCCCGCGGAGCGCAGATTGGTCAGCGTGGCCTGCAGACCCAGGATGCCGTTGCGGATGCAGGCGGAGTTGGCGGTCTGCACCAGATCCACCCCGGCGGCAGCCAGGGCGCTGGCAAGCGCCTGGGGCGCGGAGCTGGTCTGGGAGCCGTAGGGCGCGCCGGAGATGTTGCCCTCCAGATTCACCACCGCGATATCCGCGCCGGAGAGAATGGGCATCACATCGGTGAACGCGTCGGTGAAGTCATAGCTGCCATCCTCCAGCCGGTTGGCTTCGATGATGGTGTCCGTCACATTCAGGTCGCCTGCCGCCGCGATGTGGATCACCGTGGTGTTCTGATCCACAGGGGGCTTGGTCGCCGCCGGAGCGGATTCGGTGGGCGGCACGGTGCCGACGGTAGTCGAGGGATCGGTGCCGGCGGGATTGCCGGGGGTCTTGCGGGCACGGAGCGCCACGGTCAGGATCACGGCTGCCACGGCGGCGACCACCACCAGGGCGATGGCCAGCCGGAGCATCAGCTTTCTCCGGGCGAGTTCCGCTTCCCGCTGTTTTTGACGCGCTTCCCGGCGCTTTTTTATCAGATCGTCGTATTCAGACGCCATAAGGGAACCTCCAAAGTCCATCACAAGGGGAAAAGAATTCGTATTTTACTATTTTACACGATTTCATCTCCAGATACAAGTGGAAAATCCCGGACTTGCGAGATTTAAGAATCTGTGGTATCATAATAAGAAATTACTAAAGGAGAAAATACATGGCAAAACGCAAAAAACGGCGGATGAAGAAGACCGAAATATGGAAAAGCGTGGTTGTGCTGGCGCTGGCGGCCCTGATTCTGGGCACTTTTGTGTTTTTGCTTGCCGGGAAATCGGAGCCGGAGCCTACCGAGCCCCCTGCGCCCACGCTGCCGGTGAATCCGTTCTCTGCGGAGGACTTCGTTTATGACGGGGCGTTTTTAAGCTGCACCGCGGCGGAGACTACATTGGGCATCGATGTGTCCGAGCACCAGAAGGACATCGACTGGCAGCAGGTGAAGGACGCGGGCATCCAGTTTGCCATGATCCGGGTGGGCTACCGGGGCAATACCGCCGGCGGCCTGTATGCCGATGAGAACGCCGCGGCGAATTTCGAGGGCGCCCGTGCCGCCGGACTGGAGCTGGGAGCCTATTTCTACTCCCAGGCGCTGACCCCCGCGGAAGCCCGGCAGGAAGCGGCCTTTGTGCTGGAAGCCATCCGGGACGTGCCCATCACCTATCCCGTGGTTTTCGACTGGGAGTATGTCAGCGGGGATGCCCGGACGGGAGACATGGACAGCCGCACCCTGACGGACTGCACCATTGCGTTCTGCGAGGCCATCCGGGAAGCGGGCTATACCCCCATGGTCTATTTCAACCAGCATATGTCCCAGACATTGTTCCGGCTGATGGAACTGCAGGAGTATGATTTCTGGCTTGCCATGTATCAGGATGCCCTGACCTATCCCCACGAAGTAGCCATGTGGCAGTACACCCGGGCAGGCACCGTCCCCGGCATCTCCGAGGAAGTGGACATCAATTTGTGCTTCCGAAAATACTGACGGATGAACCAGACGGTCAAGAAAGCGCCAAAGCCGAGCAAACGCAAGCCGTCGGCGTACAAAGGTACGGTAGGCTTGCGTTTGCGATGGAAGTCAAAATCCCCTGCAAGGGCGTTGGGACCCCCAAAAAAAGTGCAATACTTTCCTGTTGTTGATCATCCTTATGGGTCGCTGCGGTGATTCCCTCCCCATAACCGGTTTTGACGGTTTGGGGCTTTATTGACAGTCTGAGCCGGGAAACGGATTTCCGTTTCCCGGCTGTGTTACTTTCTTCAGATCAGTCGATTTTCGCGTCCAGGAGCCTGCAGGCCAGCTCCGCAACCTCCCGGCTGCCGGCGCTGTTTTCCATGGTCAGGCTGCCTTCGCCGTGTTCCAGAAGCCCGGCTTCCTCCAGCCGCCGCAGGGTCTCCCGGGCGGTGCCGCCGCTGCCGTCCACCAGTTCCACCCCTTCGCCCATGATTTTTCGGATCACCGGGCGGACAAAGGGATAATGGGTGCAGCCCAGCACCACCGCGTCCACCTTGCCGATGTAGGGCTCCAGCTCCCCGCGCAGCATGGCTTCGCATTCCTCGCTTTCGGCTTTTCCGGCTTCCACCAGCTCTACCAGGCCGGGAGAGCGCAGCTTGATCAGATTGTGGGTATGCGCAAAGGAATGCATCAGGGCAGCCAGCTTCTGCTCCCGCAGGGTCACATCGGTGGCCATCACCAGAATGTTTCCCCCGGGGTGGTGATCCGCCGCCAGCTTCACCGCCGGCTCGATGCCCACGACGATGGTGTCGGGATAGCGGCTGCGCAGCTCGGTGATGGCTGCCGCCGTGGCGGTGTTGCAGGCGATGACCAGGGCCTTGATCCCTCTGGGCATCAGGTATTCCGCCATGGCAAGGGTCAGATCCCGCACCTGATCGGAGGTTTTGATCCCGTAGGGCGCGTTGGCGGAGTCTCCATAGTAGCAGAACCGCTCCCCGGGCATCACGTCCATCAGCGCCCGAAGCACGCTGATACCGCCGACACCGGAATCGCATACCGCGATGAGATCCTCTTTTTTTGCCATGGCTTTCCCCTCCGATCTTTTATAGTATAGCAGATTTTCCCCTGCCTTTCAATCCATTTCGTTGACTTTCGCCGGAAAATTTGCTATGCTGGGAGCATCGAAACCGCACTTGGAGGAATACCAATGAAAAAGTATTTGTTTGTCATCGACTATCAGAACGACTTTGTGGACGGTGCCCTGGGCTTCCCCGGCGCCGAGAAGCTGGACGCGCCCATTGCGGCCCTGGTACGGCAGTACGGGCAGGGTCATGTGTTTTTCACCCGGGACACCCACGCGGAGAACTATCTGGAAACCCGGGAGGGCAGGCTCCTGCCCGTTGTCCACTGCGTGAAGGGTACCCAGGGCTGGCAGGTCTACGGAGAAACCGCCAGGGCGCTGGAGGAGGTTCACGCGGTTGGCATTGACAAGAAGGTCTTTGGCATGGATCTGACCGACCCCGCCACTGCCGCCGTGCTTCCCGGGGAAGCGGAGGAGATCGAGCTGGTGGGTCTGGTCAGCAATATCTGCGTGGTGAGCAACGCGGTGGTGCTGCAGACCAAATACCCGGAGGCCCGGATCGTGGTGAATGCCGCCCTCACCGATTCCTTTGACAAGGAACTGCACGGCAAGGTTCTGGATGTGCTGGAAGGCTTCCAGGTCAAGGTCACGGGGAGATAAGCATGGCGGATTTTCAGGGATTTACCCCGGAGACCCTGGATTTTCTCTGGGGCATCCGCATGAACAACAACCGGGACTGGTTCATGGCGCATAAAAAGCAATACACCCAGACCCTCTATGAGCCGATGAAGGCCCTGGCACGGATGCTCTACCAGCCTTTTCAGGACGAACCCGGCATCATCATGAAGGTCAGCCGGATCTATAAAGATGCCCGGATGCACCCGGCGGAGCCCTACAAGGACCACCTCTGGCTGTGTATGCGGCAGGATGTGGAATGGTGGGCGGAGAACCCCTGCATCTATTTTGAGATCCGTCCCGAAGGGGTGCGTTACGGCTTCTGCTTCTGGAAGCCCCGGGCCGACCGGCTGGAGGACTTCCGCCGGGACATTGCCGCCAGACCGGATCCGTTTCTCGAGCTGATCGGGGAGACGGAGCGCGCTGCCGGCGTGCGTGTCACCGCCGACCTGTATAAGCGCCCCAAGCCCACGGAGGATCCCCGACTGGCGCCCTTCTTTGCCTGGAAGGGGAACATTAGCTGCGAAATTGGAGAGGATGTGGGGGAGAATCTGTTCGACCCGGGCATCGGTCAGCGGGCAAAGGCGCTGTTCGAAGCCACATTCCCGCTGATGCAGTATTTCTGTCATTTTGGTGCGTAAATTCCCGGGAATGAATGAGATTGTTTTGCGAAAAAGTGCCGTGCCGGAGATTTTTCGGCACGGCTTTTTCACAATTTCTTGCAATTTTGGAGGAAAACGCATTGCATTTTGCGGAAATCCGTGGTATACTCAATCCGCATGACCATAGGAATCATTGAATGCAAAATCAAAGGAGCAGCCCGGGGCTGCTTCCAAATATGAAAGGGGTAATTCCAATGCACAAGTATGTTTACCTGTTCACCGAGGGCAACGCTTCCATGCGTGAGCTGCTGGGTGGCAAGGGCGCAAACCTGGCAGAAATGACCAACATCGGTATGCCTGTTCCGCAGGGCTTTACCATCAGCACGGAGGCCTGCACCCAGTATTATGAGGACGGCCGCAGAATCAACGACGAGATCATGGCGCAGATCATGGAGTACGTCGCCAAGATGGAGGAGATCAACGGCAAGAAGTTCGGCGATCTGAAGAACCCGCTGCTGGTTTCCGTTCGTTCCGGTGCCCGCGCTTCCATGCCCGGCATGATGGACACCATCCTGAACCTGGGTCTGAATGACGATGTGGTTGCCGCGATGATCGCCAACAATCCCGATCCCAAGTTCGAGCGCTTTGTTTACGACTCCTACCGCCGCTTTATCCAGATGTTCTCCGACGTGGTTATGGAAGTCGGCAAGAAATACTTTGAGCAGCTCATCGACAAGATGAAGGAAGAGAAGGGCGTCAAGTTCGACGTGGAGCTGACCGCCGCCGATCTGAAGGCGCTGGCGGAGCAGTTCAAGGCAGAGTACAAGAAGCAGCTCGGTGAGGACTTCCCCTCCGATCCCAAGGTGCAGCTTTACGAAGCGATCCGCGCCGTGTTCCGTTCCTGGGACAACCCCCGCGCCAATGTCTACCGTCGTGACAACGACATTCCCTACTCCTGGGGCACCGCGGTCAACGTCATGCCCATGGTGTTCGGCAACCTGAACGATAACTCCGGCACCGGCGTCGCCTTTACCCGTGACCCCGCTACCGGCGAGAAGAAGCTGATGGGCGAGTTCCTGACCAACGCCCAGGGCGAGGACGTGGTGGCCGGTGTCCGTACCCCCATGCCCATCTCCCAGATGGAAGAACTGTTCCCCGAGGCTTACGCCCAGTTCATCGACGTGTGCAACAAGCTGGAGGATCACTACCGGGATATGCAGGATATGGAGTTTACCGTGGAGAACGGCAAGCTGTATATGCTGCAGTGCCGCAACGGCAAGCGTACCGCCAAGGCCGCTCTGAAGATCGCCTGCGACCTGCTGGACGAGGGCATGATCGACGAGAAGAAGGCTGTTTCCATGATCGATCCCCGGAACCTGGATACCCTGCTGCATCCCCAGTTCGACGCAAAGGCGCTGAAGGCCGCTACCCCCATCGGCAAGGGTCTGGGCGCTTCTCCCGGCGCTGCCTGCGGCAAGATCGTGTTCTCCGCCACTGACGCGGAGGAGTGGAACGCCCGTGGTGAGAAGGTGGTTCTGGTTCGTCTGGAGACCTCTCCCGAGGACATCACCGGCATGAAGGCTTCCCAGGGCATTCTGACCGTCCGCGGCGGCATGACCTCTCACGCTGCCGTGGTTGCCCGTGGCATGGGCACCTGCTGTGTCTCCGGCTGCGGCGACATCAACATGGACGAGGAGAACAAGGTGTTCACCCTGGCAGGCAAGACCTTCCACGAGGGTGACTGCATCTCCATCGACGGCTCCACCGGCAACATCTACGACGGTCTGATCCCCACTGTGGACGCGGAGATCGCCGGCGAGTTCGGCCGCATCATGGCGCTGGCGGACAAGTACCGGGTTCTGAAGGTTCGCACCAATGCCGATACGCCCCGGGATGCCAGGAAGGCCCGTGAGCTGGGCGCCGAAGGCATCGGCCTGTGCCGTACCGAGCATATGTTCTTCGAGGCAGACCGTATCGCCGCGTTCCGCGAGATGATCTGCGCCGATACCGTGGAAGAGCGCGAGGCCGCTCTGAATAAGATCCTGCCCTACCAGCAGGGTGACTTTGAGGCTCTGTACGAGGCGCTGGAAGGCCATCCCGTCTGCATCCGTTTCCTGGATCCCCCTCTGCACGAGTTCGTTCCCACCACCGAGGACGAGATCGAGCTGCTGGCCAACGCCCAGGGCAAGACCGTGGAGCAGATCAAGGCGATCATCGCTTCCCTGCATGAGTTCAACCCCATGATGGGCCATCGCGGCTGCCGTCTGGCTGTCACCTACCCCGAGATCGCCAAGATGCAGACCACCGCTGTGATCCGTGCTGCCATCAACGTGAAGAAGGCGCATCCCGACTGGAACATCGTTCCTGAGATCATGATCCCCCTGGTGGGCGAGGTCAAGGAGCTGAAGTATGTCAAGGACGTGGTTGTCAAGACCGCGGATGCCGAGATCGCTGCCGCCGGCGTGGATATGAAGTACGAAGTGGGCACCATGATCGAGATCCCCCGTGCGGCGCTGACCGCTGACGAGATCGCCAAGGAAGCGGAGTTCTTCTGCTTCGGCACCAACGACCTGACCCAGATGACCTTCGGCTTCTCCCGTGACGATGCGGGCAAGTTCCTGAACGCTTACTACGATGCCAAGATCTACGAGTCCGATCCCTTCGCGCGACTGGATCAGACCGGTGTCGGCATGCTGATGAAGATGGCTGTCAAGCTGGGCAAGGAGCAGCGCTCCACCCTGCACTGCGGCATCTGCGGCGAACACGGCGGCGATCCCACGTCCGTTGAGTTCTGCCACCAGATCGGTCTGGACTATGTTTCCTGCAGCCCCTTCCGCGTGCCCATCGCCCGTCTGGCTGCCGCCCAGGCTGCCATCAAGGATGGCAGGAACTAAGGAATTACCGGAAGTTTGCTAGTTTGACTGTGACCTGCGAGGACGCAAAAGCGTATATGTACAGCTTGAGCAGTAAACGCAGAGTCCATAAATGGACTGACATTCAGGTAAACCTTTATATCTAAGCTATATGCCCCGGTTCTTCGGAACCGGGGCATTTTTTGTTTTACCAATTCTCCACAAAATCATATGGACTGTGGAGCTTTCGTGAAATTTGCGGCACATTCGACTGTTTTCTACCGGAGCGGTACAATCATGGTACAAACCAAATAAAGGAGGCTTGACTATGAATATCAATTACATCCGCTCCGAGGATTACTTCATTCCGGATCTGAAGCTGCCGGAAGAAACCCGACCCATCGGCAAATGGGGCCGTATGTACCGGGAATATCTAAAGGAGCATCATCCAATTCAGTTCAATATTTAGCACCATCAAGGCAACTGTTACTACAAGACAAGCTGCCGAACACTTCGGCTTGGCTGTGGACAAACACGGGATGGCACAATGCCCCTTCCACGAAGACCACCAGCCCAGCCTGAAACTGGATCAGCGGTACTACTGTTTCGGGTGCCATGTAACCGGTGATGTGATCGATTTCACCGCCAGACTGCATGGCATTAGCAACCGAGCTGCCGCTGAAAAATTAGCCGAAATTTTCGGCGAATTTCCGAGACCGCCTACGCAACCCCATATTCCCAAACCCGATGCAGAGTTGTTCCGAGAAAAGGAGCAATTCTGCATTCGTGTTTTGTGGGAGTATTTACAGCTGCTGCGGTGTTGGAAACTCCGGTACGCACCGGAAGATCCTGGGGACACCTACGATGACCGCTTCGTGGAAGCTTGTCAGATGGAGTCCGTGATCGCTCACTTGAGCGATGAAATGAGGGATGAAAACCCTATCCGGAGAAAGCAGACTGTAGAAATCCTGGAACGGAACAACCTGATCTACGATCTGCAGGACTATGTATCTCGCAAGGGAAAGGAGGAAAAACAGCATGGCAGCGAACAACATACCTGAGTGGGTGGACGGTAAGAAGATAAACGAAGTCTTATTCTGTGCGGACTTCCTGAAGGTATATCCCATGGTCAGTCTGAACGGAACATTCTTTACGGCAGATGGTTTGGTATCCGACGAGAATCTGCTGAAAAAGAAGATTTACGACTTTCTTAAACCCTATGTTAGCACGGGCCTTCCGAAAAAGGTGTCGAACCTGCTGGAAGTGCTGCGGATGGAGTGCTGCACAGAAGATCTGCCCTTGCAGACGGACCGAATCCATGTGGAGAACGGAACATTGTTTTTGGATGGTACATTCACCCCGGAAAAGGAATTCTGCCGGAACCGCTTGACTGTCAGCTATAATCCGAATGCTCCGGAGCCGGTGGCGTGGAAAACGTTCCTTTCACAGCTTCTGTATCCGGAGGATATTCCGGCACTTCAGGAATACTTCGGTTATTGCCTGATTGCCAGCAACAAGGCCCAGAAGATGCTCTTTGTCATCGGCAAGGGCGGTGAGGGTAAATCCCGGTTGGGGTTGGTTGCCCAGGCATTGTTCGGGTGTAACATGAAAACTGGAAGCATTGTCAAACTGGCTACCAATCCTTTCGCTATAGCGGATGCTCAGTATTGCCTGATCTTCGTGGACGATGATCTGAACATGGAAGCTTTGACCCGTACGAACACCATAAAATCCCTGGTCACAGCAGAACTGCCCATGGATTTGGAAAAGAAGGGACAGCAGAGCTACCAGGGAGAAATCTTTGCCCGGTTAATTGCTTTCGGAAACGGAACCTTGCAGGCACTCCATGATCGCAGCTACGGATTCTTCCGAAGACAGATTATCCTGGAAGCCAAAGACCGTGATCCCAACCGAGTGGACGATCCCTTTCTGGCAGAAAAACTCTGTGAGGAAAAGGAGGGCATCTTTTTGTGGGCGCTGGAAGGATTGCGCCGACTGATTGAGAACAACTACCACTTTACCATCAGCGAACGGGCACAAGGCAACATCGATGCTGCCATGGCTGACGGAAACAATATCGTGGAGTTTATGAAGTCGGAGGGCTACTTCCGGTTCAAGGCCGACTGCGAAGCCAGTTCCAAAGATTTCTACATGGTGTACAAGCAGTGGTGTTCCGACAATGCACTGTATGCTCTCTCCGAGAAGTCCTTCTGTTCCTACCTGAAGCAGCATGCCAATCTCTACAATCTGGAAGCTACCAACAATGTCCATATCGGCAGCGGCAAACGGGTTCGGGGATTCTGGGGAATCGAACTGCTCCAAAGACCCATATAAAAATGCGACTGGACTGAAAAACACGTGTACCATGCGTACAACCGTACAGGCTGTACACATGTACAGATGATTTTGAGGTTCAGGCGCTTTTTATTTTGCTCCATGCCACCCTCGATTTGGAGGTGAAAAATCAAGGGTAATGAAAACGGTGAAAAAGAATGCCAGAGGACATACGGATTCTTCTAAACCGTGATTGTGATAACCGTGATCCGGGTACACGGATTCGTGGGAAATCACCCCATTTTTACCCAGCTTTCACCCAACCGTAAAAATGGTAGGTGCCGGTTATGAACTCCCCTTCATAACGGAAAAATGGAGCGGATTTGGCAAGCAAACCAATCTACACAAACAAGTGAAGCCGATACATCCAAGGACATACCGGCTCCACGAAATCAACAATCTAAATTTTGGAGGTTTTACTATCTATGAACATAAGAAATGAAATCAAGGCACAGATCGTCCGTGCCGGAATGACCATGCAGCAGGTGGTGGATCTGCTGTCTGACGAGTACGGATGGAGTGACAGTGTATCCAACTTCTCCAACAAGCTGGCTCGAGGTTCTCTACGATATGAGGAAGCGGTGCAGCTTGCAGAAGTGCTGGGATATGAAATCGTATGGAAAAAGAAGGAGGAAAACTGATTATGAAAGCACAACATGCTATTTTACGATTTGCAAAGTACAAGGGTCCCACCATCAGCCGGATTGAAGCTCACAACGAGCGTACCAAGGAGTTCTATGCCAGCAATCCGGATATCAAGACGGAACTGAGCAAGTACAACTTCCATCTGGTGAAGCCGAGCGGCAAGTACCGGGAGGGAGCAAACCGGCTGATCCGGGAAGCTGGGTGCAAGGCCAGAAAGGATAGTGTCCGGCTGGTGGAAACCCTGATCACCGCCAGCCCGGAGTTCTTCACCGGGAAGAAACCCGGAGAAATCAAAGAATTCTTTGAACACGCGCTGGAATTTCTGAAAACCAAACAGGCGGAAGAAACTATCGTTTCTGCTGTGGTGCATGTGGATGAAAAGACTCCCCACATGCACCTTTGCTTTGTCCCTATCACTGCCGACGGACGGCTCAGCGCCAAGGAGATTGTGGGCAACAAGAAGAAGCTGACCCAGTGGCAGGACGAATACTGGAAGCACATGGTCAAGAAATATCCGGACTTCGAGCGTGGAGAATCCGCCAGTATTACCGGCAGAACCCACATCCCACCCCGGATTTTCAAACAGGCCATCCGGCTGAACAAGCAGCGGGAGCAGCTGGAAAAGCTGATCTCCGAGTTGAACGCCTTCAATTCCGCTAAGAAAATGCCGGAGATTAAAGCCTTACTTCGCAAAATGCTCCCCACGGCGGAGATGTTACACACCTACATGAACCGGGCCAAGGCAACGGAAAAAGAGCGGGAAGCTGAGATTGCTGCTCTCGAAAAAGCAGTAGCCGCCGGTAAGGTCAGCGTTCTGGAGCAGTTGGAACTGCGGCAGCAGGTTCAGAAGTTGTCCGCTCTGGAGCAGTCCCTACTGGATATGCAGCGCACCATGGATACCATCCCGCCCGAAATCATCGCCAGCTACAAGGCAGAATCCGAAAGAAAGGAACCCATTGCCATTGAATAATCCGAAGAAAACTGTACAGGCTGCGCAGCTGCCTATCGAAAAACTGCGGCCCTTTGAGGGACATCCCTTCCAGGTAAAAGACGATGCGGAAATGGAACAGCTCGTGTGGAGCATTCTTACCCAGGGATTGCTGACACCTATTACGGTCCGTCCGCTGGAAAATAGCGAGTACGAGGTAATCTCCGGGCATCGGCGGTTACACGCATGCCAAAAGGCAGGGATCGAAACGGTTCCTGCCTTAATTTATGCCCTTGACCGGGATGCTGCTGCCATTGCCCTGGTGGACAGCAACCTGCACCGGGAGAAGATCCTGCCCAGCGAGAAAGCCTATGCTTACAAGCTGAAGATGGATGCCATGAGTCGGCAGGGAGAACGCACAGATTTAACTTCGACACAACTTGTGTCGAAGTTGCGTACAAACGAAATGGTTGGTGAAGCAAACGGTGACAGTAGAGAAACCGTTCGCCGATACATCCGCCTGACAGAGTTAACTCCGGAAATCCTTACCATGGTAGACAGCGGCAGAATTGCCCTGACACCCGCCGTGGAGTTGTCCTATCTAACCCAGCAAGAGCAGCAGGATTTACTGGAAACCATGGAGAGCGAGGACTGCACCCCCTCGCTCTCACAGGCCATCCAGTTAAAGAAACTGAGCCAAGCCGGGGAACTGGACATGGACAAGATCTTCGACATCCTCCGGGAACCCAAGGCCAACCAGCAGGACAAAATCAGCTTCCGGGTGGAGGATCTGCGCAAATTCTTCCCCAAAAGCTACACCGCAGCCCGGATTCAGGAAACCATTCTCAAGCTGCTGTCCGACTATCAGAAAAAGCGGCAGCGGGAAAATGCCCGATAAGCGGCATGTTTGCGGGAGGAACGGAAAATGAGTAAAATGAACGCAGCATACACCGCTGAACACTATTTTGTAGCACTGAAGTTGATTGAGCAACTATACAAGGACGGCGCAATCCCGGCATATATGTTCCGCAACATCTTAAAAGACTACGCAGATGTGGTGGATCTTTCCAAATTTGCGATTTTTGAAGAAAAGGAGGATGCAGCATGATTCCCTATTCCATGGAATATCTGAAGCGGAAAGTGGTGATCTACGCCCGTGTTTCCACGGAGCATGAGGCCCAGATATCTGCATTGGAAAATCAGCTTGATTGGTACAAGCCGCTGCTGGACTTCCACCCGGAATGGACCCTGGTGGAGCGGTATGTGGACGAGGGCATCACCGGTACATCCGCTGAAAAGCGTCCTGAATTCATGCGGATGATGGAGGATGCGAAAAAGCACAAGTTTGACCTGATCCTGACCCGTGAGGTGTCCCGGTTTGCCCGAAACACCGTGGACACCTTGCAGTACACCCGGATGCTGAAAGAACATGGAGTAGAGGTCTACTTCATCAATGACGGCATCAAGACCTTTGACGGTGATGGTGAGCTTCGGCTCACCATCATGGCCACCCTTGCCCAGGATGAAAGCCGCAAGACCTCCATCCGTGTCAAAAGCGGCCAGCAGACCTCCATGAACAACGGTGTCTATTACGGCAATGGCAACATTCTGGGGTATGACCGGATCGAGCAGATTCTACCGGACAAAACCAAGCTGGTGGATTTCATTATCAATCCAGAACAGGCAAAAGCCGTCCGGCTGATCTTCGACATGTATCTGGATGGCTGTGGACTGGTGAAAATCAAGGACGAACTGGAGCGGCGGGGGTACAAGACCTCCCAGGGTAAGGACAAGTGGTTCCCCACGGTGATCTCCCATGTGCTGAAGAACTCCTTTTACTGCGGTATCATGACCTACCACAAGGAGTACACACCGGATTATCTGAAGCAAAAGAAAGTAAAAAACTACGGCGAGATGGAATTTACCCAGGCACAGGGCAAACACGAACCCATCGTCACCATAGAAGAATTTGAAAGGGTGCAGCGAATTATGGAACTAAAGAGAACGAGTTGCAAGAATTTGAACACAGGTCGGACAAAGGGCAAGAAACCTCGTACCACCGTTTGGGGTAAGCTGTTGATCTGCGAATGCGGCCACACCTTCAACATGCGCAAATGGGACCGGTCTGACCGGCAGGTACAGAATTCCTATCAGTGTTACAGTTCCGTCCGTACCGGCTCCTACGAAAGCAGAAAGAAGAAAGGGCTGCCCTTGGCTGGCATCTGCCAGACACCCATGATCCCGGAGTGGCGGTTGCAGATGATGGCGAATCTGATCTTCCGGAAGTACCTGTCCCAAAAGGACAAGGTGCTGACCCTTGCCAATTCTATTCTGGAAGCCCACATTGGGGACACCGAAGAAACCCAGGACAAGGAAGCCATCTTAAAAGCCAAGCAGGATGAGTTGGCAAAGTTGTCCCAGAAGATCGACGGTTACATCGAAATGCGGGCCGATGGAGATCTCAGCCGGGAGGCCTTTCGCATGAAATGTGCCGAACTGGAACCCCGGATGCAGCAGCTACAGAAGGAGATCGAAAAGCTGACCGCAGAAGCTGCCCCCAAGGAGGTTGTGGACTACACGCAAAAGCTCACGGTCCTCCAATATGCCCTGGAACAGTACACCAACCGGGATGAAGGGCAGGATGTGCCGGAATCGGTGATCGAAGCCTTCGTGGTGAAGATTGTGGTGTCCAAGGACGGCTTTGACTGGTATCTGCGCTTCGACGGTGATCCGGACAAGCCTCTGCACTGCCAGCTGCAGGGAAAACGCAAATCCAGCACAAAAATCACGGTTTCTACGCTGTGTTCCCCCTCCATGGATAGTAGTCCCACAGGCCGCCATTAAGGATATGAAGTAATCCTGACCTGCTTTCGGGCGACCCCCCTATATAGTACCGATGCCCCGCCTTTTCCGGCGGGGCATTTTACTTTGGCTCCACCCCGACTATCGACATAGAACCAGTATGAAGCGCCCCGGCTCGTTCACCGGTAGGGGCCGCTTTTTTATATATGTACCCCTATATTTTCAAAATTATTTCTGTTCCTATACTTGTGTCCATAGCGGTATTTTGCTTATGTTTGGCGGTGTGCACACCGTTGAAATCTGCACTTTAACCCATACAAAAGTATGTATTTCCGCTGTATTTTGACGGTAAGTACACAAATATGACCCCAATTTAAGTTGACCCATTACTTAAGTCTGGCGGCGTGCTACACCGGTGATAAAAACAATGGACAGTAGTATTGAAACATACTTGAAAAAATTTTGATGCCATACCTATGGGTGAATGCCAAAGTTTGTACTGAAGCAGGCTCTGGAGCCGTGTTCTGGCACACCTGCTTTCGGGCGACCCCCCTATATAGCACCGATGCCCCGCCTTTTCCGGCGGGGCATTTTACTTTGGCTCCACCCCGACTATCGACATAGAACCAGTATGAAGCGCCCCGGCTCGTTGTGAGCCGGGGCGTTTCTGCGTTTATGGGTTAGGGAAGCTCTGATTCAATCGGCAAGAGCTGGGGGCAAAAGATTCGCCCTCCAGTCGCAGACGATTTATTCAGAGTTTCCTTAGACAATGGCGAAGAACTTTACCAGGAACAGGGCGGAGATGATGTAGGTAAGCAGGGAAACCTCCTTGAACTTGCCGCAGAGCACCTTGATAAAGGTATAGGCAATCAGGCCCAGGCCGATGGCGTGGCCGATGGAGCCGGAGATGGGCATGGCAATGAGCATAATGGCCACGGGAGCCACGGTATCCACATCGTTCCAGTTGATATTCTTCAGACCCATGAGCATGAGAACGCCAACATAGATGAGAGCCGCGGAGGTAGCGGCGGCGGGAATGATGGCGGCAATGGGGGCGATGAAGATGCAGGCGAGGAACAGCACGCCGGTGGTCAGAGCGGTCAGGCCGGTGCGGCCGCCGGCTTCTACACCGGAGGCGGACTCTACAAAGGTGGTAACGGTGGAGGTGCCGGTAGCGGCGCCGACCACGGTGCCGATGGCATCGGACAGCAGAGCCTGCTTCATCTTGGGCATATTGCCCTTTTCGTCGATCATACCGGCCCGGGAGGCGGTGCCGACCAAAGTGCCGATGGTATCAAACATATCGATGATGCAGAAGGTAATGATCAGGGTAATGGCGGTGAACCAGCCGATTTCCATAAAGCCCTTGAAATCGAACTTGAACAGGGTGGTGGAAGCCATATCCTTAAAGGGCGGCAGGAAGGAAGCGGTCTGCAGGGAAGCGAAGGGATTGACATCCAGGAAGAGGTAAGAGCCTATCCAGTTGACCACGGAAGCGGCCAGCATACCCAGCAGCACCGCGCCCTTCATGCCCTTCTTGGCCAGAACGATAATCACAAACAGGCCGATGAACATGGTAACAACATAAAGCACCATCGTGCCGTAGCTTGCGCCGGCGGAAGCCATATTGTCGCGGACAACGCTGGGAGTCAGCGCACCGAAGAAGTCACGCATAGCGTAGAAAACGGGGGTAGAACCGGTAGCGGGATCATAAGCGCCGAATACACCGGCGTTGGAGCCAAAGCCGATGTTCATCAGCATCAGGCCGATGGCGGGGGAAATGCCCAGACGGACACCCAGAGGGATGGACTCCACGATTTTTTCCCGGATGCTGAAGAAGGACAGACCCAAAAATACGATGCCTTCTACCAGAATGATGACCAGAGCGGCCTGGAAAGCGTTTTCGTAGGTTTTGCCGGTCATGGCTACGATGTTGCCCACGACCACGGCAAAGAAGCTGTTCAGGCCCATGCCGGGAGCCATGGCAAAGGGCTTGTTGGCGAGGAATGCCATGCAGAAAATGCCGATGGCGGAGGAAATGCAGGTTGCCAGGAATACGCCGTTCCACAGGGGTGTGCCTACGGCGAAATTCGTCAGCAGGTTGGGGTTCAGGGCCACAATGTAGGCCATGGTCATAAAGGTGGTAAGACCGGCGACGATTTCGGTTTTTACAGTAGTACCGTTCTCGCTGAGCTTAAACACCTTGTCCAGGAAGCAGGGCTTTTTGGGTGCTTGGTTGGACATAATGCGCTCTCTCCTTCTTCTATAAAACAAAATGCGTTGTGAAAAACAACGCTCTTATTGTATCACAAGACAAGAACAAATGCAACCGCTGAGAAAGCAAATCTTTTCCCCAGCTCAGCCGGATGAAGGTGCGCCAAGAACCTCCTGCCCGTGAGGGTTATTACGGAAAGCAAGGTGGGTGAAATATCCGATTGCTACGGATCATACTTGTCTCGTTCAAACAACTTTGAAATGGGAATATTCATTGCAGAAGCAATCTTTTCTGCTGCGGCGAATATCCTGAATTTTTCAAAAACAATACAAAATATGACGAAAAATGAATAAAAATTCACGCCGAATTCTTGAAAAACTGGGGATATTCGTATACAATATATATTGTATTATTGTGTATGTCAGAAAGGAGCGCCGTGTCAATCAGTATGTGGCACAGGGACGCATCCCCGGTGCAGAGCGT
>JBJDYP010000101.1:0-5132 GCA_051867435.1 Faecousia sp.
GACTCCGCCACCGGCGGCGGTCGGGTCGCTCCCCCTCAGTCAGCTTCGCTGACAGTCTGAAGCCGTCCGCTGTTGGGCGGACGGCTGATCGGTCAGCTCTTTTTGATGAAACGCTCGGCGCATCTGGGGCAGGTGATGGCGATTTTGCCTTTTCCCCTGGGAACCCGGACGGTACCGTGGCAGCGGGGGCAGTTGTAGTAGCGGTGCTTCCGGTCGGTGAACCGGTCTTTCCAGCGGAGGAACCTCCGGTTTTCCTCATACCGGCGGGAGACGTTTCGGGAGAAGCACCGGAAATTGGCAAGCACGATCAGAACCAGGGAGCACAGCGCCAGCAGAAAGCCCACCAGCGGCAGCTTGCTCAGCAGACTGCCCAGGATCATCAAGGCCAGGGAAAGCCACAGCATGACCATATTCAACTGATCCGTTCCGTATCTGCCCGCCATAAAGCGGTAGAGCGCCTGCTTGATTTTCTGCATGGTGTTTCCTCCGATTTCCGCGATGAATACCAATATTATATCCCCGATCCGGCAAATTGCAACGGGTCGGGGACAGAATTCACGGAATGTTTAAGAACGGCCTCTTACCGGCAGTTGCCGAAGAAGAACAGACCCAGCATACCGGGACCCACATGGGAGCCGGTGAAAGGCTCGTGGGCGCAGACGATCAGTTCCTTCGGATTGACCAGCTCCCGCACCTTCCGGGCCAGGTAGCCCGCGTCCTCGGGACAGTCGCCGTGGCTGATGGCCACCAGATCGGAGTGGCGGATCTTCTCGGTGAGCTTCTGGATCATGGCCTCGATGGCGTTTTTTCTGCCCAGATGCTTGCCGCAGGCCACAATGTGCCCCTCATCGTCGCCAAAGAGCAGAGGCTTGATCTGCAGCATGGTGCCTGCCAGAGCGGAAGCGGCGCTGATGCGGCCGGTACGCTTGAGGAACATCAGATTGTCCACGGTGAAGTACTCGCACAGACCGTCCCGCATCCGCTCCAGCTCGTCGGCAACCTGATTGGCACCCATACCGGTGCTGCGCAGATCCGCGCCGCGGCAGGTGAGAATGCCGGTGCCCAGACCGGCGCCCTTGGAGTCCACCACCCGGATGACCCGGTCGGGATATTCCTCCAGCAGCTCCTCTGCCGCCATATTCGCGGCCTGCACGGTGCCGCTGACACCGGAGGACAGACCGACATACACCACATCCAGCCCTTCGTCCAGGGCTTCCTGGAACGCCTCCATAAAGGTGAACATATTCAGCATGGAGGTGGAGGCGACGGCGCCGCCCCGGAGCTTTTCGTAGAATTCGTGGGCATCAAACTCATCGCCCGCTTCGGGGCATTCGGTCAGCTCGCCGTCCATCAGATAGGTGCCCTTCAGCACACGGATGTTCCGTTTGGTGAGGACGGCGCGGGGAAGATTGGAAAAGCTGTCTGTGAAAAGAGCAAAGGACATAGCGGTATTCTCCTAATCTGTAATAATATTGTCAATAACTGCGGATCACGGCTTTTACGATGCCCACCAGCTCGGCCTCGGAGCCGTCGATGGGGGAATAGGCAGGATTTTCGGGCATCAGCCAGACCTGACCGTTCTTCCGGGCAAGACGCTTGACGGTGGCCTCGTCGCCGATCCGTGCCACCACGATCTGCCCGTCGTCGGCGGTTGCCTGGGGACGGACGACGACCATATCCCCGTCCAGAATGGCGGCGCCGGTCATGCTGTCACCCCGGACACGGAGGGCAAAGCACTCGGGACTGCCTTCCCAGGCAATGGTGCCCTCCCGGTTCTCCAGCGCCAGGATGGGAATGCCCGCGGTGACCACACCCACCACCGGGATGTGACCGGGACGGATGCCGGTGGAGATGGCGCGTTTTTTGCCTTTGGTACCGGAGCCCTGTATCAGCCCTTTTTCCTGAAGCTGCTGGAGGTGGTAGCTGACGGACGCGGTGGAGCGGAGCCCCACGGCGGCGCCGATCTCCCGGACGGAGGGCGCATACCCATTCTCCTGAATGTGCTGGTTTACATAGGACAGAATCAGATCGGACTTATCGGATGTTCTGGACATTTGGGCACCTCCCTGAAGGGTAAAAAGGTTTCATTTTCAATATTATAGCACATATGGACGAAAATGCAATATCACATTCTTCCAAAAATCTTCAAACCTGCCGAAAGGTTTGGGGTTGAAAGTCCGGGGAAGGTGTGGTATCATTTTCAAAAAGAAAATACATAAAGAGGTTAGCTGATGAAAAAGGTTTTTTCCTATTTCAGCCTGGTGGCACTGGCTTTTGCCTGCGCTGTGAACTACCACCTGTTTGTGTTCCCCAACAGCTTCGCGCCTGCGGGACTGAACGGCATCTGCACCATGATCCAGTATCTGTTCGGCATTTCCGTGGGCTATTTGAGCCTGCTCGTCAATATCCCTCTGGCCATTCTGGTGTACAGAAAGGTCAGCAAGGTTCTGGCGATCCGTTCCATGATCTATGTGGTCGCTTTTTCCCTGTCGCTGCTTCTGGTGGAGAAGATCGATCTGAGCCGCTTCGCCTATCAGACGGACAGCGGCACCAGCACCATTCTGGGGCCCATGATCGCCGGCGTGATCAGCGGCACCTGCCTGCAGATCGCCCTCCGGGCCGGTGCTTTGGGCGGCGGGACGGACTTTATCGCGGCGGTGATCCACAGGAAGAAACCGGATCTGAACTTCTTCTGGATCATCTTTTCCCTGAATGCCGTGGTGGCGGCGGTCAGCTACTTCGTCTATGACTACCAGATCGAGCCTGTGATCCTGTGCATCCTCTACTGCCTGATGTCCAGCACGGTGTCCGACCGGATCACCAAGAGCAACCGCAGCGCCGTCCGGTTTGAGATCATCACGGAGAACCCGGATGAGCTGATCGATGTGATCCTGCACCAGTTCAAGCACGGCGTGACCATGATCCCCGGCAAGGGAATGTATTCCGGGTGCGAAACCAATGTTCTGATCTGCGTGATCAACCGCTCCCAGGCGGCAAGTCTGGCTGCCGTGATCCGCAGCTATCCCCAGACATTTGCCATTTGCGACACGGTTTCCGATGTGGTGGGAAACTTCAAGCACCTGACCAATGACGGCAGGCAGGAGCGTTCCTTCCTGGACGGCGGGGATACGCTGCCGATCTGACCGGGAAGCAGGTATTTTTGGACACAATATTGATAATATATGATCAGGAGGATTCGACCAATGGCCCACTATTACACGGAACCCAGTCACACCTTCAGCGAGTATTTGCTGATCCCCGGCTACACCTCGGAGGAATGCATTCCCTCCAATGTGTCGCTGCGTACGCCTCTGACCAAGTACAGAAAGGGTTTTGAGGAACCCGCCGTTACGCTGAATGTGCCCCTGACTTCAGCGATCATGCAGTCCGTGTCCAATGACACCCTTGCCATTGCGCTGGCAAAGGAAGGCGGCCTGTCCTTTATCTTCGGCTCCCAGAGCATCGAATCGGAAGCGGAAATGGTCGCCCGGGTGAAGAACTACAAGGCGGGCTTTGTGGTCTCCGCCTCCAACCTGACCCCCGAAAATACCCTGGAGGACGTGCTTGCCCTGAAAGCGCGCAACGGCTTCTCCACCGTCGCCATCACCGAGGACGGCACCGCCACCGGCAAGCTGCTGGGTATCGTCTCCAGCCGGGACTACCGGGTCTCCCGCATGAGCAGAACCGAAAAGGTGGCGTCCTTCATGACCCCGCTGGAGAAGCTGGTTACGGCTCCCGCGGATACCACCCTGAAGGAAGCAAACGACATCATCTGGGAGAACAAGCTGAATTCCCTGCCCATTGTGGACAAAGACGGCAATCTGATGTACTTCGTATTCCGCAAGGACTACGCCTCCCACAAGGAAAACCCCCTGGAGCTGCTGGATGGTGAAAAGCGCTACCTGGTGGGTGCGGGCATCAACACCCGTGACTATGCCCAGCGTGTTCCGGCGCTGCTGGAGGCAGGCGCGGATGTGCTGTGCATCGATTCCTCTGAGGGCTACACCTGCTGGCAGCAGAAGACCATTTCCTGGATCCGGGAGCATTACGGCGACACCGTGAAGGTGGGTGCCGGCAACGTGGTGGACCGGGACGGCTTCCTGTTCCTGGCCCGGGCCGGCGCGGACTTTGTGAAGGTCGGCATCGGCGGCGGCTCCATCTGCATCACCCGTGAGACCAAGGGCATCGGCAGAGGTCAGGCAACCGCGCTGATCGAGGTGGCGGCTGCCCGGGACGAGTACTTCCGGGAGACCGGCATCTATGTGCCCATCTGCTCCGACGGCGGCATCGTCCACGACTATCACATGACCCTGGCACTGGCCATGGGCGCCGATTTCCTGATGCTGGGCCGGTATTTTGCCCGGTTCGACGAGGGCCCCACGCCCAAGGTCATGGTCAACGGCGCGTATATGAAGGAATATTGGGGCGAAGGCTCCAACCGTGCCCGGAACTGGCAGCGCTATGATCTGGGCGGTGCCAGCAAGCTGACCTTTGAGGAAGGCGTGGATTCCTATGTCACCTACGCGGGCTCCCTGCACGACAATGTGGAGGCTTCCCTGTACAAGGTCAAGTCCACCATGTGCAATGTGGGCGTCACCACGATTCCCGACCTGCAAAGGGACGCCAAGCTGACGCTGGTATCCTCCGTGTCCATTGTGGAGGGCGGCTACCACGACGTGACCCTGCGTTCCACCTCCACTGTGAAGTAAAAAATTCGGATTGCCGCACCCCAAAAGTGCGGCAATCCGTTTTTCCGAATGCATTTGTTCTGACTTGTGCGGAAGTATCCGTGAAATGTACTTTGCAGTGTATATTTCACTTTCTTGTCTCGGCAAGAAAGTGACAAAGAAGCCGACTTAAGGGGCGCTTCGAGCAAATGCGCCCCCTTAAGAATCCCCCGCCGCTTTTCCGGCGGTGCGGAGCAAACCTGATAGGTTTTGACGCACAAATTCGGAGGCACTTAGCTATCAAGTTACCACGTCATTGCGAGATAAGTGTCGCAACTACTCCGTGGCAATCCGTACTCCCTGTGCTTCCGTTCTGATCCGTGCGGAAGTAAGAATAAGATGTACTTTGCAGTGTAATATTTCACTTTCTTGTCTCGGCAAGAAAGTGACAAAGAAGCCGACTTA
>JBJDYP010000102.1:0-5010 GCA_051867435.1 Faecousia sp.
GAGACAAGAAAGTGAAATATACATTACAAAGTACATCTTTTTCTTTCTTCCGCACAAGTCAGAACGAGCGCATCAGGTGAACGGATTGCCACGCCAGTGTTGCGACACTGGCTCGCAATGACGTGGTGGTTTGGTAGTCGGGTGCCTCCGAATATCTGCGCCGGTAAACGGGAGTTTTGGGGACGCGGTCACGGACTGCCCGCCTGAACTTAGAGATACAACAATCCGCCGGACGGTTCCGAAAGAACCGTCCGGCGGACTGCTTGAAGAGGCAAACAAGGGAAAATCCGGAGAATCAGCGTTGGACACGGCCGGAGCCGTCGCCGTTGATCAGATTCATAACCTCGTCCACGGTGGACAGGTTGAAGTCAAACTCAATGGCGTGCTTCAGGCAGCTTGCGCCTGCCGCGTATTCGATCATCTTCTGGGGCGCAAAGCCGTTGAGCCAGGCGTAGATCAACCCGGAGGCGAAGGAGTCGCCGCCGCCTACCCGGTCCACGATCTGCATGGTGTACTTCTTGGAGAGATAGGTCTTGCCGCCGGTGTACAGCAGGGCAGACCAGTTATTGACGGAAGCGGAGATGGACTCCCGCAGGGTGATGGCAACGGCCTGGAAGCCGTAGGTGTCGGTGAGCTTCCGCGCCAGAACGGAGTAGCCCTCCACGCTGAGCTTGCCGGCGGTGATGTCGGTGGCATCCGCCTTCACGCCCAGCACCTTCTCGGCATCCTCCTCGTTGGCGATGCACACATCCACATACTCCATCAGAGGCTTCATGACCGCCTGGGCTTCCTCGGTGGACCACAGGTTCTTGCGGTAGTTCAGGTCGCAGCTCACCATCACCCCATGGCGCTTGGCGGCAATGCAGGCTTCTTTGCAGGCGATCTGCATATTCTTGCTCAGGGCGACGGTGATGCCGGTGAAGTGGAACCAGCCCGCGTCCCGGAAGATCTCGTCCCAGTCAAATTCGGAGGGATCCGCCTCGGAAATGGCGGAGTGCTTGCGGTCGTAGATGACCTTGGAGGGACGCTGGGAGGCGCCGCGCTCCAGGTAGTAGATGCCCATGCGCTCCCCACCCCAGGTGATGTGGTTGGTCTGCACGTCGTAACGGGCCAGCATCCGTCTGGCGCAGCGGCCGATGTCGTTGTCGGGCAGCTTGGTGACCATCTCCGCGGGCATACCCATGTATGCCAGGGAAATCGCCATATTCGCTTCCGCGCCGGTGTAGTTCAGATTGAACTCATGCGCCTGGTCAAAACGGAGGTAGCCGTTGGGTGCCAGACGAACCATCATCTCGCCGAAGCCTACAAATTTCTTCTTTTCCATGCATCAGCCCTCGTACCTGGCGGTCAGCTCGGTGAAGGCTCTGGCGCGGCGGGTGATTTCCCCGAAATCGCCGGCGGCGATGCACTTTTTGTCGCAGAGGCGGCTGCTGATGCCGGCACCCGCGAAGCCCAGCTTCAGGTACTGCTCCCAGTTTTCCTCGGTGACACCGCCGGTGGCGCAGAGCTTCACATGGCTGATGGGCGCCAGAATATCCTTGATGTAGGCAAAGCCCAGGGAGCCGGCGGGGAACAGCTTCACGATGTCGGCGCCCAGGTTGTGGGCAGCCATGATCTCGGTGGGGGTCATGGCGCCGGGGATGGATACCAGACCCAGCCGCTTGGTCTCCCGGATGACCTCGGGGTCGGTGTTGGGGGAGATGATGAACTGGGCGCCTGCCTCGGCGGCAGCGCGAACCTGCTCCACGGTGAGGACGGTGCCCGCGCCGAACTTCATCTCGCTGCCGAAACGCTGGTTCAGCTCCCGGATGCACCCGGCGGTTTTTTCCACGCAGTCGGGATCCGCCTGGTCAAAGGTGACTTCCATCAGCTTCACACCGCCGGCGTTCAGGGCAGCGGTCAGGCGGAAGAGGTCTTCGCCGTATACCTTGCGGCAAATGGTGATGATTTTATGTTTCTGAATAAATTCACTTACCGTCATGAGAATCATCCTTTCAATATTACCATAATTTCCGGCGTATACCGGGTTTCTATTGTTATTTTTACCTGATTTTCCGGGAAAAAGCAAGGTGCAATGTTATTGTAAAATGTGAAAATATTACGATTTCTCAGGGGCAATTCCCTGCCCTGTTCCAAAATCAGGGAAATCCCCTTGACAATGGGTAACAAGTGTTGTATAATACTCCCGAAACAATTAACCGCAAGGTTAAATGAAAAGATCATCGGGTCGCGGAAACCGGTTACCCGGTTCCGGTGGCCGGCATGGTGATCCCCTGAACCCGATTCCGAATGACCCACGGGCATGGCCCGCAAAGGAGAGATTGTTATGCTTACCATCAACCATCTGAACAAGACCTACGGCGAGAAGAAAGCCGTGGATGACCTGACGCTGCACATTGCCCCCGGTGAGGTTTACGGCTTCATCGGTCACAACGGCGCGGGCAAGACCACCACGCTGAAGTCCATCGCGGGCATCCTGCAGTTCGATTCCGGCGAAATTCTGGTCAACGGCATTTCCGTCCAGGCGGAGCCCATCCGCTGCAAGCAGCAAATGGCCTACATCCCCGACAACCCGGATCTGTACGAGTTTATGACCGGCATCCGCTTCCTGAACTTCATCGGCGACATTTTCGGCGTGGAGCCCAATGTCCGCCGGGAGCGCATCCGCAAATACGGAGATCTGCTGGAGCTGACCGCCGACCTGGCGCAGCCCATTTCCGGCTATTCCCACGGCATGAAGCAGAAGCTGGCCATCATTGCCGCCTGGATCCACCAGCCCAGGCTGATCATCATGGACGAACCCTTCGTAGGTCTGGATCCCAAAGCCTCCCATCTGCTCAAGGGCATGATGCGGGAGCATTGTGACAACGGCGGCGCCATCTTCTTCTCCACCCATGTGCTGGAGGTGGCGGAAAAGCTGTGCGACAAGGTGGCGATCATCAAGTCCGGCAGGCTGATCCGTTCCGGCACCATGGAGGAAGTGAAGGGCGACACCTCCCTGGAGAATGTGTTCCTGGAGCTGGAGGGAGAAAAATGCTGAAAACTCTGCTGAAAAAGCAGCTTCTGGAGCTGAATCAAAGCTTTTTCCGAAACAGAAAGACGGGAAAGACCCGTTCGGGTTCCGCTGTGGCGCTGTCGGTTGCCGGATTTATCTTTTTGATGGTGGTGATCCTGGGCGGGTTGTTCGGCGTGATGGCGGTGGCTCTGCTGCCCATGGTGGAAGCGGGGCTTGCCTGGGTGTATTTCACCATCGCCAGCATTATCGCCCTGGTTCTGGGCGTGGTCGGCAGCGTGTTCAATACCTACGCCAGCCTGTACCGGGCGAAGGACAATGACCTGCTGCTTTCCCTGCCTGTGCCGGTGAAATACATTATGATTACCCGGCTGCTGGGCGTGTATCTCATGGGTCTGATGTACAGCGGTGTGGTCATGGTTCCTGTGGTGATCGTCTACTGCTTCTCCGGGTACGCCACGGCAATGGGCATGGTGGGCTCCGTTTTGCTGACGGTGATGCTGTCCATCCTGGTGCTGACCCTGTCCTGCTTCCTGGGCTGGGTGGTGGCGAAGATCAGCGCCAAGCTGAAAAACAAGAGCCTGATCACCGTCGTGGTGTCTCTGGGACTGCTGGCGGGCTACTATTATGTGTATTTCAAGTTCATCAACGGCCTGGCGGATATTCTGCTGTTCGCGGACACCCTGGCGGAGAAGCTGCGCAGCGCCGCGTATCCGCTGTATGTGCTGGGTATGGCAGGCGCGGGCGATCCCGTGAACCTGCTGATCGCCTCCGGGGTGATCCTGGCGCTGTTCGCTCTTACCTGCTATATCATGGACAGATCCTTCCTGAAAATCGCCACGGTCTCCGATACCGGGGTAAAGACCAGATACCGGGAAAAGACCGCGAAGGTTCGCTCCGTGGATCAGGCGCTGCTGAGCCGGGAGTTCGGACGCTTCGCCGCAAGTCCCACGTATATGCTCAACTGCGCCCTGGGTACGGTGATGATGCCGATCTGCGCGGTGGCGCTGATCGTCAAGGGCCGGGAGTTCATCGGCATGATGAGCGTGCTGTTTTTGTCGACGCCGGGCCTTTTGGAGTTGATTGCCGTGGCGGTCATGTGCTGCATCGTGTCCATGAACGACATTTCGGCGCCTTCGGTCACCCTGGAGGGAAAGAGCCTGTGGATTGCCCAATCCCTGCCGGTGGACCCGTGGCAGGTGCTCCGGGCAAAGCTGAAGCTCCACCTGCTGCTGACGGAGATCCCCTGCCTGCTTCTCGGCATCGCTTTTGTGGCGGTGATGCAGCCGGAGGTGGTTCCCGGCGTGCTGATGCTGCTGATTCCCCTGCTCTATGGTGTGCTGACCGCGCTGGTGGGTCTGGCGGTGAATCTGAAGGTGCCCAATCTGAACTGGACCAACGAGACGGTGGCGGTGAAGCAGAGCGTGGGTGTTCTGATCACGCTGCTGGGCGGCTGGGCGGTGATTGTCCTGCTGGGCGTGGGATACTACTTCCTGGTTGACCTGATTACGCCGGTATGGTTCATGGTGATCCTCACCGTGCTGCTGGCAGCGGTCTGCGCCGGTCTCACCGCCTGGCTGAAAAAGCGCGGAACCCGGATCTACGCCAGCCTGTAAAAAGCCACTGTTTTTCAGCGCACAAATTCAGTGGCTTCGCCTATCAAGTCACCACGTCATTGCGAGCCAGTGCTCACACTGGCGTGGCAATCCGTACTCCCTTTTGCATTCGTTCTGACCTGTGCGGAAGAAAGAACAAGATGTACTTTGTAGTGTATTATTTCACTTTCTTGTCTCGGCAAGAAAGTGACAAAGAAGCCGACTTAAGGGGCGCTTCGAGCAAATGCGCCCCCTTAAGAATCCCCCGCCGCTTTTCCGGCGGTGCAAAGCGAACCTGATAGGTTTTGACGAAGCGGTTCAGCGGCACAAGGCTATCAAGTTACCATGTCATTGCGAGCCAGCGCGCACGCTGGCGTGGCAATCCGTTTCCCTTGTGCGTTC
>JBJDYP010000103.1:0-21580 GCA_051867435.1 Faecousia sp.
AATCCGCTCGATCTCCTTCTTTTCCTTGACTTCCAGCTCCCGCAGGGCGTTGTTGGCATTCACGGCGGACATGGGCTCCACAAAGAAAGTGGAGCCGGTGGCGGAAACATCATGTACCAGCCCGGGCACCTCATTGCGGCACTCACTCTTTACGGGCACCACATAGCGTCCCTGGCGGATGGTGATGATAGGCTCCCGGAGGAACTTGGCATAGGCGGGAGAGGAAATGATCTTCTGCAGACCGTCCCGGATCTTTCCGCTCTGAATCCGCATATGGCGGCGGATATCGGACAGCTCCGGACTGGCGGAATCCGCGATTTCTTCCTCGGAGAGGATGGATCCGAAGATCCGGTCCTCCAGATATTTATTGGCAGTCAGCGCCAGAAACAGCTCCGTCAGCACCGTGGCAGGCTCGTTTTCGTCCGCGTAAGCACGAACCGTCCGGGCGCAGCGAAGCACGCCGGCAATGGCCAGCAGCTCTTTGGGATTCAGAACACCGCCCCGGTCAGCCCGTTCCAGAGAGGCACTCACATCGGTCACTTCCCCAAAGCCGGGATTCCCCTTCCTTGTGGACAGCTCCCCTGCAGCGGTGGTTTCCTCCAACCGCTGCCGCACCGTGTCCGCGTCGGTGGAAGGACGCAGGGCTCTGCAGGCCTCCTTGCCCGCGAAGCTGCCCGCGCAGTCCGCAAGCAGCTCCAGAACACGATCCAGTTCCAGTTTTTGAATCGATTTTTCATATAATTCAGACATAATTCCGTCTCCTGATCACGCCGGCGGCAGCGCCAGCAGTGATTTGTAAAAATCCAATGTTGTAAAACCCCGTTCCAACTGGGTCGCGAGATAGCTCTCCGTGATTCCAGCAAGGGCAGCCATGCTCTCCTTGCCGATTTCAAAGGAAAGCAGCCGTTTACCGTCGCACTCCGAAAGGTAACGCATGGCCTCCAGCACCCCGGGAGACAGCGGCAGGCGCAGTCCGCCGGAATCCGGGCTGCGGCAGGTTCTGCACTCCAATCTGCCCGCGGACAGGTCAAACCGGTCCGGCACCGGATTGCCGCAGACATGGCATCCGCTCAGATCCGGCATATAGCCCGCGATACAGGCCGCCCGGAATTCAAAGGCAGCCTTTACAAGCTGCTCCGGCAGATTCCTTCCCGACAGGGCATACAGGCAGTTGAGCGTCAGGGAGAGCAGCTCCGGGTTGGGCAGATCTTCCTGGGAGATCACCTCCGCAACCTGGGCAAAATATGTACCCAGAGACAGCTTCTGAAGATCACGCCGAATCCCCAGAAACAGCTCCAGGGCATTTGCCTCATTGATGGTATACATCCCCCGGTACTCAAACAGCGTGAATTCCGAAAACGCCAGCAGTTGGCAGGACGCGGTCAGCGGGCTGTTCTTCCGGCGAAGTCCCCGGGCTTTTACGGTCAGCTTGCCGTGGTTTCTGGTCAGCACAGTCAGCAGACAGTCCCGGTCATTGTACTCCACCACCCGCAGCACCAGTGCCTGTATTGTCAGATACATTTTGATTCTCCTTCCGGCAGGCCGTCTGATAGAGCAGATACGCCTCCGGCGCGCCGGTCTCCAAAAACAATTCCCAATAGAACGAAGCATCCATATTTCATCCCTCCGGGGTTAGCTTTTGCCAAACCCGGCGGAATCAATCTGGTAATTATTCCTTATAGCCGAAGTTGCGGACAAGGAAGTCGCTGTCACGCCAGTTTTCCTTGACCTTGACCCATGTGGTCAGATAGACCCGGGTTCCCATGAATTTTTCGCAGTCCGTCCGTGCCATGGAGGAGATCTTCTTCAGCATTTCGCCGTGTTTGCCGATGATGATGCCCTTGTGGCTGGCCTTTTCACAGTAGATGGTGGCATCCAGGTCAATGATCCCGTTGTCCCGCTCGGAGAATCTGGTGATCTCCACAGCGGTTCCGTGGGGCACCTCCCGCTCCAGGTTCCACAGGATCTTTTCCCGGATGATCTCCGCCATCACCTGGCGCTCCGGTTGATCCGTGGTCAGATCCTCCGGGAACAGGAAGGGACTTTCAATGGCGTGCTTTTCGCAGGCGGCAAGCAGCTCGTCAACGCCGTCTCCGGTCTTCGCGGAGATGGGAATGATGGCCTCAAACCCGCCGGTTTCCGCGTAAGCGGCAATGACCGCCAGAAGATTCTCCTTCTCCACGGTGTCGATCTTGTTGATCACCAGGATGGCAGGGCAGTTTCTGCTCTTGATCTGGGCGATCAGCGCTTCCTCCTGAGGGCCGATGGAGGCAATGGGCTCCACCATCAGAATGGTGAGATCCACCTCCGCGATGGACTCCCGGGTCACGTTGACCATGTAGTCCCCCAGCTTGGTACGGGGTTTGTGGAAGCCCGGCGTGTCGATGAACACGAACTGGGTATCCCCTTTGGTAAGGATACCGCAGATGCGGTTCCGGGTGGTCTGGGGTTTATTGGACACAATCGCGATCTTTTCGCCCACCAGATAGTTGGTCAGCGTGGACTTGCCCACATTGGGGCGTCCGGCAATGGTGATCATAGCGGTTTTGGTAGCCATATGGTTTTTCTCCTTTGTGCCTTATCGTTTCAGCCCAACGGAAGCCGCGATGGCTTCCTCCCGGGCGCGCATCCGTGCCTTCTGGGGACCTTCATCCAGATGGTCGTAGCCCAGCAGGTGCAGCACGGAATGAATGGTCAGATAGCCCACCTCCCGGCGGACGGAATGACCGAATTCCTTCGCCTGGGCCGCGGCTCGCTCATAGCTGATGCACATATCCCCCAGCGGGCAGAGATTCGTTTCGGGATCAAGGTATTCCTCCCAGTCCCCGGGCAGCGCTCCGGCGGTCAGCTCAAACATGGGGAAGCTCAGCACATCCGTGGGTCTGTCAATATCCCGGGTGGCTTTGTTGATCTGATGGATGCCCTTGTCATCCGTGATCAGCACATTGATTTCGCAGTCGGTGTCCACGCCCTCCGCGTCCAGGGTCGCCTGGATGCACTTACGGATGATCCGGCTGATGAGAAATCCGTCGATCATGGGCTTTCCGTATGTGATGTTGATGTTATGCTTTGCCATTTTCTCTCCTCTTGTATCGTCCGTGGAGCTGGGTCGCAGGACGCTTTGCTGTCTCTTTTTTCTCCGCTTTTTCGTAGGCGTTGATGATCTCCTGCACCAGCGCGTGACGCACCACATCCGCGGCGGTCAGGCGGCAGATGGCAATGTCCTTCACACCGTCCAGCACTCGGACGGCATCCTTCAGACCGGACACCTTTTCGTCCGGCAGGTCGATCTGGGTCACATCGCCGGTGATCACGATTTTGGAGCCGAAACCCAGCCGGGTCAGAAACATCTTCATCTGCTCCCGGGTTGTGTTCTGGGCTTCATCCAGGATGATGAAGCTGTCATCCAGCGTCCTGCCCCGCATATAGGCAAGGGGCGCTACCTCAATGGAGCCACGCTCCTGGTATTTCTGGAAGGTTTCCGCGCCCAGCATATCATAAAGCGCGTCGTAAAGAGGCCGCAGATAGGGATCCACCTTGTTCTGCAAATCACCGGGCAGGAAACCCAGCCGCTCGCCCGCTTCCACCGCGGGACGGGTCAGAATGATCCGATTGACCGTCCGTTCCCGGAAGGCGGCCACCGCCGCGGCAACAGCCAGATAGGTCTTTCCCGTACCGGCGGGCCCCACACCGATGGTGATGGTGTTGCCCGCGATTGCCTTCATGTACTTCTGCTGTCCCACGGTCTTTGCCTTGATGGGCTTCCCCTTGGCGGTGATGCAGACCACATCCTTTGCCATCTGGTGGATCTGCTCCTCATTGCCCTCTTTCACCAGCGTAATGAGATAGCGAACCCGCTGCTCATCGATGACCTCGCCTTTGGACGCCAGCGTCAGAAGTCCCTCCAGCGTCCGAACCGCGCCATCCGCGGCTTCCTCGTCGCCGGAAATTTTCAATTCATTTCCACGGTTCACGATGGTCACATGGAGCGCTTCCTCGATCCTCTTGATATTTTCGTCAAAGGAGCCGAAGACCGCGATCATGTCCTCCACCCGATCCACATTGACTATCCGTTCACTCATCCTTTGCATCACCTTCCGTGCCGATGGCGCTCCGGCGCCGTCCTATCATTTCCCGGCAGAAATACTGCCCCTCCAGCAGATAAACCCCGTCTGTCAGCGATATATTCTGCTGCTGCTCCAGCACCTGCCCGGCGATCATCTGCCTGTTCAGCTCCCGCTGCGCATAGTCCGAAAGGGACTGCGCCGCCGCGTCCTCCTCCACGGTTTGCGAAGCGGTTTCATACACCGTCTCGCAGGTGGTGACGATGGCGACGGGAAGCACAAACCCACCCGGCAGACTGATCCAATTTACATCCCTCATTTTAACACATTCCACACCGGAAATTCCACTGTCTTTTGATAAATTTATTTCTTTTTTTCCGAAAACCAAACTATATTTTATGGTCTGGGAAGAAATTTCCCTGCGGTACGCCCATTCCGACGGAAAAACCGCTTCCATCTGCCGCTCCGTGTCCGCGTAAACCTCCGCTTCGGCACATTCCGCCCGGATGCAAAGCCCGCAATCCGTATAGCCCGAAACCAAAACCTCTCCCTGGCTCACCTGCTGCCCCACCTGGCATTTGGCGGATCCCCGTGTAACCGTGATCTGGGAAACCGTGCCCCCGGTGGAGGCAACCACATCGTAGGCCCCCTGGGGATCGTCCGCCGGTTCCACCACCGCCCGCTCCCGGACGGAAATGGTAGCCACACAGCCCGAGGTATTGACCCCGGCCCATTGCAGTTCGGGAATCGCGCCCAAAAGGGCGTTTTTCATCTGCTCGCTTCGCACCAGCCGCCGGGACGCCCCGAACCCGATGCCGCATTCCTTTGCCATTTCCAGTATCTGCCTTGTGGGAATGGTTTCATTTCCCTCCACCCGGACAAACAGAACCCTGCTGGGCAGCGCCAGGAAAAAGAGCAGGATCACCGCAAGCCCCGCAAGCAGGACAGGACGGCGGAGCAAATCTCTTCCGTACCAATAAAGTCCCATTCTCCCCCGGATCGCAATCCGGTCTCCCCTGCGCTCCGCCAGTGCGCGAATCGCGGCATAATCCCTGCGGAGCACGGTGCAATCCAGATTCAGATCGTCCACGATCCTGGTATTGCGCAGCACGATGTCGGCGGCGGTCAGTCTGCTGATGGTATCCGGCAGGTTGGCGCCTGTGATCCGGATTTCCAGCATTCCCGTCAGCGATTGATACAGATCCATCAGCGGTTCCTCCCCCGGTGCAGCGTGACGGAGTCGATCCGCCCGGAAACTACGATCTGCTGTCTGGTCATCCGGGTCAGTTCTAACCCGCTGCCGCAAATGCACGCCTCTCCATAGGAAACCCGGACACGGATCCTGGCGGTTCCGTACTCCGTTACACCGCCGTGATTTTCGATCAGAACCCGCCGGTCACCTGCCAATTCCATCACCGGCACCCCGGGAAGCGCCTCTCCCGGAAGATCCAGATTGTCCTGCAGCCGGTCGGAAAGCGACTTTTTCCGTTCCATCTGTCTCCACCCCCTTGTCCAGAGGATATGAGGACGGACGGATTTTTTTCCCGTCAGCGCATAGAATCTTCCGAGGTGATCCAATCATGAATCGAAGGAAGACCGTGAGCGGCATTCTCTGTGCGTTGGGGATGTGTCTGCTCATTCTGGACGCGAAAACCGCCCTTGACGGCGCATCCAGCGGAATCAAGCTGTGTGTGCAAAGTTTGATTCCATCCCTGTTTCCCTTCTTTGTGCTGTCCGCCATGCTGGTCAGCAGTCTGTCCGGCGGGTGGCTGCTGCGCGGTTTGAGCCGGCTTTGCGGAATGCCCGCCGGCAGTGAGGGCATTCTTCTGGTGGGATTGCTGGGAGGCTATCCCATGGGTGCCCAGTGCGTCGCCCAGCAGGTACGTTCCGGGTTCATCACGAAGAAGGACGGTCAGCGGATGCTGGGCTTCTGCAACAATGCCGGGCCTGCCTTCCTCTTTGGGGTGGTCGCAGGTTTATTTTCCCGAAAAATCACCATATTCGCGCTCTGGATCATCCAGATCCTTGCCGCCCTTGCCGCCGGGATTCTGCTGCCCGGGAAAAGCGCGGCGGCTTCGTCGCCGGTTCCACCAACGCCGCTGTCCCTGTCCGAAGCCCTGCGAAAAAGTGTAGCATCCATGGCGGTGGTCTGCGGCTGGGTCATTCTGTTCCGTGTGATCCTGGCGTTTCTGGACCGGTGGATCCTCTGGCTGTTCCCGGAATTGCTTCGTGTGAGCATCATCGGACTGCTGGAGCTGACAAACGGCTGTTACGCCCTGCGAACAATTCCTTCCGAAACGCTGCGGTTTCTGCTTGCCAATCTGTTCGTATGCTTTGGCGGCCTGTGCGTATCCATGCAGACCGCGGCGGTCACATCCTCCGAAAACCTGTCACTGAAGCAGTATTTCCTGGGAAAAGCGGTGAGCTGCATGGTCAGTCTTCTGCTGTCCTGCGCATGGATTCTCCTATGGCAGGGAATCCAGCCGGTGAGAATTCTTCTGCCGCTGGCAGCGCTCTTCGCCTTGATTTTTTGCTTTTCCCTGAAAAAGGGCAAAAATAGGAGTGGAAATCCCGGCTCCCATGGTGTATAATAGCCCCAAAAGGGGGTCATCTCATGCTGTTCCGAAAGCGTATTCCTCGTTCCTGCGTCTATTGTGCCCACAGCGCCGCGCTGGATAAAAACCAGATGCTCTGCGCCAAGCGGGGAACCGTGTCCCAATACTATGGGTGCAGAAAGTTTGTCTATGATCCCTGCAAGCGGATCCCGCCCAAAAAGGCGCCGCTGGATACGGAACAATTTAAGCAAGAGGATTTCGCGCTGTAAAAATCGGGTTTGCAAAACGCAAACCCGATTTTTTATACACCGATTGCCTGGAAGATCCGTTTCACCAAATCATCCCTGCCCTGGCCTTTTTCGGCGGAAAAAGGGATCAGGGGGCAATCCTCCGGCAACTCCAGATCCTGCCGGATGATTCGCAGATTCTCCTGGATCTCACTCTTTTTCAGCTTATCCAGCTTGTTGGCAACCACCACAAAGGGAGCGTCCAACTGCAGGAAAAGCCGTGCCATGTTAATATCGTTGTTGGTGGGTGCATGGCGCGCGTCCACCACGAGAACACCCAGCGTGATCCGTTGGGACGCAAAATAGCACTCCATCAGCTTGCCCCAGCGGTCTTTTTCCGCCTGGGAGACCTTCGCGTAGCCATAGCCGGGCAGATCCACGAAATAGCAGACATCGTCGATTCGGAAGTAATTCACATTGGTGGTTTTTCCCGGAGCCTCCCCCACCCTGGCAAAGTTTTTCCGCTGGAGGATCCGGTTGATGACCGAGGATTTTCCCACATTGGACTTGCCGGCAAAGGCGATCTCAGGCAGTCCGTCCCGGGGAAACTGGGGTTCGGACGCGGCAGAGAGGACAAATTCCGCATGGTTTAAGTTCATGGCGCACCTCACTGCCGAATATCCGGCTTACGGCTGCCCCGGGAATCCACCGGCAGACTGCCCACTGGGGAAACCGGCTTCCTGGACGGCAGGAGCGCCACATCCAGCACCGTATCCACCGTCTCCGCCATCACGAAGGACAGCGCCTTGCGGACGGTCTGGTCGATCTCCTCCAGATCCCGCTCATTCCGGGCAGGAATGATCACGGTGTGGACACCGTGCCGCAGGGCAGCCATGGTCTTCTCTTTCAGGCCGCCAATGGGCAGCACCCTGCCGCGAATGGAAATCTCGCCGGTCATGGCCACATCCCGGCGCACCGGCGTGCCCGTCAGGGCGGAAACCATGGCGGTACAGACCGTCACGCCCGCGGAAGGCCCGTCCTTGGGTACGGCACCCTCGGGGAAATGGACATGAATGTCCTTGGTCTTGAAGAAATTGGGCTCCACACCCAGTTCCTCCGCGTGGGCACGGATATAGCTCATGGCAGCATGGGCGGATTCCTTCATCACATCGCCCAGGTTGCCGGTCAGTTCCAGCTTGCCGGAGCCGTCCATCACATTGACCTCCACCTCCAGCACCTCGCCGCCCACGGAAGTCCAGGCAAGACCCGTGACCAGACCCACCTCATCGGTACAGGGCAGTCTGTCGGGAAGGTATTTGCGAACCCCCAGGAAGCTCTCCAGATTGGCCCCGGTCACGGTGATCCGCTTGGGGGCATCTTCGGAAACCAGCCGCAGATCCGCCTTCCGGCAGGCTTCAGCCACGCAGCGTTCCAGCTTTCTCACGCCGGATTCCCGGGTGTAGCAGCCGATCATTTCACGGATGGCGTCGTCAGTGAAACGAAGCTGACTCTTTTTCAGGCCATGCTTCTCCATCTGCTTGGGAATCAGATGGTTCTTGGCGATCATCACCTTCTCCTCGTCGGTATAGGAGCCGATCTCGATGACCTCCATCCGGTCCAGCAGGGGTCTGGGAATGGTGTCCAGGGTATTGGCGGTGGTGATAAAGAACACATCGCTGAGGTCGAAGGGAACCTCCAGGAAATGATCCCGGTAGGTCTTGTTCTGCTCTCCATCCAGCACCTCCAGCAGCGCCGCGCTGGGATCGCCCCGGTAATCCGAGCCCATCTTATCCACTTCGTCCAGCAGCAGCACCGGGTTTTTGGTGCCGGCCTGGGTCACCGCGGTCATGATCCTGCCGGGCATGGCACCCACATAGGTCTTGCGGTGACCGCGAATGTCCGCCTCGTCGTGGACACCGCCCAGGGAAATCCGGGACAGCCGGCGGTTCAGGCTTCTGGCGATGGAATAGGCAATGGAAGTCTTGCCCACACCGGGAGGGCCAACCAGACAGAGGATCTGCGGGGGCATCTGGGGCGCCAACTGGCGCACCGCCAGGGCTTCCAGAATCCGTTCCTTCACCTTTTGCAGACCAAAATGGTCATGATCCAGAATCTTTCTGGCAGCCTCCACATCCACCCGCTCCTTGGTGGACTTGTTCCAGGGCAGATCCAGCACCGCGTCCAGATAATTCCTCAGAACCGCAGCCTCGGAAGAACCGAAGGGCTGCTTTTTCAGCCGGTTCAGGTCCTTCAGCAGCTTCTCCTGAGAAGCCTGCTCCAGATGCAGATCCCGGATCTTTTTCTCGTATGCCGCAAATTCGGACGCGTCATCGTCCTCGCCCAGTTCGGAATGGATCACCTTCAACTGCTCCCGCAGGTAGTAGTCCCGCTGGTTTTTCTCCATGACCTGATTGGTCTTGTCCTGAATCTCAGACTCGATCTTCAGCACGGAGATCTCATGGTGCAGCATATCCACCGCCATTTCCAGGCGCTTGGTGGGGTTCAACTGGCTCAAAAGCCGAACCTTGTCCGAATAGTCCAGTCCCGTGTTCTGACCGATGCAGTCCGCCATAAACCCGGAATCCTCCGCGGCAATCATCTGGATCTGCAGCGCCTGGGCAGAGTGCTGGATGGTATCCAGGTAGTCCGCGAACAGGATATTCGCCTGGCGCATCAGGGCTTCCGCCTTGGGGCTTTTCACATATTCCTGCTCCTCCACCTGCTCCACCAGGCCGAAGAGGAAGGGCTCCGTCTTCTGCATCTGCGCGATCCTGGCGCGGTACAAGCCGGTCACCAGCACACGGAGGTTGTCGCCCTGCTGGCGAAGCACCTGCTTGACTTTGACCACCGTGCCCATGGGATACAACTGTTCCAGCGCAGGATCATCATGGATCAGGTTTTTCTGGGGGATCAGCAGCAGGGTCTGATCCTTTTCCATAGCTTTTTCCAATGCCTTCACGGATTTTGCCCTGCCCACATCGAAATGGGTGGTCTGCTTGGGGAATACGACCATTCCCCGCAGGGCAAGAACCGGCATAGAAATCAAAAATTCGCTCATAAAACGCTCCTTCCACAAAAAGTAGTGGAAAAAGGGGGTAGAAAGCTACCCCCTCTTAAAAACCCTATTGTTTCTTTCCGCTTCCCAGTTTGCTGCGAAGCTTTGCCGGGTCACGGAGGATGGTCGGCATCCCGCCGTCCACACAATCCGGGGTAAAGATCACCTTCTGGATGCTGAGATCCGAAGGAATGGAGAACATGGTGGTGGTCATCAGCTCTTCCATGACCGCCCGCAGACCTCTTGCGCCGATCTGGCGGTCCAGCGCCTTCTGGGCGATGGCGCTCAGGGTCTCATCGGGAATCTCCATCTCCACATGATCCAGCTCCAGCAGCTTCCGATACTGCCGCACAAGGGCGTTCTTCGGCTCCGAGAGGATCCGCACCAGATCTTCCTTGGTCAGGCTCTTCAGGCAGGTGATCACAGGCAGTCTGCCCACAAGCTCGGGAATGATGCCGAACTTCAGCAAATCGTGGGGCTGCACCTGGGCCAGAAGCTTGCCCACATCCCGCTTGGACTTGCTCTCCACAGGGGCGTCGAAGCCGATGGCAGAGCGGTCCGTGCGGCTCTCGATGATCTTGTCAAGACCGTCGAAGGCACCGCCGCAGATAAACAGGATGTTTGCGGTATTGATCTGGATGGTCTCCTGCTGGGGATGCTTTCTTCCTCCCTGGGGAGGAACACCGGCAACGGTGCCTTCCAGGATCTTCAGCAGCGCCTGCTGCACACCCTCGCCGGAAACATCCCGGGTGATAGAGGTATTTTCGCTCTTTCGGGCGATTTTATCCATCTCATCGATGTAAATGATGCCATGCTCCGCCAGCTCCACATCAAAATCCGCCGCCTGCAGCAGACGAAGCAGAATATTTTCCACATCGTCGCCCACATAACCGGCCTCTGTCAGCGTCGTGGCGTCCGCGATGGCGAAGGGCACATTCAGGATCTTCGCCAGGGTCTGGGCAAACAGCGTCTTACCGCTGCCCGTGGGGCCGATGAGCAGAATGTTGCTCTTTTGCAGCTCCACATCGGAGTCGCTGCCGAAGTAGATGCGCTTGTAGTGGTTGTAAACCGCAACGGAAAGCGCCACCTTCGCATCGTCCTGCCCAATGATATAGCTGTCCATGAAGGATTTGATCTCCATGGGTGTGGGCAGGGTCTCCGGCGTCCTGAGATTGCCTCTCGAATCAAATTGCGTCTCCTCCCGCAGAAGCTCCTGACAGGCCTGCACGCAGTCGCTGCAAATGCAGACACCGGGGCCGGCGATCAGCCGGTCCACCTGCTTTTCCATCTTGCCGCAGAAAGAACAGCGCATCCGATGTTCTTCATTTCTTGCCATTTACCGGGTACCTGCCTTTCCGCGGATCAGTGATTGCTGATCACACGATCAATCAGGCCAAACGCCTTTGCTTCTTCCGTGGACAGGAAGTTGTCACGCTCGCAGGCAGCGGTCACTTCCTCCACACTCTTGCCGGTATTGGCGGCAAGGATGGCGTTCATGCGCTTTTTCACGGTCTCCAGACGCTTCAGGTGGATCGCCATGTCGGTGATCTGCCCCTGGGTGCCCGCGGAAGGCTGGTGGATCATGATTTCCGCGTTGGGCAGCGCCATACGCTTGCCCTTTGTGCCGGAGGAAAGCAGGAACGCGCCCATGGAGGCCGCCATGCCCACGCAGATCGTCGCCACATCGCACTTGATATACTGCATGGTGTCATAGATAGCCATTCCGGCAGTCACGCTGCCGCCGGGGCTGTTGATATAAAACTGGATATCCTTATCCGGATCCTGCGCCTCCAGGTACAGCATCTGGGCAACGATCAGGGACGCGGTGGTGTCGTTGACCTCTTCGGACAGGAAAATGATACGGTCATTGAGCAGACGGGAGAAAATGTCGTAGCTGCGCTCACCGCGGCTGGTCTGCTCCACAACATATGGAACTAAACTCATGGTGAAATCTCCTTTCATGGCTTTGAAACATTCTAACCATTGCGGGCGATGATTATTCCTGGGGCTCCTCCGCTTTCTTGGGCGCCACGGCAACCGCGCTGTCCGCGATCAGCTTCACAGCCTTGCGGGTAGTCAGGCCGGTGCGGATCTCATCGGCAGGAACCATGCCCTTGATCTTCTCAACTTCCATCTCGTACTCGGCCGCCATGCTGTTGTACTCCGCCTCGATCTCCTCATCGGTAGCAGTCAGACCTTCCACCTCGACGATCTTCGCCAGGGTCACATTGGCCTTTGCCTGCTTCTCGGCAGCGGGACGGAAAGCGTTGCGCATGGTGTTCATGTCGCCGCCCATCATCTTGGCGTACTGCTCCACGGAGTAGCCGCTCATCTGGAGCTGATAGGCAAAGCGCTCCATCTGTCTGTCCAGCTCTTCCTCGACCAGGCCGGAGGGCAGCTCCACGGTGGTATTCCCGGCAGCCTTGTCAATGCAGGCCTGCTCGAAAGCGTTCTGGATCTGCTTCTGTGCCTGCTCCAGCTTCTTGGCGCGGATGTCGGCCTTCAGCTCTTCCAGGGTGTCAAACTCGGAAACGTCCTTCGCGAACTCGTCATCCAGCTCGGGCGCCACGGTGACGGTCAGCTTGTTCAGCTTCACATGGAACACCACGCTCTTGCCAGCCAGCTCGGGGGTATAATTCTCGGGGAAGGTGATGTCGATGTCCTTCTCCTCGCCCACATTCATGCCCACAATCTGCTCCTCAAAGCCAGGAACGAAGGAGCCGGAGCCCAGAACCAGGTCAAATTTCTCACCCTTGCCGCCGTCAAAGGGAACGCCGTTGTCGAAGCCCTCGAAGTCGATGTTGGCGGTATCGCCCATCTGGGCTTCCCGCTCCACATTCTCGGTGGAAGAAACGTTCTTTGCCATACGGTCAATTTCGGCATCGACCTGCTCGTCAGTGACCACAGCCTCGGCGCGCTCCACTTCCAGACCCTTGTATTCGCCCAGGGTGACCTCGGGGTACACATCGGTGACGATGGTGATGGTCACGATATTCTCCTCGTTGATGTCCATATCCGTCAGGCTGGGACGGCCAACCGCCTGGATGCCCTGATCCACAACGGCAGTCTGGTAGACCTGGGGGAAGATTTCCTGCAGGCCGTCTTCATAGAAAACATGAGCGCCGTACATGGCCTCGATCATCTTGCGGGGCGCCTTACCCTTGCGGAAGCCAGGAAGCTGGATGCGGCCGCGGGCAGCCTTATATGCCTTCTCAACGCCGGACTCCATCAGTTCCTTGTCAATCTCCACCACAAGGGTAACCTGGTTGCCGTTTCTATCGGTGCTTTTCACGTTCATTTGTATTTCCTCCTGTATGGCCATGATAGACCAGTTTATATATTTTGAACCTTGCTATTCTAGCAAAAAAAAAGCTGCTTGTCCACTCTTTTCTGAAAAAAACTTACGAAATCACCAAAAATGGGCAAAAATTCAAAAAATCCGCGGAAATCAGCCGAAATTCCGTGCCGTTCCACAAGCCCTCCTGGGCCAGGGCATGGCTGCCGCCGTGAAGATGCCCGTAAAAGCAGCGGCGAACCCCATACCGTTCCAGCAGCTCCAGGATCTCCCGGCATTCATAGCCCCGGTATCTGGGCGGATAATGAAGAAAGACGAGCTTCTCTTTGTCCCCGGCAGCTTTCAGGGATGTCTCCAGCCGGATGATCTCCCGGCGGAACACCTTTTCATCGTGCTGACCGCTGCGGTCTTCCTCAAAAAACCAGCCCCGGGTGCCGCAGATGGCATAACGGTCATAGTCGTAGCAGTTGTTATTCAGGATCCACTGGTTTTCAAAGCCGTTCTCCTGGCAGAAGTCGTAGAATTTCTTCGCCGTACTCCACCAGTAGTCGTGGTTGCCCTTCAAAATGATCTTTCTTCCGGGGATGGCGTTGATCCAGGCAAAATCCTCCCTGGCGTTTTTCAGATCCATCGCCCAGGAAAGGTCGCCTGCCAGCACCGTGGTATCCCCGGGACGGATCACGGACAGCCCGTTTTTCAGTTTTTCCATGTAGCCCGTCCAGGCACCGCCGAAAACATCCATGGGCTTTTCCGTGCCCAGGCTCAGATGCAGGTCGCCGATCACATACAGCGCCATACCGCGCACCTCCCCCGAATTTATATTGCGTCAGCCTTGGCAGCGCTCCAGCACGCCCAGGGCGTTCTCCCAGAAGATCTTCTCCACCAGCTCCGTGTTCAGACCGCGGGAGCGCAGCCTGTCCGCCAAATCGGGATAGTTCTGGATGCCCCCAAAGCCGGCGGGCAGGGTCTCACAGCCATCCAGATCACCGCCCAGGGAAATGTGGCTGCCCTGGGGATCCATCTCCAGGAAGTGGAAAATGTGATCGCAGACCGTGTCCACCGTCACATCCTTTTCCCCGAGAAACTGGGTATACAGGTTCTGTCCCACAGTGCCGCCGGTTTCCGCAATGGCCCGGAACATATCGTCCGTCAGGTTTCTGCTGACACCGCAGACCGCGCGGCTGTTGGAATGGCTGGCGATGACAGGCTTTTCCGTGATCTTCATAATATCCCAGAAGGCTTCGTCACTGATGTGGCTCACATCGATGACCATGCCCAGGCGCTGGGCCTCCCGGATGTACTCTCTGCCCTGATCCGTCAAGCCGCCGCCGGTGACATGAGAGCCTGCCAGGGGGTTCTTTTCGTTCCAGGTCAGGGTGGTGATCCGGAAGCCCCGGTTCCACAGCTCCTCCAGACGGGCAGGATCGAAGCCGAAGCCCGCAGGGCCCTCAATGGTCAGCACAGCCGACAGCTTGCCGGCCTCCTGATTGTCCCGGATCTGCCGCGGGGTACGTGCCTGGCAGATCAGATCTCCGTTGTTCTCCAGCTCCCGGGTGAGGTTTTCCAGCATGGCATCGAACACGGCGGTTGCGGGTCTTCCCATCCACTTCTCCATGTCCGGGGTTGTGAACAGGGCAAAGCACTGGGCATAGCCCTCCAGCGCGGCGCCCCGGGTCAGATCGATATGCCCCTCATTTTTCCGCAAGGCGTGAATGGGCCGCAGATCCCGCCCCAGAAGCTCCAGGGCAGTATCACAATGTAAGTCAAACACTTTGATATTCATTGGAACGCATCCTCCATATGTCGGATTTCCGGTTTTTTCGTATCCAATCCCCCGGGCGCGTAGATCTCGATCACATCGAATCTGGGCTGCAGCTCCGTGGGGTTTTCCGCCAGGTACATGGACGCGGTCAAACGCAGGCGGTTCTGCTTGCGGCTGTCCACATACTCCATTGCCCGGGCAAAATCAGCGTTTTTTCGGAGCTTGACCTCCACAAACGCCAGTATTTTCTTCTTTCTCGCGATCAGATCGATCTCTCCGAACCGGCATCGGTAGCCGCTGGCCAGGATCTCATATCCCTTTTTCCGCAGGTACTCCGCTGCCAGCGCTTCTCCCCAGGCACCCGTCAGGTTATTTCTCCCCATAGAACTTCCTCAGGAAGGTGGTTCTGTGGATCGGGCAGGCGCCATGCTCCCGCAGCGCGTCGTAATGGGCCTTGGTGCCATAGCCCTTGTGGATCTCAAAGCCGTACTCCGGGTACTGTTCCGCCATCTTAAGCATCAGATCGTCTCTGGTGACCTTTGCCAGAATCGACGCGGCAGCGATGTTGGCGCTGCGGCTATCGCCTCTCACCACGGTCTCCACGGGAATGCCGAAGTCCTTTGCCCGGTTGCCGTCGATGAGCGCCAGGTCAGGCTTCACGGTAAGCTGCGCCAGGGCACGCTCCATGGCAAGATAGGTCGCCTGCAGAATGTTAATATCGTCAATTTCCTCTGCCGAAGCGAAGGCAATGCCGTAGCTGACCGCTTCCCTGCAAATGACCGGAAACAGTTCCCTGCGGCGCTTGTCGGACAGCTTCTTGCTGTCATTCAGTCCGGGGATCTCCAAATCCCGGGGCAGAATCACGGCGGCAGCGCAGACCGGACCCGCAAGAGGGCCCCGGCCCGCTTCGTCCACGCCGCAGATCACCTGGATACCCTTCGCGAAGTGGCTGTTTTCGATTTCCCACAGATTGATTTCACTCATTTTTCTTCCTCCTGGGGTGGCAGTTCCAGGGTAAATTTCCCCAGCTTCCCTGCCCGGAATTCATCCAGAAGCACCTTTGCCATCCGTTCCGTGTTGATCTCTCCTCTGGCAACCAGGAAACCGCGTCGGCGTCCCGCTTCCGTCAGCAGCGCGTAGCCGTCGGTGCCCGCTTCCCCGGTGATGCCGTAGCGTTCCCGGAGGGCATTGGGATACCGCTCCCACAGCAGCTCCATCAGGCGGCAGGAAAGGGTCTCGATGTCCAGAATATCTTCCTTCACCGCGCCGGTGTAGGCAAGCATCATGCCCACCTCCGGGTCTTCAAACTTGGGCCAAAGGATACCGGGGGTATCCAGAAGCAGCAGTCCGCTGTCCGCCGTGACCCACTGCTTGCCCCTGGTCACGCCGGGACGGTTTTCCGCTTTGGCGCCCTTTCTGCCGGAGATCTGGTTGATCAGCGTGGATTTGCCCACGTTGGGGATTCCCACGATCATCACCCGAAGCTGGCATTTCATGCCCTTTGCCTCATAGCGGGCGATCCGCTCCTGCAGCACCGAGCGCACCGCGGGTGTGAACGCGCTGATGCCCTTTCGGGATTTGCAGTCCGTGGGAAGCGCCGCCATGCCTTTGCTCTTCAGGTAGCTGACCCAGCGCTTTGTGATCTCCGGGTCCGCCAGATCCATGCGGTTCAGAATGACAATCCGGGGCTTGCTGCCGCAGATGCTGTCAATGTCCGGGTTTCGGCTGGAAATGGGGATTCTGGCATCCACGATCTCGCACACCGCGTCCACCTGTTTTAAGTCCGCTTCCATCTGCCGGCGGGTCTTAGTCATGTGTCCCGGGTACCATTGGATATTCATATTCTTATCGCTCATGCTATCTGTTCCTTTTTATAATGAATGCGGATCCCGTTTACTTCAATTTCCATAAACACTCCCGATCCTTCCGAAATCCGCCTGTTCCGTTCCGCCATTGGTGCCGGGAAGAAGAATCAAAAGGGCCTTGCCCACCAGTTCCCGCTTGTCCACAAGCCCGATCTGGGGAGACCGGCTGTCCATGGAAGCGTTTCGGTTGTCGCCCAGCAGGAAAAGCTGCCCTTCCTGAACGACCAGGGGAAACCGTGTTCCCTCATCATTGGTGGTAGGACTGTAAGTATAGGGCTCGTCCAGCGGTACTCCATCCACATAGACCACGGATGCCTCAAAATCAATGTCCACCGTCTGTCCCTCTGTGGCGATCACCCGCTTGATGATGGATTCTCCACCCCGGAAGTCCTCCAGCGTCACCACAACAATATCTCCCTGCTTCGGCTCCCGGTACAGGGTGTTGCTGAGCAGCAGCACATAGTCCCCGTCCACCAGTGTATCGTACATGGACGGGCCGTCTACCCGGACGATCCGAACCACAAAGGTAAACAGGAGCAGCATCACCGCCAGGATAGCGGTCATTTCCTTCAGCATGGAAAGCAGTTCTTTTCCCGACGATCCGGCGGGCTTCCCTTCCCGGAGCTGCTTTTGTTCCAGTTCTTCCGTATGTTTTTCTTCCATATCCCTTTCCTCCTACCCGACAGCGCCGATCCTGGAAAAATCCCTGCTGTCGTTTTCCGGTGCCTTGCCGGGGAAAATGACCATGACCACCCTGCCCAAAACACAGCGGACATCCACCAGACCCACATCCGCGTACCGGCTGTCGATGGAGTGGTTGCGGTTATCACCCAGCAGGAACAGCTTCCCCTCCTCCACGGTCAGGGGAAATTCCACACCGTTGTCATACTGTTTATAGGTCAGCTCGTTGATATAGGGTTCCGACAGAGGCTGCCCGTTCACATAGACGATGCCATTGTCGAAATCAATGTCGATTTTATCCCCGGCGGTGCCGATCACCCGCTTCACGATGGGCTTTTCGGAAAACTCCGGCACCTGAACCACCACCACATCCCCCTTTTCGGGGTCGCTGATCCAGGCGTTGCTCAGCAGCAGGATCCGGTCACCGTGAACCAGCGTGGGATACATGGAGGAACCGTCCACCACTACATATCGGGCGAGAAACACAAATGCCAGGGTGATCACCGCCAGCACGGCACTCGCTTCCCGCAGGAAGATCAGGATGCCCGGGTCATCGGAGCCGGAACCCTTCTTTACTGTTTTCGGATCCTCCGCCGGCATCTCCCGCCGCGGCTGCGTTTCTTCCGTGCCGTGGAGATTTGCGTCCGCGACCCAATCCTCCTCCAGCAGCCGGTCCAGCGCGGCACGAAGGTCTTCCTGGGTCGCCTTTTTTTCTTCCATTGCGGACACACCTCCTTTACGGGCAGACTGACACAGAATACTAACCTTTATTATACACAAAAAAGGGTAATAAAAAAAGAGGGCAAGCCCTCTTTTTTTATAATTCTTTTGATCAGACGCGCTCTTTGACCTTTGCTGCCTTACCGAAGCGGTCACGCAGATAGTACAGCTTTGCGCGGCGAACCTTGCCCTTGCGGACGGTTTCCACATCAACGATTCTGGGAGAGTGGACAGGGAAAACCTTCTCACAGCCAACGCCGTAGGAAACACGACGGACGGTGATGGTCTCACCGATGCCACCGTGCTTACGGGCAATGATGGTGCCCTCAAACACCTGGACTCTCTCGCGAGAACCTTCCTTGATGAGAACGTGTACACGAACCGTGTCGCCAACCCGCATTTCGGGCAGCTCGGGCTTCATGTACTGGCTAGACAGAGCCTTTACTAAATCCATAATCTTGTCCTCCTTAATATTAGGCGTTCATGCAGTGTTGTCTGTCACCGCAGAGGACTCACCTTGTTTTCAGACCGATATATATTATCATGGGGTTTACAGAAAATCAAGTATTATTTTCAATATTTTTCTATTTTTTACCCGCACCAGGCAAAAAACCGCATCAAAACCGCAGCGGTTTCCGCTCTTGTAGCGTTTCCCCGGGGATTGAGCCTGCCCAGGTTGTCGCCCTGCAGCAGCTTGCCGCCGATGGCCCAGCGGATGGCATCCACCGCATAGTCAGATACCCGGTCGCCGTCCACAAAGCATTCCGTGCGGCCGGTTCCGGCGGGCATTCCGATGTATCTCCAGAGAATGGTGACCATCTGCTCCCGGGTAATGGGATCATCCGGCCCGTAATACCCGTTGCCGTAGCCGCCCACATAGCCCTTTTCCGCCGCCCAGCAAACGGCGTCGCAATACCACCGACCGGGCTGCACATCCTGGAACGGAGACACGGCGGAGGTGGCAGGTCTGCCCTCCCGGTTGTAGAGGATCTGAGCCAGTTGCCCCCGGGTCAATTCCGCGTTCGGGTAAAAATGTCCGTCGGAATCTCCGTTCATGATCCGGGCAGCCGTCACATAGTCCACATAAATGTGAAACCAGTCCTTTCCGGTCACATCCGGGAACCGGAAGGACGGGCAGCCAGCCCCGCCGTCGCATGCATCATTCACAGGCAGGGGCTGGATTTCCCTCTCATCCGTCACCGCGTCACACCGGGCGCAGTGCCGGGACTGACGGCCCGGTGACGAAAAGGTCGGCAGCTCGTCCACCGTCCAGTTGTCCGAAAAGGCATGGCCCAGCGCAGGGCTCACGCTTCCCTGTTCCACAATGCAGCCGCAGGTCACACAGTAAACATCTCCTGTGAAGCCTTCGTGGGTGCAGTCTGCCGGTCTTTCGTTGACCCGCTTGGTTTCATGGGGCAGGCAATCCAATTCCTTCCGGTTTTCCTCGCCGCATACCGTGCAGCGCCGTACTGCCTCTCCCTTTTCGGTGCAGGTGGCAGCCCGGACGGTCTCCCAGTCTCCGAAGCTGTGGCTGTGATCCACCAGGATGATGCAGCTCGCTTCCGCACCGCCGCCGGATACGGTGATGACTGCCACACCGCTTGTGAGGGCATACACCATACCGTCCTTTACGGCAGCGACACCGGGTGCGGAGGATTTCCAGGTGAGGGGCGTATCCGCGGGTGACACACTGTATGCCAATTTGATTACATCCCCACTTCTCAGGTCAATTCTTTGCTGCTGGAATACAATTTGTGTCTGCGCGGCGGCCGTATCCAGCGGAGCCACCAGAAGCAGCATCAAAAGGATCCATGCACACAATCTCATTGGCCTGTGTTTCATTGTCGGCACCCCAGTTCGTTTTTTCTTTATTGCGACAGTATTTTACCACATCTTTCCTGAAACCGCAATAAAATTCTACTTTTTTCGCCCTTTTTCGACATTTTTCGACAGAAACAGCCGGGAGGATCTCCCGGCTGCGCCTCTTTTTCAGTTGTTTCGCTCATCCGTTACAATATGTTCGACGCCGTTGTGCTCCCTGCTCAAATAGTCTTTCAGGAATGTGGGGAACGCTTTCACACGGTCCAGCTCCTCAATGGCCACCCAGTGCATGGTCTCTCTGGCGCCGCTGCTGGCAACGCTGGAAGCGTTCAGCGCCTTGCTTCCCCTGGGCTTCATCCGGAAATAGAAGGCAATCTCATGGCACTGCAGTTCCCTGTCCGATGAAGTCCCTGTAAAGAAGTTTTCGTGAATCACCGCAAGGCGGTCAATTTCATACCGCACGCCGGTTTCCTCCAGCACTTCCCGAACCACCGCGTCCTCCGCCGTCTCTCCCAGGTGTACTGCGCCGCCGACGGAATAGAGGTAATCGTCCACATCGTTCCCGGCAAACAGCACGCAGCCGTCCTCTACAATGATCGCCGCTGCCCGGTAGCGAAACCAGTGGTTCCCGGTGGTCAGAAAACAGTCTTCCATAGTTTCTCTCCTCTCCTTGTGTTCTTCCGTCATTTTATCATACCTTCATAAAGCCGCGGCAGCCGATTTCGGACAGCTCCCGGAAGCCCATGGACTTGTAAAAGGCAATGGTTTTCTCCGTGTTGTCCGTTGCCAGTTCGATCTGGCGTACATGGCTGTATCTGTCCAGGACCGCTTGCAGGAGCGCGGTGCCGACGCCTTTGCGCTGATGCGCCGGGAACACCAGAATGTCCTGCACAAACACAATGGTATGACCATCTCCCACGGCACGGATGATTCCCATGAGCTGCCCATCTTCGTATGCTGCCAAAACCAGCATAGAGTTTTCAAATCCCTTCCGCAGCGCGTCCGGGTGATCGGTATAGGCCGTCCAGCCCACGCTTTCGTACAGGGGAAGGATTTCCGCCTCATGGTATGTTTTGTATTCTCTGATTTCCATACCGGTACCTCCTGTCTTTTCCATTTTCAGCCCGAATGCTTCCAATCAGCCAAAAAAACGGACACCAATCACGATACCATTGTATCAAAATTGGTGTCCAGTTATGGTGCGCGAGGCGGGACTTGAACCCGCATGCCCGGAATGAGCACTAGAACCTGAATCTAGCGAGTCTACCAATTCCACCACTCGCGCATTTCGTAAGGAAGCAGTCACTCACGACTGCTCGAATATGATACCACGAAGCCTGCGGTTTGTCAACAGGATTTTTTCATTTTCCGCAAATTTTTGTTGCCCAATGGCGACAGGATATATCGCTGACGCGATATGCCAAAGAGTAACCAAAGGTCGCAGAATTGAGGTAAAAGTAAGCAAAAGTAGTGTGGCTGTTCAGTTCGACAAATTGGAATTGGTAATATTTAAGCGAGGGTTTAACAGCCTTCGC
>JBJDYP010000104.1:0-21459 GCA_051867435.1 Faecousia sp.
TTTTTTACAAACAATAGCGCAAAAATTATGCTTGACAAACATTAGCTAGATTTATCTTACTGTTCAAGCAGTAAAGAAATAGAGTAGCAGCAATAAAATACCCATTGCTGAAAAACTGATTGCAAGCAGCCATTCTGCGTCTCCTGTAAAACATTCCTCATAGGCGAAGTGTGGAAAACTGCGCAGATAGACAATGGTTATACGCTTATGAAGATTTCTTGCGTGCGTATGCTGTACTCCATAAAGATGGTAGGACTTACCCTTAACTTCATATGTGTAGGTGTATTCTACTGCGTTCGGAACCGTACGATTATTTAGCTTGTAATTCTTGAAGCCTTTTTTCTTAGTCAATTCTCCAGTTGTATAAATCAGATTATCTGGATTTTTACTTTGAATGACCAACGCCGTAAAAAAGATGCCAGAAAATAGCATTATAACACTAAAAATAAGAAAGAATAACATTGTAAGTCCTCCTTTCGATGTATAAACGTGACAAAATGAACTTCGTCAAATTCCAGTTTGTCGAGCTAATTATATCACAAATTATACGGATATTCCACATTTCGTGAAGTTTGGCTGCGCCAAGTGAAGCAGCGGCAATGCCGCTGTGAAGTATCGTGCTTACGCACGAAGTGAAGTGAAGTGTGCCACCCACGCCCGCAGGCACTTCACGATGCGAAGCATCACTTCACGCACGGAGTGCGCTTCTCGTGCCGCAAGGCACACTTAGTTCGAAAAAGCCCACATTTGTCAGGCAGACAAATGTGAGCTTTTTCGTGGTGCGCGAGGCGGGACTTGAACCCGCATGCCCGGAATGAGCACTAGAACCTGAATCTAGCGAGTCTACCAATTCCACCACTCGCGCGTACATATGAAATTCGGCCGTTTCCTGACCGCCAGAAAATGGTATCACAAGAAACCCAAAATGTCAATATTCTTTTTCACTTTTTCTCTTTCCTTTTTCGCCGGATTCTGCTATACTGGTGTAAAATGCTTTTGGGAGGATGTCATGGAGTTTCTGCCGATTTCAAAACAGGATATGCTGGACCGGGGCTGGGAGCAGTGCGACTTTGTATATGTCATCGGTGACGCGTATGTGGATCACCCCTCTTTCGGTCACGCCATTATCAGCAGGGTTCTGGAAAACGCCGGCTATTCCGTGGGCATCATTTCCCAGCCGGATTGGAAGAATCCCAAGTCCATCTCCATTCTGGGCAGACCCAGGCTTGGTTTTCTGGTCTCCGGCGGCAATATGGACTCCATGGTGAACCACTATTCCGTGACCAAACACCGCCGCAAGACCGATGCCTTTACCCCCGGCGGTGTCATGGGCAAGCGTCCGGACTACGCCACCGTGGTCTACTGCAACCTGATCCGTCAGATTTATAAGGACGTTCCCATCCTCATCGGCGGCATCGAGGCAAGCCTGCGGCGGCTTTCCCACTACGACTACTGGTCGGAGTCTATGAAGCGTTCCATTTTGCTGGACAGCCAGGCGGATCTTCTGATGTACGGCATGGGAGAAAAGAGCATCGTGGAAATCGCGGATGCCCTGAATTCCGGCATGGATGTGAAGGATATCACCTACATCGACGGCACGGTGTTCAAAACCGCCCAACTGGACGAGAGCCTGCCGACCATTGTTCTTCCCTCCTATGACGAATTGAGAGATGACCGCCGAAAATACGCGGAGAGCTTTGCCATCCAGTACAAAAACTGCGACCCCTTTACCGCCAAGCGGCTTGCGGAGCCCTTCGGCAGGATCTTTGTGGTGCAGAATCCTCCCCAGAAGCCTCTGACCACCCAGGAAATGGATGCGGTCTACGACCTTCCCTACTGCCGCACCTATCACCCCAGCTACGAAAAGGCGGGCGGTGTGCCTGCCATCGAGGAAGTGAAATTCAGTCTGGTCAGCAACCGGGGGTGCTTCGGTGCCTGTTCGTTCTGCGCGCTGACCTTCCATCAGGGACGGATCATTCAGGTTCGCAGTCATGAATCCATCCTCAGAGAAGCGGAGCAGATGGTCAAGGACAAGGATTTCAAAGGCTACATCCATGATGTAGGCGGCCCCACCGCCAACTTCCGCCATCCCGCCTGTGAGAAGCAGCTTACCAAGGGTGCCTGCGGCGGCCGGCAGTGCCTCTATCCCACACCCTGCAAAAATATGAACGCCGACCACTCGGACTATGTGGCGCTGCTCCGCAAGCTGCGCAAGATCCCCGGGGTGAAAAAGGTCTTTGTCCGCAGCGGCATCCGCTTCGACTATCTGCTTGCTGACAAGAAGGAAACCTTCTTCAAAGAGCTGGTGCAGTATCATATTTCCGGTCAGCTCAAGGTCGCGCCGGAACACGTTTCCGACGGGGTGCTGCAGCGCATGGGCAAGCCCAGAAACGCCGTTTACAACCGGTTCGTGGACAGGTATTTTGCCCTGAACCGGCAATTCGGTATGAACCAGTACCTGGTTCCTTATCTCATGTCCAGCCATCCCGGCTCCACCCTGAAGGAAGCCATCGAGCTGGCGGAGTACATCCGGGATATGGGCTACAACCCGGAGCAGGTGCAGGACTTCTACCCCACGCCCTCCACCCTCTCCACGGTCATGTATTACACCGGGCTGGATCCCCGAACCATGGAGAAGGTCTATGTGCCCACGGATCCCCATGAAAAGGCCATGCAGCGGGCGCTGATCCAGTACCGCAACCCCAAAAACTACTATCTGGTGAAAGAAGCGCTCCTGAAAGCCCACCGGGAGGATCTGATCGGCTCCGGCCCCAAGTGCCTCATCCGTGTCAGCGCGCCAAGAACCGGCAGCGCAAAGGACACGCCTCCCAAAAAGCCCGCCTCCGGGAAATCACGGGCAAAGCAGTGCCCGCCCAGAAAAAACGATACCCAAAAGCCAAAGGTAAAAAGACGCTGAAGCCCTCGGCTGCCCACCCGATTCCGGGTGGGCAGTTTTGGTTCTGTATCTTTTGGGGGGCGCATAATCTGTTCCATACATCTGAAACTGAGGTGGTACTATGGAACTTACGGTTAACAATGTGACCCTGCTGGGCAGTCTGCATGAACTTCCCGCCTATTCCCACGACAACCACGGGCGTGGATTCTACCGATTCCTTCTGGAAGTGCCCCGGCTGTCCGGCACGGTGGATCTGCTGCCCGTCATTGCGGAGCGGCGGATATTGGAACAGTTGGATCTGTTCGGCGGTGCCCAGCTCCGGGTCACCGGGCAGATCCGATCCCACAACACCCGCTCCGGGGATGCCCGGCATCTGCTGATCTTCGTCTTTGCCCAAAAAATCGAGTCCTGCGATGGGGAGCCCACCAACGATGTGGTTCTGGAGGGTGTGCTGTGCAAGGAACCCGTCTACCGAAAAACGCCTCTGGGCAGAGAAATCTGCGATGTGATGCTGGCAGTGCCCCGGGCTTTCCACCGGGCGGATTATCTGCCATGTATTCTGTGGGGCCGCACCGCCCAGGAAATCGCCCAGTGCCATGTCCACGACAAGATCTTCCTCACCGGGCGGCTTCAGAGCCGGGTCTATGTCAAAAACACCGAGCAGGGCGCCGAGGAACGGACAGCCTACGAAATCTCCGCGCTGACCGCGGAAAAAAGGGAATGAAAAACCGCTCCGCAGCCCGGATGGACTGCGGAGCGTATTTCCGTTATTCGGTTTCCAGAGGAAGGATCTCACTGCAGGCGGCCGTGATGGTCACATAGTCACCTGAAAAAAGCGGCAGTTTCCTTACAGGTGCAGCACCCGATCCTTGATCTCCTGGGTTCTGCCCTGGTTCCAATACTGGGTACCGATGTAGCCGCAGGTACGGCGGGCAACGTTCATCTTGCTCTGGTCGGTGTTGCCGCACTGGGGGCACTTCCAGACCAGCTTGTTGTCATCCTCGCAGATCTCGATTTCCCCGTCGTAGCCGCAGACCTGGCAATAGTCGCTCTTGGTATTCAGCTCGGCGTACATGATGTTGTCGTAGATGAACTTCATGACCTCCAGAACCGCGTCGATGTTGTTCTGCATATTGGGCACTTCCACATAGGAAATGGCGCCGCCGGGACTCAGGCGCTGGAACTCCGCCTCAAAGGCCAGCTTGGTGAAGGCGTTGATCTCCTCGCTGACATGGACATGATAGGAGTTGGTGATGTAGCTCTTATCGGTGATGCCGGGGATAATGCCGAAACGCTTCTGCAGGCACTTGGCAAACTTGTAGGTGGTGGACTCCAGCGGCGTACCGTACAGGGAGAAGTCCATGTTCTCTTTCTTCTTCCAGGCGGCACAGGCATCGTTCATATGCTGCATCACCGCCAGGGCAAAGGGCTTTGCCTCCTCATCGGTATGGGAGCGTCCGGTCATGTACTTCACGCACTCGTACAGACCCGCGTAGCCCAGAGAAATGGTGGAATAACCGCCGAAAAGCAGCTTGTCGATGGGCTCTCCCTTTTCCAGACGGGCCAGGGCGCCATACTGCCACAGGATGGGTGCCGCGTCGGACAGGGTACCCAGCAGCCGGTTGTGGCGGCACATCAGTCCCCGGTAGCACAGCTCCAGGCGCTCATCGAAGATCTTCCAGAACTTGTCCATATCCCTGCCGGAGGACAGCGCCACATCCACCAGGTTGATGGTCACAACACCCTGGTTGAACCGGCCGTAATACTTGGGTTTGCCGTTCTCGTCCACATAAGGCGTCAGGAAGCTGCGGCAGCCCATGCAGGTGTAGCAGTGGCCTTCGCCGTTCTTGTCCACCTTCAGCTCCAGCATCTTCTTCTCGCTGATGTAGTCCGGCACCATACGCTTGGCGGTACACTGGGCCGCCAGACGGGTCAGATACCAGTAGGGGCTGTCTTCGGTGATATTGTCCTCCTCCAGCACATAGATGAGCTTGGGGAACGCGGGGGTGATCCACACGCCCTTCTCATTTTTAACACCCTCATAGCGCTGGCGCAGGGTCTCCTCGATGATCACAGCCAGATCCTTTTTCTCCTGCTCGTTTCTGGCTTCGTTGAGGTACATAAACACGGTGATAAAGGGAGCCTGACCGTTGGTGGTCATCAGAGTCACCACCTGATACTGGATGGTCTGGACGCCTCTGCGGATCTCATCCCGCAGCCGCTCCTCCACGACCTTGGCAACAGCCTCCTCATCGGGATGCACGCCGAAGGCCTCCAGCTCCTTTTCCACGTTACGGCGGATCTTCTGGCGGCTCACATCCACAAAAGGCGCCAGATGGGTCAGGCTGATGGACTGCCCGCCATACTGGTTGGATGCCACCTGGGCAATGATCTGGGTGGCAATGTTGCAGGCGGTGGAGAAGGAATGGGGTTTCTCAATCAGGGTGCCGGAAATGACGGTGCCGTTCTGCAGCATATCCTCCAGATTCACCAGGTCGCAGTTGTGCATATGCTGGGCATAGTAGTCCGCGTCGTGGAAGTGGATAATGCCGGCTTCGTGGGCATCCACGATCTCCTTGGGAAGCAGAATCCGGCGGGTGATGTCCTTGGATACCTCGCCAGCCATGTAGTCACGCTGGACAGCGTTGACCGTGGGGTTCTTGTTGGCGTTCTCCTGCTTCACTTCCTCGTTGTTGCACTCGATCAGACTCAAAATCCGGTCGTCGGTGGTGTTGGACTGGCGCAGCAGGCTGCGGGTATAGCGGTAGGTGATGTACTGCTTGGCAACTTCAAACGCGCCATGGGCCATGATAGCCTTTTCCACCAGATCCTGAATCTCCTCCACAGCAGGGCTGCGGCCCATCTCCTCGCAGCTAATCCGAACGCTTTCCGCGATCCGGTCGATCTGCAGCTTGGTCATGCGGACGGGCTCTTCGGCGGCCTCGTTTGCCCGGGTCACAGCGCCGACGATCTTATTAATATCAAACACCGCTTCCGCGCCGTTCCTCTTTATAATCTTCATGGGAATACTCTCCTTTAATCATATAGTCGGAGGGCCTTGGCCCTCAATCATCCGTTCGCGGTTTATTATACTACATCTTGTGTTTTTTTCAAGAGGAAAATACTAAATAGTGGAAATATTTTTTCTTAATCTTTTTCCACGCCATTGCGGAGAGAAGCTCAGGCGGAACCCAGGAAACAATCTCCGGCCAAAATCTTGCAAATTCCCATGATTTATCTTGAATTACACATTTCCCGGGACTATAATAACGGAGGAGCGCGTTTGACGCAATGATCTGTTTTTCAGATTTTTCTACAAAAAAGTGAAGGAGAAACACTTATGAAGAAACAATTCGGAATGCTTCCCACCGGCGGGCAGGCAAATCTGTACACCATATCCTGTGGTGGAATCACGGCAGCCATTACGGATTTCGGCGCGAATCTGGTGTCTTTGCTGGTTCCCGCCAGGGACGGCACCGTTGCGGATGTGGTTTTGGGCTATGACAATCCCAAAAGCTATCTGGAAAACGGCGGCTGTCTGGGTGCCGTGGTCGGCAGAAACGCCAACCGGATTCATCACGCCCGGTTCCTTCTGGACGGCGAAACCGTTCAGCTTGCCGAAAACGACCGGGGCAACAACCTCCACAGCGGCCCCGATATGTATTTTAAGAGGATGTGGCAGGTGGAATCCCACACGGCGGAAGCGATCCGCCTGACACTGTTCAGCCCCGATGGCGACCAGGGCTTCCCCGGCAACGCCCGGGTGTCCGTGACCTATTCTCTGGATGAAACCGGCGCGCTGAAGATCGCCTATGACGGTGTCTGTGACCGGGACACCGTGTTCAACATGACAAACCACACCTATTTTAACCTGGCGGGTCACCAGCATCCCGAATCCGCCATGGATCAGGTTCTTCTTATTAACGCGGATTTCTACACCGCCTCCGACGAAAAGAACATCACCACCGGCGCCCTCACCGACGTGACCGGCACACCCATGGATTTCCGCAGCCCCAAGCCCATCCGTGCCGGATTGGACATTCCCTATGAACCCCTGCGGATGCAGGGGGGCTACGACCACAACTTTGTGATCCGTGCCAATCCCTGCGCCGTGCTGTCGGATCCCGGATCCGGGCGGACGCTGACCATCACCACCGACTGCCCCGGCGTGCAGCTCTATGGCGGCAATTTCCTGAACTGCACCGGCAAGGAGGGCGTCGCCTACGGCAAATTCGGCGGTGTTGCCCTGGAAACCCAATTCTTCCCGGACGCCGTAAATAAGCCCCAGTGGAAGCAGCCCTTTGTGAAGGCAGGCACCCCCTATCACAGCGAAACCGTCTACCGCTTCTCGATTTAATACGCACAGTACGATACCTCCCGCATAAACTGTCCTGTAAGCGTTTCGCTTAGTTCAAGTTATCGGGAGGTATCCATATGTCTGAACAAAAACAGGAGAATACCGCGGCAAAAGCGGATTGCCCGCGGAATCATCTCTCCATCCATACCCGAAAGATTACAGATAGCTGCCGGGATAAGGACTGCATCGAAGACCTGCGGGTCTATCTGACTAAGGAGTCCCAGGCGATTCTGGACACCGCGGCAGGTGCCAAGGTGCGCTGTGCGGAGCTGCTGTATGCTGCCGTGGATGTGGACAGCGTTGCCTTTAACCGCAATCACTACTGCATTGATGTGACCTTCTTCTACCGGATCCTGGCGGATGCCACCATCGGAACCACAAAGCCCGCTTCCCTGTACGGTCTGGCGGTTTTCTCCAAACGCGCCGTTCTCTGCGGGGAGGAAAGCCATGCCCACACCTTCCGCAGCGATTCCCAGCCCGTTACGCCCTTCCGCTCGAATATGCCTACTGCCGTGGTGGAAGTGCTGGATCCCATGGTGCTTTCTTCCCGGGTAGTCGACCGCTGCGACGGCGCGGCGGACAACAACGCGGTGCAGATTCCGCTGCAGATCCAATCCATGTTTGAGGATCCCCTGGTGATCTCCGGGGAGCGCCGCAGACTGTATGTGACCCTGGGACAGTTCTCCCTGATCCGGCTGGAGCGGGATGCCCAGATTGCGGTCCAGGCGCTGCCCTATGTGCTGCCCACGAAAGAATGCTGCGACAATCCCGGCTGGCCCGAGGATCCCTGCGACCTGTTCTCCCGGATTCCCTTCCCGTCAGACCAATTCTCGCCCACGGGCTGCGAAGGAACTTCCGGGGAAGATCATAAGCCGGATTCCGGCTACAAAACCTGCGGCGGCTGATCCGAAAAAGACCTCCCATCCCGGGAGGTCTCAGCGTGTCAAAAAAGTCCCAAAATCGTGATGTCATTGCGAACCAGCCCGCAGGCTGGTGTGACAATCCCCCGAAAATACCAAAAATCTGCATATTTTACATGAAAAATGTTTGACAATCCAGGGGATTGCCACGGAGTAGTGCGCGCTGGCGTGGAATGACATGGTTTTTCGTCAGTCTCAGACCTCCCATCCCGGGAGGTCTCATTCTTTATGCCCCAAAAAGCCCGGAAGAATCGGGCAGCCATACGGCGCATTCCAGCGAAATCTTTTTGGGGAATCGGTTGTTTTTCCTGTCGAATTCTGTTATACTTACTTCGATTGAGTATTAGGAGGACGCGGTGATCATGAAACAAAAAACCGGCTACTATGTTCTGCTGGCTTCCGCCGCTTTACTGCTGGTCTGTGCCATTTTGTTTTTTGGCGGATCCAACCGCTTCGCGTCGGAGATGTCCGGCACGGTTTACATAGACGAGATTCTTTCGTCCAATCATTCCTACCCCAATGAGCTGGGGCTCTGTTCCGATTTTATCGAGCTGCATAACGAATCCTCCGTGGAGGTGTCCCTCTCCGGCTACGGTCTGACCGACAGCGAAAAGCAGGTGCGCTATGTGTTCCCCCAGGATGCGGTGATTGCCCCCGGCGGCTACCTGACCGTGTGGTGCGACGCAGACAGCACCGATTCCGACTATGCCAAAATGAGCATCAGCCGGGAGAAAAGCGAGCGGATTTTCTTCGTCAGCCCCAAGGGCGAAACCCTGCAGACGGTGGACACCATTCCCTGCCAGCCGGATCAGTCCATGGTGCTGTCCAACGGGCAGTGGAGCCTCTCCGACTTCGCCTCGCCCGGATTCGAGAACACAGTCCTGGGCTTCGCCCAGTATGTATCAGCGCGGCAGTCCCGCCAGGGCAGCGTGATTTTTTCCGAGGTGCTGCCCTCCAACAGTCTGTATTACAATGAAGACCATGTGGCCTGCGACTGGATCGAGTTTCGGAACCTGTCCGTCTCCGATGTTTCCCTGGACGGCTTTTCCATCACGGACGGCAGCGGCGCCTGCCTGTACCGATTCCCTGCCGGTTCTGTCATTTCCGCCGACGGCTACTATGTCCTGTACTGCTCCGAACAGTATTCCGGGCAGCAATACGCGCCGTTTTCCGTGTCCAAAAGCAAGCGGGAGACCTATGTGCTCCGGGATCCCGAGGGAAAACCCACGGACTATCTGTTCACCGATGTCTGCGAGGAAAACATCTCTCTGATCCCCTGCTCCGACGGCAGTTGGGTCTGCACCGCCCGGCCTACCCCGGGCTATCCCAACGATGAGGATGGCTTTGCCGCCTACCTTACCGCCAGCGGCTACACCGGCTGTGCCGTCCGCATCACGGAGATCATGTCCCGCAATGCCGCCACCATCGCCAGCGGCAGTTCCTTCCCGGACTGGATCGAGCTGACCAACCTTTCCGAATCGGAAGCGGATCTGGAAAATTGGTATCTGACGGACGGCGAGGATCCCTTCGGCTGGCAGATCCACGACATGGTGCTTGCCCCCGGGGAGACCAGACTCCTTTTCTGCGGCAGCGGCGGTATCGGCTTCTCCCTTTCCTCTCACGGCGAGACGCTGCGGCTGTGTACACCCATGGGAGAGACCGCGGACTCGGTCACATACCCCGCGCAGGAGCCGGACCAGTCCTATATGCTGGACTTTTCCACCGGTCAGTGGACAACCACCCTCTACCCTACCCCCGGATTCCCCAACGATCCCGGCGGCTACGCCGCCTTCTGCGCCAGCAGGACACCCCAGGGGCCGCTGATCATCAGCGAGCTGCAAACCGTCAACGATACCTATTATAAATACGGTTATCAGGAATATTACGACTGGCTGGAGCTGCGGAACATCTCCGGCGAGGCCGTTTTGCTGTCCGACTACTACCTTTCCGACGACGGAAAGGAGCCTGCCATGTACCGCCTGCCGGATGTGACCCTGCAGCCCGGCGCCTGTTTCACCGTTCTGTGTACCGGCGACGAAAGCAAGTCGGATTACCGCTACACCTGCACCAACTTCTCCCTGAACGCCGCAGGGGAAACCCTGTACATCTTCGACGCGGACGGAATGATCGTGGACTATACCTCCATCCCCCCGGTTCCCGCGAAGTCCAGCTTCGGCAGGCTGGAGTCCGGCGGTTTCGGCTACTTCTCAACCCCGACTCCCGGCTCCCCCAACGCTTCCGGCAGCAGTATGATCGCCCGGGAGCCCGTCTGCCTCACTGCCGGCGGCATCTACAACGATCTTGCGGACGGGCTGGATGTCTCGTTGTCCGCCGACGGCACCATTTATTACACCACCGATGGCAGCATCCCGACAGTGGGCTCCAGACAGTATACGGAACCCATTCACCTGACCAAAACCACGGTGATCCGTGCCATCGCCACCCAGGACGGTATGCTCACCAGCTCCGTCATGACGGAGAGCTTCTTCCTCAACGAAAACCATACGCTGCCGATTCTCAGCCTGGTTTCCCCCAGGGACGGTCTGTTCAGCGCGGAGAGCGGCATTTATGTCTCCGGCAACTATGTGAACTACTATCAGGACTGGGAGCGCGCCGCGAATCTGGCGCTCTATGAGCAGGGCAAGGAGGGTGCCTCCTTCAACATTGACTGCGGGCTGAAAATGTTCGGTGCCGGCAGCCGGGAATGCTGCGCCAAGAAATCCTTCAAGGTTCTTTTCAACGGCAGGTACGAGGGCAAGCTCCAGTACGATGTGTTTGAGGACGGCATCGTCACGGACTTCTATACCCTGGGTCTTCGCGCGGGTGAGGATTACCGCTTCGGGCTGATCCGGGACACGCTGTTTGAAGAACTTGCCATGCAGGGCTGTCCCACACTGATGACCCAGAACTGCCGTCCGGTGATTCTGTACATCGACGGAGAATACTGGGGCATCTACACCATCAAGGAGCGGTTCTCCCAGGAATACTACGCTTCCCACATGAACTTTGACCCGGAGTCCGTCACGGTCTACCGGGCGCCCATGGGCTCCACCCCGCTGCACAATATCATGATCCAGTCCACCTACGCGAATATGCGCAACGACGACTGGCTCAATGAGGTCATGGAATCCGTGGACATCTACAGCATGATCGACTGGGTGATCATGGAGGCCTACGCCGGAAATTCCGACATCAGCGGCAACATCCGCTATATTTACAGCACGGAAGACGGAAAATGGCGCTGGTGCCTGTTTGATCTGGACTGGTCTTACTACTCCTCCGGCAGCTTCAGCACCGTGCTGCAGCAGAATATGCAGTATTCCCTGCTGCCCCGCAGTCTGCTGCAAAACAAGACCTTCCGAAAGATGTTCTGCCAGCGGCTCGCTCAGCTCTGCCGCACCACCCTTTCTGCCGAGAATGTCACCGCCGTGATCGACTACTACGCGGCGCTGCTGCAGCCCGAGGTGCAGCGGGATCACAACCGCTGGGGACTAAGCTACCGCAACTGGGAGAATTATGTGGAAAATATGCGAAAGCTGACCAATAACCATGACCGCTGCAAGGAGCTGATCAACTCCCTGTGTCTGATTGCCGGAATCAGCGATGCCGAAAAACACGAATATTTTGGGGATCTGGTGGATTAACATGAAAAAGACAGATAAAAAAATATTTCTCGCCGTTTTTGTCATCGCCGCGGCTCTCGTGGTGCTGTGCGCGGCGCTGTGGAATGTTTCCGATGCCGCCAAGTCCAACCATGACGGTCATGATTTCCCGGTGTACATCAACGAGATCCTGGCGGGAAACACCCGGTATCCCAACCGCTTCGGCCAGTGCTGCGACTATATCGAGCTGTATAACAGCGCGGACTATGCCATCGACCTGGGCGGCTTCCAGCTCAGCGACGGCAGCAAAAACAAGCGCTATCAGTTCCCTTCCCGAACCATCCTGGAGCCGGACAGCTATATCGTCGTATCCTGTGACGGTCAGGCGGGTAACCCGGAATATGCCCAGTTCGGGCTATCCCGTTCCGGCGGTGAGTCCATCTTCTTTCTGACCTCCAAAGGCGTGGTCATTGAGAAAATTACCACCCTGGAAACCCAGGTGAACCAGTCCATGATCGTGGGCAAAGACGGCTCCTGGACGGTTTCGGACAACCCAACCCCCGGTTTGCCCAATGACGCCAGCGTCCCGGGCGGCTTTTCGGGGCAGGAGAGCCTCAGTCCCGTGTGTATCAGCGAGGTCATGACGGTAGGCTCCGGCTATCCCGACAAGTTCGGAAACAGCTATGACTGGGTGGAGCTGCACAATACTTCTTCCGAGCCCGTGGACATCTCCGGCTTCATCCTGTCCGACAATATCGCGGCGGACAAATTCCGGTTTCCCCAGGGAACCCTGCTTCCCGGGGACGGCTATCTGGTGATCTCCTGTACGGACGAGGCGGAAGGCAGCGACTACGCACCCTTTGCCCTGTCCCGCCAGGGTGGGGAATCCGTGGTGCTGAAAAACCCGGAGGGTATGATCGTGGACATTATGGACACGGTGAGCACCGCCGAAGGGCAGTCCATCGCCCTGGGCACCGACCGGGCCTGGACGGTCACCGACCGGATTACCCCGGGCTATGCCAATACGGAAGCAGGCTGGGCACAGTACCAGGCCCAGACCGGTGCCGGAAACCATACCGTTGTGATCACCGAAATCATGGCATCCAACAAAACCGCCCTTGCCTGCGAATCCGGCGAATTCTGCGACTGGGTGGAGATCATGAACAACAGCGCCGATACCGTCAATCTGGCAGGCTGGTATCTGTCCGATCAGCCAAATCAGCCGAGAAAATGGGCATTCCCCCAGATTAGCCTGGAACCCGGTGCCTACCTGGTGGTCTTTTGCTCCGGGGATCATTCCGGCAGCGGACTGCACGCCGGTTTCTCCCTCTCGTCCGGCGGCGAGACCCTGAGCCTCACCACCCCCGGCGGCACCGTTTCCGACGTGGTCACTTATTCAGCGGTGGAAGCGGATCGCTCCGTCTGTGTGGATCCCGATACCGGGGAGCAGACGGTCACCGCCATGTTTACCCCCGGCTATTCCAACGACCCGGCAGGCTACGAGCAGTTCTGTGCCGGTCAGGTTCCCGGCGGCCCGCTTGCCATCTGGGAGGTCATGACCTCCAATGACCGTTTTCTTCCCCAGGCCCAGGGAAAATGCTACGACTGGGTGGAAATCCGAAACATTTCCGACCAGGATGTGCTTCTCTCCGACTATGCGGTGACGGACAGCAGCAGCCATCCTGCTCTCACCGTCCTGCCGGACAAGACCCTATCCCCCGGTGAAATGACGGTGGTGATCCTCTCCGGGGACCCGTCCATGTCCACCTCCCGGTATTTCCATGGGGACTTCTCCCTCAACGCCGGCGAGGACAGCGTGTATCTCTATCGCACCGACGGGACCCTGACGGATTATGTGCTGGCCCGGCAGATCCCCAGAGGCTACAGCTATGGCAGGCAGCCGGACTGCGGCGGCTTCTATTTCATGGAACCCACACCCCTGGCAGAGAACAACCCCGGTGCCCGAATGGTCAGCGGTTCTCCTTCCGCATCCGCCTCGCCGGGTGTATACCGCCGGGAATCCGGCGGCACCGTGACACTCTCCGCTTCCGGGCAGATCTACTACACAACCGACGGCAGCACCCCGGACACTTCTTCCCTGCGGTATGACGGCCCCATTTCCATTGACGGCAGCACGGTTCTCCGTGCCGTCAATGTGGAGGATGGTATGCTGCCCAGCCGGGTGTATACCGCCAGTTTTCTGTTCGGGCAGTCCTCTTCCCTGCCGGTTGTCAGCATCGTCACCGACCCGGAAAACCTCTGGGGCAGAAACGGGCTGTACCGCAATACCGAGGCCACCAAAGAGCTGAATTATCCCGCCAACATTTCCTACGCTGGGCCTGACGGCAGCTTCAGCGTGGACTGCGACCTGACCATGCATGGTCATTCTTCCCTGGTTGCCCAGGAAAAAAAGTCCTTTGAGGTTCGTTTCCGGGACAACTACGACGGGGATCTGGAATTTGATCTGTTCGGAGACGGCAATGTGACCACCTTTCACGCTCTGATCCTTCGTGCCGATCAGGAGAGCACCTACGGTTCCTTTATCCGGGACAACATCATGTCCGCCATAGCCATAGAGTATTGTCCTACCCTCATCGCCCAAAACTACAAATACGCGGTTCTGTATCTGAACGGCGAATACTGGGGGATCTACTCCATCCGGGAGCATCACTCGGAATATCACTACGCAATGCATATGAATGTGCCGGAGGACACCGTTCTGATTGCAAAGCACTACATAAGCGGGCAGCCGGCTCTGAACGAGATCAAATCCTTCTGCGCCGGAAACGACCTTCGCAAGCCCGAAAACTACGCCTATGTGGCTTCAAAGCTCGACATTGACAGCTTTATCGACTGGATCATCCTGCAGTCCTACTCCGGCAACATCGATATAAACGGCAATATGCGCTACTATTACGACTCCGTCAGCGGCCTGTGGCGGTGCGGTCTTGTGGATCTGGATTTGGGAATGTTCAGTCACCAGACCTATTCCACCGTGACCGACTGCTTCTCCCACGATGTGATTCCCAACGCGCTGCTCCAAAACCCGGATTTCCGGGACCGGTTCCTGCAGCGGCTTTCCGAACTGCTCAGCGGGCCTCTGGCGGATGAAGCCATGATTGCCCGGATCGATTCCATGGCGGCGCAGCTTCGGGGGGAACTACCCAGTGAGGAAGCCCGCTGGGGATTTCCCGCGGATCATTGGGAGAGCATGATCCGAAGCCTGCGGAACTACTGTGACGGGCGCGCCCAAAAGATGATCGGCGATGCCTGCACGCTGCTGCGCTTAAGCGCCCAGGAGAAGGAACAGTATTTCGGAGGGATGAACCCATGATCTCAAAATTCCGACAAGAGCATAAATTCCAGATCAGCCTGCGGAATATGGAGCTGCTGCGCACCAAACTGCGCTGCGCCATGCGGACGGACGATCACGCCGGGCCTGACGGCGGCTATTGGATCCGCAGCCTGTATTTCGACGACCGAAACTACACCGCTCTCCGGGAAAAGCTGGACGGTGTCAAGGATCGGAGCAAATTCCGCATCCGTTACTACAACTTCGACGACAGTTACATCGTCCTGGAGAAAAAGGAGCGAAACGGCGACCTGTGCCGCAAAACCTCCCAGCGAATCAGCCGGGAGGTGGCGGAAAAGATTGCGGCAGGGCAGCGCTCCGGCGGAGGATCCCCGCTGCTGGAGGAATTCGACGGTCTGGTGAGCCGGGGTCTTCACCCGGTGATCCTGGTGGATTATCACCGCTGCGCCTACTCCAGCCCCGTATCCGACACCAGGGTCACCCTGGACTCCCATCTACGCAGCCCCATTCATTCCCTGGATTTCTTTGACCGGACGCTGCCCTGCTTCCCCGTTTTCGGAGAGCAGGAAGCTCTGATCGAAGTGAAATATGACCGTTTCGCGCCGCCACACATTACAGCGCTTCTGGAAGGAATCCCAAAGGTGAAGCTTTCGGTTTCCAAATACGCCAGATGTATTGCCATGATAGAAGAATAAAGAGAGGGATCCATTATGCTGTCTTACACATTCACTGATATTATCAAAAACCGTTTTCTCCAGGAATTCACCGAGATTTCCATAGAATCTCTGCTGGTTGCCCTGGCGCTGAGCTTTGTCCTGACCTGCTTTGTGGTGCTGATTTACCGGCTGACCTACTCCGGCGTGCTGTACAGCCACGGCTTTGCCCTGTCGCTGATCCTGCTGTCCATGGTCACCTCCCTGGTGATCATCACCGTGTCCTCCAATGTGGTGCTGTCCCTTGGCATGGTCGGCGCGCTGTCCATCGTCCGCTTCCGTACCGCGGTGAAAGAACCCATGGACACCATCTTCATGTTCTGGGCCATCGTCATCGGCATTACCACCGGCGCCGGCCTGATCCCCACCGCGATCATCGCGACCCTGGCCATCGGCCTGATCTTCCTGCTGGTCAACCTGGTGGGCAACGGCAAGCGTTCCTCTTCCTTTATGGTTATCATCCGCTTTGAGGAAGCCGGCGAGACCGCTGTGGAGCGGATCCTGGAGCTGGTTCCCAACGCGCGGCTGAAGTCCAGAAGCTCCGGCGAGATGGGCGAGGAAATCGTACTGGAGGTTCGGCTGAATCAGGCTACCCAGGACGCTTTCAAGGCGCTGAAAAACGAGAATGGCGTGAAAGAGGTCAATCTGGTCTCCTACACCGGCAGCACTTTGCTGTAAAACCCCGGTTTTCAATACAGGCTGCAAGAATTCGCAGCCTGTATTTTTTGCAAAATTTTATCCCCCCCAGGGGCTTGCGGCGGGATTCCGGGGGTTTTATAATGGGCTCATCCAATGAATCGAGGTGTTTTTCATGCATATGGCTGATGCCCTTGTCGCACCCGCTGTCGCGGCAACCATGTACGCCGCATCCACCTGCACTGCCGCCGTATCCGTACACAAGCTGCGGAAAGACGACGCGGCGGAGAAGCTGCCCACCATGGCGGTCATGTCCGCGTTGGTTTTCGCCGGACAGATGATCAACTACACCATTCCCGGCACCGGCTCCTCCGGTCACATCTGCGGCGGCATGATGCTGACCGCCCTGCTGGGGCCCCAGGCAGGTTTCCTGTCCATGGTGGTGATCCTGGCGATCCAATGCCTGTTCTTTGCCGACGGCGGATTGCTGGCCCTGGGCGCCAATATCTGGAACATGGCTTTCTACGGCTGCTTCGTGGGGTATTATCTCATCTACCGTCCCATTCTTCGCAGCCGGCTGTTCCACGGCAGGAAAAACGCCATGCGAATCAAGCTGGTTCTGGCGTCTGTAATCGGCTGTATGGTGACGCTGCAGCTTGGCGCCTTCTCCGTCGTTCTGGAGACCTCCCTGTCCGGGGTGACCGAGTTGCCCTTCGGCGCGTTCTGTGCCATCATGCAGCCCATCCATCTTGCCATCGGCTTGGTGGAAGGTCTTGTGACCTCCGCGGTTCTGCTGTTCGTGTATTCCGCCCGTCCCGAGCTGCTGCAGGATGTGAACACCGCAGACAGTGTCCTCTCCGGCAGGCACTCCCTGCGTACCACCCTTGTGATTCTGGCCGTTGTGGTTACCATGGTCGGCGGCGGTCTTTCCCTGCTTGCCAGCTCCAACCCGGACGGTCTGGAATGGTCCATGTTCGGCAATACTGAAAGCGGCTACGCCGGGAACATGGGGCTGGATGAGGAGAACTACGGCGTTTCCAGCGGCGCGTCGGATGTGGCGGCGTCCATTGTGGACAAGACCGCGTTCCTGCCGGACTACGCATTCTCCTCCAATCCCGACAACGCGGTGGGCACCACGGTATCCGGACTGGTGGGTTCCGCCATCGTTGGGCTTCTGGCAGCCGGTGTCTGTTTCGCGGGAGGCTTCTTCCGCAGGAAAAAAGTCTGATTTCCTTTTCGAGCAAAATCATGTAAAATGCAGGGTGGGTATTTGAAAATACCCACCCGACTGTGCTGTATTTGAGGCAACTGTATGAACAAAGCCACCCATGCCTGGTCGGAGCTGCAAGCCATGGACGCCCTTTCCGCGTTGGACTCCCCCGTCCACCGGCTCCATCCCCTCGCCAAGCTACTTTGTACAATTGGATACATTCTGATCACGGTATCCTTCCATAAGTACGACCTGTCCGGGATCATCGTTCTGGTGCTTTATCCCCTGTTCCTGTTCCTGCTGTCCGGGATCTCCATCGGCACCTGCCTGTACAAGATGCGGTATGTGCTGCCGCTGGTAATGGCGGTGGGCATTGTGAATCCCTTTCTGGACCGGGCAATCATGCTGGGAATCGGCGGAATCCCCATCCGCGCGGGCATCATTTCCATGCTGACCCTGATGCTGAAGGGCGTGTTTTCCCTTATGGCGTCCTTCCTGCTGATTGCCACCACCAGGATCGATTTGCTGTGCGCGTCCATGCGGAAGCTGCACATCCCGGAGATCCTGGTCACCCTGTTTTTGCTGACCTACCGCTACATTTCCGTCATGGTGGAGCAGGTCTCCGTCATGAGCGATGCCTACGCGCTCCGGGCACCGGGGCAGAAGGGCATCCACCTTTCCGCCTGGGGCTCCTTTCTCGGGCAGTTGCTTCTGCGCAGCGCGGACAAGGCCACCGAGCTGTATCAGAGTATGCGGCAGCGGGGGTTCGACGGCAGCTTCCGCTATTTGACCGTTCCAAAATTCCGGGGAACCGATGTTGCTTTCCTGACCGGATCGGTGGGGATCCTCCTGGTTCTTCGGTATGTTCCCGTGACCGCGCTGCTGGGCGGACTTTTTGTGAGGTGAGATCCATGATCCAATTTGAGAACGTTTCCTTTTCCTATGAAGCGGGCCAGCAGGTTCTGCACGACATCAACCTGACCATACATGATGGCGAGTCCCTGGGGATCATCGGTGCCAACGGCACCGGCAAATCCACCCTGGTCAAGCTGCTGATGGGTCTGATGCCCTACGAAGGCACCATCCGGGTGGACGAACTGGTTGTGGAAAAGAAAAACTATGCCGAGATCCGCAGGCGGCTGGGCTATGTGCTGCAGGATTCCGACAACCAGATGTTCATGCCCACGGTGTTCGAGGACATGATGTTCGCGCCCCGAAACTACGGCTTGTCCGCAGAGGAAGCCGAAGCGAAGGTGGACGCGGTGCTGAAAAAGCTGGGGCTTACAGATCTGAAAAACCGCTATAACCACAAAATCTCCGGCGGTGAGAAGCGGATGGCTGCCATTGCCACCATTTTGACCATGGATCCCCAGGTAATCATCATGGACGAGCCGTCCATTGCCCTGGATCCCTATAACCGCCGGGCGGTCATTCGCGCGGTGAACGATCTTTCCATGACGAAAATCATCGTATCCCACGATCTGGATCTGATTCTGGACACCTGCCGGCGGGTGGTACTCCTCTCTGCCGGACGAATCGTGGCAGACGCAGACGCGGAAACCATCCTGCACGACCGTAGGCTGCTGGAAGCCCACCGGATGGAGCTCCCCCTTTCCCTGACATAAAAACACATCCACCGGCTTCGGTGGATGTGTTTTTCGTTTACTTCACAATCAGGTTGACCAGCTTATTCTTGACCACGATGGTCTTGATGATGCTGCCGCCCTGCTTTTCCAGGAACCGGGCGATCTTCTCGTCAGCCACGGCGTTGGCGACCACTTCCTCATTGGAAAGATCCGCTGCCATCAGCACGGTGCCGCGCATCTTGCCGTTGACCTGAACGGCGATGTTCACCTCGGTGTCCCTGCACTTTTCCTCGTCATAGGTAGGCCAGCTCTCATAGGCGATGGTGTCCCCGTGTCCCAGGATCTGCCACATTTCCTCGCCCACATGGGGTGTGATGCAGGACATCATCTTGATGAAGCCCTCCGCGTACGCTCTGGGGCATGTGCCGTTTTTATAGACCTCGTTCACAAAGACCATCATCTGAGCAATGGCGGTGTTGAAGCCCAGAGCCTCGAAGTCGGAAGTGACCTTCTTCACGGTCTGGTGGTAGATCTTGGTCAGCTTGCCGTCGTCGGTATCGGTGATGTTGGCAGGCTCGGTGAAGAATGTCCATACACGGTTGATGAATTTCTTGGCACCCGCAACGGCGGAGGTGCTCCAGGGCTTGGAAACCTCCAGCGGGCCCATGAACATCTCATACAGCCGCAGGGTATCCGCGCCGTATTCCCGGACGATATCACTGGGATTGACCACATATTCGGGATAGCGCTTACCCATCTTGATGCCGTTCTCACCCAGGATCATGCCCTGATGCACCAGCTTCCTGAACGGCTCCTTCACAGGCGACAGGCCGTTGTCATACAGGAACCGGTTCCAGATCCGGGCATACATCAGATGACCCACCGCGTGCTCGGGGCCGCCCACATACAGGTCAACGGGCATCCAGTGCTTCAGCAGTTCGGGATCGCAGAATGCCTTGTCATTGTTGGGATCGATGTAACGCATATAGTACCAGGAAGAACCGGCGGAACCAGGCATGGTGGAAGTCTCCCGGACACCCTGGATGCCGTTTCGGTCATACTGCTTCCATTCCACAGCGTTTTCCAGCGGTGCCTGACCGTTGCGTCCTCTGTAGTCCTCCAGCTCCGGCAGGATCAGCGGCAGCTCCTCGTCCGGCAGGAACACAGTCTGACCGTCCTCAGTGTAAACACAGGGAACCGGCTCGCCCCAGTATCTCTGGCGGGCAAAGATCCACTCACGGAAGTGGTAGTTGTTCTTTCTTCTGGCAACACCCAGCTTTTCCAGCTTGCAGGTGATGGCTTCCTTGGCTTCTTCCACGGTCATGCCGGTGAATTCTTCGGAGTTCATCAGCGTGCAGCCCTTGCCCAGGTAGTCATGCTTCTCAAAGGCGTGCTCGGAAACATCCGCGCCGGCGATGACCTGGATCATGGGGATATGGTGAACCTGGGCATACTCAAAGTCACGCTGGTCGTGGCTGGGAACCGCCATGACGGCGCCGGTGCCGTAGCTTGCCAGGACGAAATCGCCGATGAACACGGGCACTTCCTTGCCGTTGACCGGGTTGATGGCATAGATGCCCTTCAGGGGGCAGCCGGACTTGGTCTTGTTCAGCTCGGTGCGGTCCATATCGCTCTTTTTGACGGATTCGTCGATGTACGCCTGCACCTCTTCTTTGTTCTCCACCCGATCGAGTAGTGACTGCACGGTCTTGCCGTCAGGGGCCAGCACCATGAAGGTGATGCCGTAGATGGTCTCGATACAGGTGGTGTAGATGGAGAAGGAGCCGCCGCCCACCAGCTTGAAGTCCACCTCCACACCGGTGGACTTGCCGATCCAGTTGCGCTGGATCTCCTTGGTGGATTCGGGCCAGTCAATTTCGTTCAGACCTTCCAGCAGCTTCTCGGCAAACGCGGGCTGGTCAATGACCCACTGCATCATATTCTTCTTGACAACGGGATAGCCGCCGCGCTCGGATTTGCCGTCAACCACCTCGTCATTGGACAGCACGGTGCCCAGCTCCTCACACCAGTTCACGGGCATCTCGATCCGCTTGGCGTAGCCGGCCTTGTAGAGCTGCTTGAAGATCCACTGTGTCCACTTATAGAAGGAAGGATCGGAGGTGGCGATCATCTTCGACCAGTCGTAGTCAAAGCCCAGCTCCTTCAACTGTGCGGAGAAGGTCTTGATGTTCTCCTGGGTAAAGCCGTTGGGATGGTTGCCGGTGC
>JBJDYP010000105.1:0-4827 GCA_051867435.1 Faecousia sp.
CCCTTTTTTACAAACAATAGCGCAAAAATTATGCTTGACAAACATTAGCTAGATTGGTATTACTGTCTATCTTCTGCAAGAATACCATAAAAGTATAGGTCTGCCCAGTTTCCAAAATTATCCTTTGTCTGACTTCTTTGTATTCCTTCTAATTTCATTCCGAGTTTCTTCATCAGACCAACAGATTTAATTCCATCAATCGCTTCCGCAAATATTTTATGGATGTTCATACTATTGAATGCATAATCCATAACAGCATTACAAGATTCAAAGGCATAACCTTGTCTCCAATAGTCCTTATTATAAATCCAGCCAATTTCATACACTTCTTCATCATACTCTTTAAAGAGAATGTAGCCAATTACTTTGTTGGTATCTTTATGGACTGCGGCAACAGCGCCTCTTTTTTCTATGCAGAACTTTTGCAAAAAGTCGGCTGTTTTCTCAATGGTATATGCAGGTTCGCAATTTTTCATTGTTTCATCATCACCAAAAATATCGTGCATATCGTTCAAATCATCCATAGCAAAATCACGAATGACCATTCTAGCAGTTTCAATATACATTGTGCGCACCTCATCAAATTCAAGTTTGTCGGTCTGTTTAATCATAGCATACGGCTTCAATTTATGCAAGAACAGTCCCGGCAGACTGAACTGCCGGGACCGAGACTGCTTCACGAACACCCGCCATTTCGGAGAGGTCCTGACTTTTTGGTTTTTCGGCGGAAAATCGGAGAATTACTGCTCCTGGGCACGCTTTTTCATGACCTGGCGCATACGGGCAGCGTGATCCAGCTCACGCTTGCGGATCCGCAGGCTCTTGGGGGTGCATTCCAGCAGCTCGTCGTCCGCCAGGAACTCCAGGCACTGCTCCAGGGAGAATACCTTGGGGCTGGTCAGGCGGAGAGCTTCATCCGAACCGGCGGCACGCATATTGGTGAGCTGCTTGCGCTTGCACACATTGACGGTCATGTCCTCGTTGCGGCTGCAAATGCCCACCACCATGCCGGCGTAGACGGGGGTGCCAGCACCGATGAACAGCGCGCCCCGCTCCTGGGCGTTGAACAGACCGTAGGAGCAGGCCTCGCCTGTCTCAAAGGAGATCAGCGAGCCGGTGAGACGGCGCTCAATCTCTCCCTTCATGGGTGCGTAGGAGTCCAGCACGCTGCTCATGATGCCCTCGCCTCTGGTATCGGTGAGGAACTCATTGCGGTAGCCGAACAGTCCTCTGGAGGGCACCAGGAATTCCAGGCGGTAGCGGCTGCCCATGGGGGTCATGCTCAAAAGGTCAGCCTTCCGGCGGCCCATCTTCTCAATGACGGAGCCCATGGATTCTTCCGGCACATCCGCCACCATCCGTTCGATGGGCTCGCAGACCTTGCCGTCGATGACCTTGGTCAGCACTCTGGGGGTGGAGACCGCGAATTCGTAGCCTTCCCGGCGCATGGTTTCCATCAGGATCGACAGGTGCATCTCACCCCGGCCTGCCACATTGAAGGAATCGGTGCCCTGCTCGGTGACGTGGAGGGACACATCCTTGAGCAGCTCCCGCTCCAGGCGGTCACGCAGGTTCCGGGAGGTGACGAACTTGCCCTCCTTGCCAGCAAAGGGGGAATCGTTGACGGAGAAGGTCATCTCGATGGTGGGATCGGAGATCTTCACAAAGGGCAGCGGCTCCACGTTCTGGGGATCGCACAGCGTCCGTCCGATGGTGATGTCCGCCATGCCGGACAGCGCCACGATCTCACCCGCGGAGGCTGCCTGGATGGGGTTCTTGCCCAGGCCGTCGAACTCATACAGAGCCACGACCTTGCCCTTCTGGCGGATCTGGGGATCATGGAAGTCACAGATGGTCACTTCCTGGTTGACCCTGATGGTGCCCCGTTCCACACGGCCCACGGCGATGCGGCCCACATACTCGTTGTAATCAATGGAGGATACCAGAAGCTGCAGCGGCTCCTCCGCGCTGCCGCCGGGCGCGTCCACATAGTTGATGATGGTCTCAAACAGGGGGACCAGATCGGTGCCGGTCTCGTCGGGACCGTAGGACGCGGTGCCCTGTCTGCCGGAGCAGAACACGGTGGGAGAGTTGAACTGCTCGTCGGTCGCGTTCAGATCCAGCAGCAGCTCCAGCACCTCGTCCATGACCTCATGGATCCGGGCATCGGGCTTGTCGATCTTGTTCACGGCAACGATGACCTTGTGGCCCAGCTCCAGCGCCTTCTGCAGCACGAAACGGGTCTGGGGCATGGGGCCCTCCGCGGCGTCAACCAGCAGGATCACGCCGTTGACCATCTTCAGAATGCGCTCCACCTCACCGCCGAAATCGGCGTGGCCCGGGGTGTCCACAATGTTGATCTTGTAGTCCTTGTAACGGACGGAAGTGTTCTTTGCCAGGATGGTGATGCCGCGTTCCCGCTCCAGATCGCCGGAGTCCATGACGCGCTCCACCGTCGTCTGATTTTCCCGGTAAATACCGCCCTGCTTCAGCATTTCGTCCACCAGCGTGGTCTTGCCGTGGTCAACATGGGCAATAATTGCAATATTTCGGATTTTATCCTGCGTAGGCATCGGAATGTCGCTCCTTTTCTCTACAGAATTCAATGATTTCACTCAACTTAAAAAATATAGCATATTGACGATTTAATTGCAACAAATTTGTGAAAAAATACTGAAAAACTTATTCGGGGCACGAAAAGGCACGAAAGCCGGAAAAACCGTCTGATTTCCCGGGGAAAACACGGAATTTCCCTTGACGATTTCATAAAAATCTTCTATAATAGTGTCTGCTGAATAAGCCGCATTTTTGCGGCTTATTCCCCGCCAAGGGCGGGAATTTCACAAAATCGGCTCTTTTTAACCGATTTTGTGAAATACAGACACGTATCAATGGATATTCTTGGCCAGCGGCGCACCGCTGGTCAAGACAGGTGCAAGGATTTTTTCCCAAAGGTGAAAAATCCTTGCACCTGAACAACGCAAAACAAGCCGGAAAGCCTTAGCTTTCAAGGCTTTTGTGTTGTTCAGTATCCATTATAATACAGGATGCTGAATTAGAATTCCCATTATACGCGAGGAAGAAAGGATCTATCATTATGGCAAAAGAATATAAGATTACAAAGCTGCGTCACGAGGAGCTGCTGAAGGAACTGGAATACCTGAAGACCACCCGTGAGCGTGAGATCGCCGACATGATCGCCGAAGCCCGTTCCTACGGTGACTTGTCCGAAAACTCCGAGTATGATGCCGCGAAAAACGAGCAGGCCAAGCTCTATGGCCGTATTGCCGAGGTGGAAGACATCCTGAACCATGCCGTCCTGATCGAGGACGAGAATGCCGCCTCCGGCCGTGTCGGTCTGGGCTGCACCGTGGTCGTCCGGGATTTGAACACCGGCGCGGAGACCGAATACCGCATCACCGGCTCCCAGGAAGCCAACCCCATGGAATTTAAGCTGTCTGACGACTCTCCCTTTGGCCGCGCCATCGTGGGCAAGGCCGCGGGCGAAGAGTTCACCGTCCACGCACCCGCCGGTGAATTCCGGATGGCGGTGGTTTCCGTCTCTCGTGAGGGTTAAGCATGGCAAAGTTTGTACCGCAGGCTGAAATGCCCTTGTCCGACCAGGTGAAGGTTCGCCGGGAGAAGCTGGCGAATCTGCAGTCGGAGGGACTGGATCCCTTTGTCCAGACCAAGTTTGAGGTGACTGCCACCTCCGCCCAGATCCGGGACAATTTTGACGCCATGGAGGGGCAGACCGTCTCTCTGGCAGGCAGAATCATGAGCAAGCGCGGAATGGGCAAGGTGTCCTTCTGCGACCTGCAGGATCAGGAAGGCCGCATCCAGCTCTACGTCAAGTTCGACGAGATGGACGAGGCAGATTTTGCGCGCTTCAAGAAGAATGACATCGGCGACATCGTGGGTGTCACCGGCGATGTGTTCCGCACCCAGCGGGGAGAGACCTCCGTCCGCGTGCACCAGGCGACCCTGCTCTCCAAGTCTCTGCTGCCCCTGCCCGAGAAGTGGCACGGCCTGACCAATCAGGAGACCCGTTACCGCCAGCGCTATGTGGATCTGATCGTGAACCCCGAGGTTCGGGACACCTTCGTCAAGCGCAGCCGCATCATGCGGGAGCTCCGCGCTTTCCTGGACAACCGGGGCTTCCTGGAAGTGGAGACCCCCATCCTGACGCCCTTTGAGATCGGTGCCTCTGCCCGTCCCTTCCTGACCCACCACAACACCCTGGATATGGACATGGTTCTCCGCATTGAGACCGAGCTGTATCTGAAGCGGCTCATCGTGGGCGGCATGGACCGGGTATACGAGGTCGGCAGGATCTTCCGCAATGAGGGCATGGATCCCAAGCACAACCCCGAATTTACCACCATCGAGCTGTATCAGGCCTACACCGATTTCCACGGCATGATGGATCTGGTGGAGGACATGATGAAGACCGTGGCCCGGAATGTCTGCGGCACCCTGCAGGTTCCCTACCAGGGCTTGACCATCGACCTGTCCCACTGGGAGCGCCTGACCATGGTCGAGGCCGTCAAGAAGTACTCCGGCGTGGACTTCGCCGCCGTTTCCTCCGACGAAGAGGCCATTGCCCTTGCAAAGGCGTACAAGGTGGAGCTGCCCGAGGTTCCCACCAAGGGTGCCATTCTCGCCGAGTTCTTCGATGCTTTCGTGGAAGAAAAGCTGATCCAGCCCACGTTCATCTACGATTATCCCGTGGAGATCAGCCCCCTAGCCAAGCGGAAGCCGGATGACCCCGCCTTTACCGAACGGTTCGAGTATTTCATCAACGCCACCGAGTTCGGCAACGCCTTC
>JBJDYP010000106.1:0-4712 GCA_051867435.1 Faecousia sp.
GCGGTCTTGCTCTCCTCGATGGTGATGACACCCTCGGTGCCCACCTTCTCCATGGCCTCGGCGATCAGCTTGCCGATGGACTCGTCGCCGGAGGAAACGGTGCCGACCCGGGCGATGTCATCGGAGCCGTTAACGGAGACGGAATGCTCCTTGATGGCATCCACTGCCACCTTCACGGCCTTCTCAATGCCCTTGCGCATGACCATGGGGTTCGCGCCGGCGGACAGGTTCTTCAGACCCTCCCGGGTGATGGCCTGTGCCAGCAGGGTTGCGGTGGTGGTGCCGTCGCCGGCCACGTCGTTGGTCTTGGTGGCGACCTCCCGGATGAGCTGGGCGCCCATGTTTTCAAAGGGGTCCTCCAGCTCCACTTCCTTGGCGATGGTCACGCCGTCGTTGGTGATGAGGGGCGCGCCGTACTTCTTGCCCAGAACCACATTGCGGCCCTTGGGGCCCAGGGTAACCTTCACGGTATCGGCAAGCTGGTCAATGCCGGATTGCAGCTTTCTGCGGGCTTCCTCGCCGTAAACAATCATCTTTGCCATGATAAAATCCCTCCTGATCAGTCAGTCACGACAGCAAGAATGTCTTCCTGCTTCACGAATTTGTAGTCCACGCCGTCCAGCTTCAGCTCGGTGCCGGTGAATTTGCCCACCACGACCCGGTCGCCGGGCTTGATGTCCTTGGCATCGGGGCCTGCGGAGACGACCTCATAGATCGCGGGCTTTTCCTTGTTGCTGGTAGCCAGGATGATGCCGGAAGCGGTGGTTTCCGGCGCTTCGTGTTCCTTCAGCAGAATGTTGTCTGCCATGGGTTTCAGCTTCATTTCAAATTACCTCCAAAAAAACAATATTTAGACCGCAGAACTCATTGGTTCTGCATTTATCTACACGGTTCGGGTTTTAGCACTCACTCGCCTTGAGTGCTAACGCCTATATAATAGCACAACAATCGGAAAATGCAAGAGGGGAAATCAATTTTCCCGTGAATTATTTGTAAACTTGAAATTTGATTATCTGCTTTCGTAAGCACACCGCCAAATTTCGATTTAGCGGGGTATTCGTAACCCATCGTAGGGGACGGGTTCCCCGTCCCGGTGGTACAGCGCAGCGGGAGGCGAAACGCCTCCCCTACAGTGTTTGACGGAGGTTATCACGCATATTAACAGCCCGAAAAATCGGAATTTGACCCAAGCTTTTGAAAACCGATAACTGAAACTAGAAAAACCACGCCCGGGCAAAAAGACTGCCATTGCAAATGGCTGGTTTGCAATGGCGGCTCTGTGTGGTCAGTCCACAAAGGTCAGAATGTCTTTGTTCTTCTCCCGGAAGACGGCATACACCGCACCCAGCAGCCTGTCGTCCACCACGGTGAGGTAGGACTCGGTGCCGTCGTCCCGGGGAAGGATCTCCAGAATGGTGATCTGGGAGGATTCCTCCTCGGGAGGCAGCAGGATCATGTATTCCCTGCCCTGATACTCCACCACATCCACCAGATCGAACAGCACCTCGCTGCCGTCCTCGTCGGTCAGGCGGATGATGCTGGATTCTTCGGCTGGTTCCTCGTTTTCGCAGCCCTTGGAGAAATCAAATTCGGTGATCATGGGCGCCGCTCCTTCCGTTTTCGGGTGCAATCATTGTATCAGGGGGAAAAGGGGTTGTCAATCGGATTCTTTGCGGCAGCCGGCGCAGCAACCGCAGTCTCCGCCGCATTTGCAGCCGCCGCTTTTCCGGTGGATCCCCAGGGCAGCCGCCAGGGCGGCACCCAGAAGCGCCAGGATCAGGATGCTCTGCCAGTTCATGCGGCACCTCCCAGGAGAAGCAGCAGCCGGAGAAGGAGCGCGCAGATCCAGGCGATGACGCACTGCCCGGCGACCATGCCGGCTGCCCAGCCGGTGCCCAGCTCCCGCTTCACCGAGGCAATGGCAGCCACGCAGGGGGTGTAGAGCAGGCAGAACACCAGCAGGGAGCCTGCCCCGGCGGGGGTAAGTACCGCGAACAGCTCGCTTTCCGCGGAGAACAGCACATTCAGGGTGGACACCACGCTTTCCTTTGCCATAAAGCCGGTGATCAGCGCGGTGGAGATCCGCCAGTCCCCGAAGCCCAGAGGCTTGAAAACGGGGGTGATAAAGCCCGCGATCATGGCGAGGATGCTGTCTTTGGAGTCGGACACCAGGGCAAGCCGCAGGTCGAAGGACTGCAGGAACCAGATGACCACGGTGGCCACGAAAATCACGGTGAATGCCCGCTGGAGGAAGTCCCTTGCCTTCTCCCACAGAAGCTGGGCCACATTTTTCATGCCGGGCATCCGGTAGTTGGGCAGCTCCATCACAAAGGGCACCGCCTCACCCCGGAACAGGGTGCCCTTGAACAGCAGCGCCATGAGGATGCCCACCAGGATCCCCAGGAAATACAGTCCGATCATGACGAGAGCGGCATGCCTGGGGAAGAAGGTGGCGGCAAAGAAGCCGTAAATCGGCAGCTTGGCGGAGCAGCTCATAAAGGGGGTCAGCAGGATGGTCATTTTGCGGTCCCGCTCCGAGGGCAGGGTGCGGCTTGCCATGACCCCGGGCACCGTGCAGCCGAAGCCGATGAGCATGGGCACGATGCTGCGGCCGGACAGGCCGATTTTCCGCAGCAGCTTATCCATGACGAAGGCCACCCGGGCCATATAGCCCGTATCCTCCAGCAGGGACAGGAAGAAAAACAGTGTCACGATGATGGGCAGGAAGCTCAGCACGCTGCCCACGCCGGAGAACACGCCGTCAATCACCAGGGAGTGAACGGTTTCGTTGATGTTCCAGGCGGTGAGCAGGGTATCGGCCCAGCCGGTGAGCCACGCTATGCCGAAAGCCAGAGCGTCCTGCATCCACTTGCCGAACACATGGAAGGTCAGGAAGAACACCAGCCCCATGATCCCGATAAAGGCGGGAATGGCGGTGTGCCTGCCGGTGAGGAATCGGTCGATTTTCCGGCTCCGGGCGTGTTCTTTGCTCTCCCTGGGTTTGATGACGGTGCGCTCCACCAGCCGCCGGATGAAGGCAAACCGCATATCCGCGATGGCGGCAGCCCGGTCCAGTCCCCGCTCCTGCTCCATCTGGCAGATGATATGCTCCAGCATGGCCTGCTCGTTGCTCGTGAGCTTCAGCCGCTCCAGGATCCGTTGGTCGCCCTCCACCAGCTTGGTGGCGGCAAACCGGAGGGGAAGCCCCTCTGCCTCGGCGTGATCCGCGATCAGGTGCATGATGCCGTGGAGACAGCGGTGGACGGCGCCGTTGTGGTCGTCCGCCCGGCAAAAGTCCATTCTGCCGGGTTTTTCCTGGTATTTTGCCACATGGACGGCATGGCGAACCAGTTCGTCCACGCCCTCGTTTTTGGCGGCGGAGATGGGCACCACGGGGATGCCCAGCATTTCCTCCATCTCGTTGATGCGGATGGCGCCGCGGTTGCTCCGTACCTCGTCCATCATGTTCAGCGCCAGCACCATGGGCACACCCAGCTCCATGAGCTGCATGGTGAGATACAGGTTCCGCTCGATGTTGGTGGCATCCACGATGTTGATGATGCCCGTGGGCTTTTCGTCGATGATGAACTGCCGGGTCACAATCTCCTCGCTGGAGTAGGGAGACATGGAGTAGATGCCCGGCAGATCGGTGATCTCGGTGTTGGGGTAGCCCCGGATGGCGCCGCTTTTGCGGTCCACCGTCACCCCGGGGAAGTTGCCAACGTGCTGGTTGGAGCCGGTGAGCTGGTTGAACAGGGTGGTTTTGCCGCAATTCTGGTTGCCCGCCAGGGCAAAGGTCAGCACCGTGCCCTCGGGGACGGGATGCTCATCGGCTTTCACATGGTATTTGCCCTCCTCACCCAGACCCGGGTGGGCCTTGTGGCGATGGGGACCGTAGCTGATCACATATTCGGTTTTGGGCTGCTCCCGGGCAGGCTCGACGGAGATCCGCTCCGCGTCGGCAAGCCGCAGGGTCAGCTCGTAGCCGTGGATCCGCAGCTCCATGGGGTCGCCCATGGGCGCGTACTTTACCAGGGTGACCTCCGCGCCGGGAATCACGCCCATGTCCAGGAAATGCTGCCGGAGGGCGCCTTCACCGCCTACCGCGGTGACGACGGCGCTGCCGCCGATTTCCAAATCCTTCAGTGTCATATGGGGAATCCCTTCTTTCTATCCGTTTCTCACCATCAGTATACCACGGCAGTTAGCAATAGACAACTCGGAAAATTGAATAAAAAACCGAGTAGTTAGCGGTAGCTAACTATCAAAAATTCCAGCAGCGCCCGATGCTCCCTTTACACGAGGGCGGCTTCGCCTTTCCATTTTCCACGTCATTGCCACGCCAACGTGCGCGCTTATCTCGCAATGACGAGAATATTTGGTGGTTGGGTGCCTCCGAATTACTGCGTCGCAGACAAAACAAAGGTATCGGGTTGGACACCCCCTTCGGTGGCTTCGCCCTCCGTCCTGCACGTCATTGCGAGATAAGTGACCGAGGTCACTGGTGTGGCAATCCGCATCCACTTCCCATGTCGGTTGACGATAGTACCCAATTAGGAGTACCGATTGCCACGCCAGTGTGAGCACTGGCTCGCAATGACGTGGGAATTTGGTGGTCTGGTGCCACTGAACCACTGCGTCATAACCTATCAGGCTTGCTTCGCACCGCCGGAAAAGCGGCGGGGGATTCTTAAGGGGGCGCATTTGCTCGA